>CAZIEI010000041.1:0-22394 GCA_964538705.1 uncultured Spirochaetales bacterium | reverse complement strand
CTACGCTAAGTCATCCGCAGGTACGGAGTTCGTGATCGGTACCGAGGAGGGAATGCTCTATCGCCTGCGCTCCGACAATCCGGGGAAGGTATTCCACGCACTCCTCCCCGGCGCGATGATCTGCCCCAACATGAAGAAAACGACCCTGAGAAAGGTCTACGAATGCCTCCGGGACGGAAAAACCGTCGTGGACGTGGAAAAAGGCGTGGCGGACGCGGCCCGGGCCGCGATACGGCGGATGCTCGACTATAAGGGCTGAACGGTTTTCCTATTGTTGAACGCGCTGTTTCGCGGTATCTTTTTTCCGTCAAGCACGTCCAGTTCGAATCGCGTCCGTCGCGCGTCGCGGGCGGTCGCGCGCGGGGAGGCGAGTCCGGGCGGCCGTAACGGCGCTCCGAGGACGATCGGCCGATAAGCGGGACGGGACGGCATCCATTCCATGGGAGTATCCCATGCACAGATCATTCGCCATCGTTTCCATCCTCGCCCTCGCGGCCGCCGGGTCCGCCTTCGCCGCGAAGTGGGGGAACGGCAAGCTCGTCACCTTCAACGCGGAGGTCCGCGGCTTCTCGTCCGTCAAGGCCTCGCACGCGTTGCGCGTCGTCATCAAGAACGCGAGGAGCCATACCTGCCGCGTTACGCTCGATTCGAACCTCCGCGACGATTTCATCGCCGAGGTGGACGGCCGCGTCCTCACCCTCGGCTTCAAGCCGGGATCGGCCATGAAGAGGAGCCCCAAGTGCGAAGTCGTCATAACGATGCCCATCATAGAAAGCCTGGATGTATCGGGCGCTTCGACCGTCCGCATCGCAGACGCCTTCAAGGGCGATGAGCTCAAGGTCGAGCTCTCGGGCGCCTCCAGGCTCGAAGGAGAGTTCGCGTACGGAATAGCCGGGCTCGAGGCAGCCGGCGCGTCTACCATCGATATCGAAGGATCCTTTGACTCCATCGCCGCGAGGCTCGAGGGCGCGTCCACCCTCAAGATCTCCGGAAAAGCAGAATCCATCTCCGCGGAGCTCGAGGGCGCCTCGAAGCTCGCCGCGAAGGACTTCACGACTTTAGAAGCCGAGATCGTCGCCGAGGGCGCAAGTCGCGTACGCTTGGGCGCCGTGAAGGAAAAAATCTCGATCGAGGCAACCGGCGCGAGCCGCGTCTCGTATTCCGGGGCTCCCGAAGTTGTCAAGGAAATATCCAAGGGAAGCAGCAGCATAAAGATCGATGACTGATCCGCGGCCGCGGCGGGTTCACTAAAAACATTGACGACGCGGAGACCGCCCGAGGACTCCGCGCCCGCGCTTGCCACGCCGCCCCGCGCCCGCGTAGAATCGCCCATGGACCCAAAGACCTCCGACTCCTTCATTCGCGCCCTCGGCGTAGTGGAGCGCCTTCGCGCCCCTGATGGCTGCCCCTGGGACCGCGAGCAGACGCCCATGACGATGCGCGGGAACCTCATCGAAGAATCTTATGAGGCTGTCGAGGCAATCAACGAGGGCGACTCCGCTCACGTCCGCGAGGAACTCGGCGACGTCTTCCTCCTCGCGATGATGCTCTCATATATGTACGAGCAGGAAGGCGCCTTCACCGTATCCGAGGTTTTCGACGGCCTCTCGGACAAGCTCATCCGCAGGCATCCGCACGTCTTCGGCGAGTCCGACGCGGACACGCCGGACGCCGTGGTCAAGCAATGGAACGAGATTAAGGCCACAGTGGAAGGCCGGGGTAAGAAGGATTCCCTCATGGACGAGGTGTCCCACGCCCTTCCTCCGCTCGAGCGCGCGTACAAGCTCCAGAAGAAGGCCGCCAAGGCCGGCTTCGACTGGCTCCGCGTCGAGGACGTGTGGGCCAAGGTCGAAGAGGAGCTCGAGGAGGCCCGCGAGGCCGCCTCGGGTGAAAGCCATGATCGGCGCGAGGAGGAAATCGGCGATCTCCTCTTCTCGGTCGTGAACATAGCGCGCTTCCTCGGGGTCGACCCCATGATCGCGCTCCACCGCTGCGTCGCCAAATTCATTAACCGCTTCAAGTTCGTGGAGAAGACCATGAAGGAGAAGGGAGAGGCCATGTCGCGCGAATCCTTCGAGCGTATGGACGCCCTCTGGGACGAGGCCAAGCGCCGAGGACTGTGAGCGATCCTGGCGGCATGCCGCCGAGCGGTCCGGCGCGACGACTGGGAATATCGCGGGCTTTCAAGGGCTTTCCGCGTTATACTCTCCGCAAGAAGGAGCAAATCCATGGATAAGCGCAAACTGTCGATCCCGTTCGCCGCCCTCGCCGTCGCGGCCGCCCTCGCGCTCACTTCCTGTATTTCGGACATCAGCTCGCTGATCCCGGGCGTCAAGGGCGGCTCCTCGCCCGTCGCCAGGGTCACGAACGAGGAGGCGATCTCCGCCCTTCGCGACGCCCTCAAGGAGGGCATCGGGAGCGCGAGCAGACAGCTCTCGGCTCAAGACGGCTACTTCGGGAACGCCCTCCTCAAGATCCTCCTCCCCCCCGAGGCCAAGCCGATGATCGATTCCGTCGGAAAAATCCCCCAGGGCCAGAAGCTCATCGACGACGTAGTGCTCAGGTTGAACCGCTCGGCGGAGGAGGCCGCCAAGGACGTCGTGCCCATTTTCGTGGACGCGATCACGTCCATGACCATCGCGGACGGTATCACGATCGTAAAGGGCGGCGACCGCGCGGCGACGGACTACCTCGAGTCGAAGACTCGCGCCAAGCTCCTCAACCTCTATCGTCCCAAGGTCGACGGCGCCCTCTCCAAGCCCCTCGTGATGAACATGTCCGCCAAGCAGTCCTGGGAGACCCTCGCGAACGCCTACAACAGAGCGGGGGGCCCGGTGAACTCCGCGGCCCGCCTCGTGGGCAAACCCGAACCGATGCCTAAGGTCACCGTAGATCTCGCGACTTATGCCACCAACAAGGCCCTGGACGGCCTCTTCCGCAAGGTCGCCGAAGAGGAAGGGAAGATTCGGAAGAACCCGGTCGCCTACGCCTCCAACATGATCAAGAAGGTGTTCGGCGCCCTCAAGGACGGCCTCCTGTAACGAGAGTCTTGACGAAAAAAGGCCGATGCGGGAGACATCTATTTCCGCATCGGCCGGGCTAACGCCTTTTCGTTCGCGTTTCGATCTTTAGACGGGGTTCCGCTACCGCCATTACTCAATAAACGCGTCTCGAAGAATCTCCGCGCTTACCCGAGATCGTGCCTGATCCAGAGGTTCGGCTCGACGTACCGGCCTTCATCTCGATCGATGTCGATGCGCACGGGGACGAGCGCGCCGGGCACCACGTACATACCCGTGCCCGGGAAATCCATGCCCGTCCATCCACGCCAATCCTCAACGCTGCCTGTGATGGTCATGGCGCGCTCGCAGGGCTTCACGATGCTCGCTCCGAGCCGCTGATGCGTCCTAATCCAGGGATCGACGGAAAGGCCGTCGTTACGCTTCCACGAGGCGTAATCGGCCATGGGGATGAGCGGATAGCGGCACTTTCCCGTCGGACGAACGGGCACCACGAATTCCATGAACCCCGCCGCCTTCGCGCGCTTCTTGAGCTCCGCCACCAGGACGGAGCTCAAGCCCTTGCCCTGGAATTCCTTCTTCACCGCGATCTGTATCCCCGAAACGGCGTCGCAGGATCGTCTCGCTTTCATATCCTCGATCGCTTTCAGGAATACCCACTCCCAGCCCTCGTCGGGAAGCTCCTTAACGGAACGGTCGAGGACGAAGGGCATGGAATTGGCCTGTCCGACGGGTTCGCCGTCCGCGAGGAGGATGATCTGCCATTCGGGCCGGCCTTCAATCATTTCCATCCAATGCTCGTACGCGACGGGATCCTGAAGCATGAAGGGAGCCCAGAGGGTCTCCGTAAAAGCGTCGACTGTCTTGAAATGCCTGGGATCCCGCGAGAGGTCAGTCAGTTCGATTACCATCTTCATCGTCCTACTTCTTACGATAGCTGGCGAGCCGCTCGATGAGCGAATGGAGCCGTTCCCTGAACATGAGTCCCAGCGCGAGGAGCGCGATGGAAACGGCTCCGATCACGATGAAAACCACCCATCTGCCGTCTCCCGCCGCGTCGCCCATGATGGCGGAGACCGCGATACCGGGCAACCGACCGAGGCCCGAGAGGAGAAGGAACGCCGGAAAGCCGAGGCGGGAGAGGCCGGCGGCATAACAGAGCATGTCCTTCGGGATACCGGGGATGAGGAAGAAGAGGAAGAACGCCGATTCTCCCCGCCTCGAGGTTATCAAGGCGTTGAACTTGGCGATGCGGTTCTTCCCCGCGATCGATTCGATGAAAGGCCTGCCGAGCGCGCGAGCCACGTAAAAATTGACGATGGAACCCGCGGTGATTCCTACGACGGACCAGAGCATTCCCTGCAGCGCGCCGTACGCGAAGCCGCCGGCGATCTGCACCACTTCGCCCGGTATGATGAATATCACGACTTGGATGAACTGTATCAGGACGAACAGGGGGACTCCCCATTCCTCCCGGTCGCGGAGCCAATTCCTGAAAACCTCCTTGTTCCCCAGGAAGGCCTTGATCTCGTGCCTGAATACGACGGCGACGGCGACGACCGCCGCGATGAAGAAAGGGAAAATAAGGATGGAGATCGCCTCTCCGCGCGTCTTTCCCGCGAAAGGGTGGAAGGCGCGTTCAGGCCGGGGCTCATCGTCCATGCCGCATGATACCCTCGGCGCTCTCCTCCCCACAAGGTCGCGCGGACGCGGCGGAGCCGCCGCCCGCCTGTCCGACGATAATGCCGGCTACGCCGAGCGCGAGTCCCATCAGGGCGGGAATCCCCGGTCGCTCGCCGAGAATGGCGGCCGAGAGGATTACCGAGCTCACGGGCATGGCCACCATGGCGAGCGCTATGGTCGATCCGCCCACCTTCGAGCTTCCCGCCGCCCAGAACCAGTAGGCGAGGGCGGTGGCGAAGGCCCCGTAGTACAGGACCGCGAGCCATTCGCGGGGGCCGATGGCCGGGAAGCCGCCGCCGATCCACTCGCCGACGGCGAGCGGGAGAGTGCAGATCAGGCTCGTGATAACGATGACTGAGGCCGTCGCGAGCGGGTCGAGAGGATCGCCGAACTTTTTCTTGATGACGGACATCGCCGCTTCGCAAATTACGGCCATCAGCACGAGCAGATCGCCTCCGAAGCTCGACGCGCCCGCATCGGCGCCCGGAGCCCTGAGGAGAACGACGCCCGCGGTTCCCAGGACCAGGCCGATCCACAGGAGGGGTTTCGCCCGCTCGCGGAGCACGATGGCCGATGCCGCCCCCATTACCGCCGGACCGAGGGAACTGATGATCCCCGCGTGGACTGCGCTCGTGGATGCGAGCCCTTTCAGCATGAAGAAACGGAACAGGGCCATGCCGAACAAACCTTGGACGCAGACGATGAGAATGTCCCGCCTCCGCGCCCCCTTGATCGACGGAATCCGCTTCACCAGGCTCGGCGCGAGGAAGACGAGGCCGCAGGCGAGGGCGAGCAGCGATGCGGTGTTGGGCGGGACCGTGCCCACGAGGCACTTCCCCGCCACGACGCTCGATCCGGCGAGCGCGAAGGCCATAATGATCTGCATGATCCCGATCGCATAACGGCGGCGGGCATGAATATTCGTTCCTTCCATGCGTCTATAGTCTCGATCCCGGCTGGCATGGTCGAGGTCCAGATATATGATATATTCATGGTACCAGTCGAAAGGCGGCGTTTTCATGCTCGTACTTGAGGAATCAAATCGGCCCCTCGGACAACGCCTCTACGATGCCCTGGCTGATGCCATCCTTTCAGGGCGTTTTGAGGCCGGCGAACGCCTCCCATCTACCCGAGAACTCTCCACGCGCCTGGGCATTTCCCGGAATACGGCGAATTCCGCGTACGCCCAGCTCGAGGCGGAGGGATACATCCGGATCAAGAAGACATCCGGCGCCTTCGTCGCATCCGGCGTACGTCCCTGCGTAATGAAAAAACCAGCTCGGAAGCTCGACCCCGTTGGATTCGGCGTGAGGAGGCTCGACCTCGTCGATTTCAAATCGGGCCTTCCCGACGGCGCCCTCTTTCCCGTGGAGCGCTGGTCCAGGACCGTGAACGCCGTCCTAAAATCCGCGACGCCTTCGGATTTCGGTTACGGTCTCCCCGAGGGAAGGCCGGAGCTCCGCGAGGCCCTGGCTTCCTACCTGAATAGGTACCGTTCCGCGCGGTGCTCGCCCGAGGACGTCCTCGTGACCGCCGGAACGACGCAGGCGGTGGGCATAGCCGGCAGGATCCTCGCATCCGGAAAGAGAAGGGCCGCTATCGTCGAAGACCCCCTCACTTCCGACATCAAGGCAATACTCACACACGAGGGAGCCAGGATCGTTCCCACCGCCGTTGACGAGCACGGAATGGATCCCGATCGCATGCCACGCGTCGAGGCGCCCGCTCTCGCGTACGTGACGCCATCCCACCAGTATCCCACGGGCGCCTCCATGCCGATTCAACGCAAGCTGGCCCTCATCGAATGGGCGGCAGATTCTGGCGCGACGATCGTCGAGGACGACTACGACAGCGAATTCCGATTCGACGGTCAGCCTCCGCCCTGCATGCAGGGCCTCGACCCGGAGCGGGTCGTCTACATCGGCACGTTCTCGAAGACCCTGAGCCCGGCGTTCAGGACGGCCTACATGGCGCTCCCTCCGCGGCTCATGAAAGCCGCGCGTGAGGCGAAGTGGCTCCTCGATCTCCACAACCCCCTCATCGACCAGCTCGCTCTCGCGCGCTTCATCGGAGAGGGCCACTACGCCCGGCACATCGCGCGCATGCGCCGCGTATACCGTTCCCGTCGCGCCGCCCTCATCGGGGCGATCACCGCGGAATCAGCGCTCACGGGCATAGAAGCTATCGTGATCGGCGAGAATGCGGGAATGCACCTCGTCGCGCGGTTCCCCGGGATGGAATTCGATGGAGCTTTTCTCAAAGACACCGAGGCGGCGGGAGCGCGGGTCTACCTAGCGTCCGCCCATTCCCTAAAACCGCTTCGATGGTCCGACGCCCTCATCCTTGGATACGGATCCCTGGACGAGGAGGATATCGCGGAAGGAATTCGCATCATCTTCCATGCCATCGCATCGCTCGGAAAAGGCGCCAAGCGGGGTTAACAAGGCCAGCGAACGCAACGCGGGCTTTTGACGCGGGGCGCCGAGCGGGTTTATGATTGCCCCGCCCAGGGCGTCATTCGCGCTCAGTATTTTCAAGGAGGCTCGCCATGGTCATCCAGTCACTCTCAATAACCGTCCCCGCCGGATGCCCTAACGCCTGTAAGTTCTGCGTCTCCCGAATGCACGACGAGCCCTACGCGAACCACATCGAGAAAAATCTCCGCTTCCGCGACCTCTACAAGAGGGATTACCGCGACCGCCTCGCCTTCGCTCGGGACAACGGCTGCAACAGCCTCATGTTCACCGGGGACGGTGAGCCCGTCACGAACAAGCGCTTCATGGAAGAAGTCGCAGACGCGAACCAAGCCCTGGCCAAGCCCTTCCGCATCCTCGAGCTCCAGACCTCGGGGGTCACCCTGGACGACGAAGCGCTTAGGTGGCTCCGCAACGCCATCAGGGTCTCCACCATCAGCCTCTCGCTCTCCTCTATTTGGTCGAGCGCGAAGAACGCGGAATACAACGGAACCCCGGAAAAGCTCATCGTGGACATCGACGCTCTCTGTGCGGAAATCAAGCGCTACGACTTCAATCTACGCCTCTCGCTCAACATGACGGATGCCTACGACGGAAAATCTCCTGAGGAGGTTTTCCTCAGGGCGAAGGCTCTGTGCGCGGATCAGATCACGTTCCGCAGGCTCTACATGTCACCCGGGGGCGCGACGGAGCAGGACGCGTGGATCAAGCGGCATTCGGCGGATGAATCGTTCTGGAAGAAATTAGACGCCTATATCAAGCAGGAAGGCCGGAAACTGGAACGTCTCCCCTTCGGCCCCCTTCGCTACTCCGTGAACGACATCTCAACAGTCGTTGACGATGATTGCATGAGCACGGAAAGCGGCAAGGAAGAAATTAAATATCTCGTCCTCAGGCCGGACTGCAAGCTCTATACGCGCTGGGACTGCAAGGGATCTCTCCTCTTCTGATGCGCGTCGCCGGGGACTCTGGCGGGCGCGTCAACGTGCTACGTCCTCCTCGCGCAGGTACTTGAGGTATTCTTCCCTCATCGGCGAGAAAACTTCGATCGCGATCGAATCCTCGAGGATCTCGGCGCTATGGGCTTGTCCTCCGGGAATACACCATGAATCGCCCGGGCTCGCTTCCTTAACGAGGCCGCCCGAGCTGAGGCGCACGCGCCCCTTCACCAAATACCCCGTCTGCTCGTGAGGATGCGAGTGTTCGGGCAGCCGCGAGCCCTTGTCCATCCGGAATTCGGAAAGGAGCGTCCGCTCGCCGGCGCAGAGGGTTTTTATCCTAATGCCGGGAAGCGCGTCGACGTAGCCTTCGTCAGATCGTTTTCCGTACATGCCCGCTCCTCGCCTCGACGCGCGGTTCCGAAAACGGTTCTAACCGTCACGACCCCGTGACACGGCGGCTCAAGCGACGGTAGACTCCCTCCAGGACGGAAACCATGTCGATCATCGAGGCGATAGGATTATCCAAGGTATACCGGAACCCGGTCAAGAAGCCGGGAGTCCTGGGAGCCATCGGCCATATCTTCAAGCCGGTCTACAAGGACTCTATAGCCGTCGCGGACGTGAATCTCGCGATCGAAAAAGGCGAGAGCCTTGCGTACGTGGGGCCGAACGGCGCGGGGAAGTCCACCACCATCAAGATGCTCACGGGCATTCTCATGCCGAGCGCAGGACGGATACGCGTGAACGGACTGGATCCGTACCGCCAGAGGATGGAAAACGCGAAGCGCATCGGGGTCGTCTTCGGGCAGCGGACGCAGCTCTGGTGGGATATCGCCGTGTCCGAATCCTTCACCCTCATCCGGGACATCTACGGCGTTCCCGCGCGGCGATACGCGGAGAACCTCGCGTACCTCTCCGAGCTTCTGGAGCTGAAGCCTTTCCTCGGCCTGTCCGCCCGCAAGCTCTCGCTCGGGCAGAGGATGCGCGCGGACCTCGCCGTTTCGCTCCTCTACGATCCCGAGATTCTCTTCCTCGACGAACCCACGATTGGGCTTGACGTGGCGGTGCGCGAGCGCATCCGCGAATTCCTGAAGCGCGTCAACAAGGAGCGCGGGATCACTATCCTCCTGACCTCCCACGATCTCGACGACATCAGGGACGTCTGCTCGCGCCTCGTCATCATCGACAAGGGATCGCTCATCTACGACGGCAGCCACGACGCCCTCCTGGACAGGACGGTGAAGAACCGCAGGATGCGCATCCGCCTCGCATCGGGCGGGGGAAAGCTCGGCGAGTCGCTTGGGTCGGCCGAAGGCATGGCGATCGCGGAAGCGAACGAAGCCGAGGTGGTCGTGGACTTCGACCGCTTCCGCCTCTCGGCGAAGGACGTCATTTCGGCGGCCATGGCGAGGGCGGAGGTCCTGGACTTCCAATTGGAGGAGCCCGACATCGAGGGCGTCATCAAGGGGGTCTACGACGGCCGCCTTGATCTGGAACGGTGCTGAGGCCATGGACGGGATCGGGAAGGCGCTGAGGAAATACTGGAGTCACGCGGCCCTCGCGGTCCAGGAAACCCTGGCCTACCGCACCGCGTACATCATCAACGTGGTATCCTCCTGCATCTTCTACCTCATCGTCTTCTTCGTCTGGCGCGCGGTCTACGGCGGCGGCGGATCGGGGGGAAACGCCGTCGGGGGGCTCACCTGGAACGAGATGCAGGGGTACCTCCTCGTCTCCCTCCTCACGAGCACGCTGGTATCGACCTCGAGCGAATTCAGGATCAGCCGCCAGATCCGGACGGGGAACATCGCCATCGAACTCCTGCGGCCCGTGGACTACCAGCTGGGCGTTTTTTCCGTGACGCTGGGGAACTCCCTGAGCGAAGGCGTCCTCGTGAGCGTCTTCGTGATCGCCTTCGCCTTCATCCTCAGGACCCCGGCCATGCCGAGGGACCTCCTCTCCTGGCTCCTCTTCCTTCCGGCCCTCGGCCTCTCGCTCACGGTGAAATTCCTCCTCATCTACGTCTTCAGCCTCTCCTGCTTCTGGACCAACAGCCTCCTCGGCGTTTCATGGCTCAGGCGCGGCCTATCGGATTTCTTCTCGGGCGCGCTGATCCCCCTCTCTTTCTTCCCCGCGTGGCTCCTCCCTATCGCGGACGCACTCCCCTTCCGCGGAATCGTCTTCGTCCCCGCCATGGTCTTCATAGGCAAGCTGAGGGGGTCGGATTACCTGCGGGCGCTCGCCCTGGAGGCGGCCTGGATCGCGGCGCTCTGGATCGTCGGGAAGCTCATCTGGCGGCGGGCCTTGCGCAAGGTCTGCATACAAGGCGGTTGACATTGAACCCGAAACGAGGCGCTTTCCTGTTCCTCAGGATCCTCCAGCAGAACATCAAGATCCGCCTGGAATACAAAATGGACGCCTTCATACTCCTCGTGAGCGGAGGCGCGCTCCAGGTCCTCGGATTCCTTTTCATCGCCGTGCTCTATTCGCGGATCCCGGCGATCGCGGGCTGGTCCATGTGGGAGATGGTCATGATGCTCTCCGCGATCTACTTCACGGAAGGCGTGGTGTCCTTCGCCTTCGAGGGTTTATGGAACCTCAACTACCTCGTCATCATGGGCGAGCTGGATAGGATCCTGCTCCGCCCCGTATCCCCGATTCTCCAGGTCTGCACCTTCACCATGGGCATGCACGGGATCGGCAACATGGCCTCGGCGATCGTCCTCTTTTGCGTCTCGATGGCCCGAGCGGACGTGACCTGGACCTTGGGCAAGATCCTCTTCATGCCCGTGTTCGTCCTCTCGGGCGCGGCCATCCGCGCGGCCATCTCCTTCGCGGCGAACTGCGCCGCGTTCTGGATCAAGGGATTCGGCAACGCCTTCCCCCTCATGATCTACCAACTCGCCGATTTCGCGAAATATCCGACCAGCATCTTCGGGAAGGGCGTCCAGTACTTCGTGACCTTCATCATCCCTTATGCCTTCATCAGCTATCTTCCCGCGGTATACCTTTTCGGGAAGGAGCCCTGGGGCTGGACGGCCTGGCTCTCGCCGATACCGGTCGTCGCCTGCATCCTGTTCGCGCGTTGGATTTTCTACCGCGGCCTCAGGAAATACGAGGGCGCCGGCAACTGACGGGTCGTCGGAGGACGAAAACGCCCGTCCGCGTCGAAAGCCGGATTCCAGCGGATCGATCATCGGTTCGTAACAACGGGCGCAGGTACGTCCTGCGCCCGAGTCAGCTATCCATGTTAACTAGTGCGACGGCCCATCCGGGAAACGACCTTCGATCATTCGATCTCGAGGTAGAGGTCCATCCGGAGCAGCCCGGGTTTCGACGGTTCGAGCTCTTCCTCGAACCAGCGAGCCGGCCGCTTCACGGCGAATCCCTTCTCCGCGATCATGGCGTTGAGGCGCTTCCACCCCGCGCCGATCCACCCCCCGACGCCGTTCGCCTCGCCTTCGATTCCCGTCACCGCGTATTTTCCGCGGCCTACCCGCATGACGACCGCGTCGCCGACCTCGGCCGGATCGTCGATCGTCGCGATGAACCGGTACCCGACGTTCTGCGGATTGCAATCCAGGTTTCCCGCACGATCGATGTTGTAGCCGAACACCCGTCGCGGCTTTCCCTTGGCCGGATGCGCCTTCGCCCAGGCTTCCAGCTTCTGGTGCGCCTTCGTCTCGGGTTCGGGTTCAAAACCGTCGAAAGCGACCACGTCCATATCCGGCAATTCCTTGATAATGACACCCATATACATCTCCTTTACCAGGTTCGGTTTCTCGAGCCCGCGCGCGGATGTCGCGACCTTCCGCGCTATGACGGGCGACGCGCCGAACTCGTTCTTGAACGCTCGGCTGAAGGCCTCGTGGCTCTCGTACCCGACGCGGAGGGCGATGTCGATCACCCGATCGTCGGTCGTCGAGAGGAGGACCTGAGCCTCCGACATGCGGCGTTTCACGACGTACTCCTTGAAGGAATAGCCGGTCACCGCCCAGAACCAATGGTGGAAACTCCGCGGAGACATGCCCGCTTCCCGCGCCGCCCCGTCAAGGCGCAAGCCCGAGAAAAGCCGTCCCTCGATGTAGTCCAGCGCGCGCTGGATCTGCTCGTAGATCGTCATGACGATGAGAGTATGCACCTTCCCGGGCATCGTTTCCTTGACGAATTCCGCAAAAAATCTTCCTCCCGCCGCCCCGAATCTTGACGGGCCCTCCCGCAGAAGCGAAGAATAGGGAACTATGGCCAGATCCATCATTACGAAAAAAGCCTTCGCCTGGCTTCTGAACCATGACGATCCCTCAATACGTTTCCGCGTGAGACGCGACCTCCTCGACGAGCGGCCTCCGAGCGGGTGGCAAGACGAAATCATCGACGGCCCGACCGCACGCAGGATCTTCAAGAAAATGCATCCCGACGGTTATTGGCTCCACCGGGGCATCGGCGCCGGCATCGACTACGCCATGAGCGAGTCGACCCACTTCGTTTTATCGTATCTCGCAGAGCTCGGACTGGACCGGAAAGACAAGCGCATCGACCTCGCCGCGAACCGCTACCTAGACTTGAAATCGAAGGAGAAATGGCTCACCGCTCCCGATCACCTGACGGGGCAGTCATGCCTCTACGCCCACAACATCAGAACCTTCACGCTCCTCGGTTACGGGAAAGATCCTCGCTTGAAAGAGCGGATTCGGACCCTTCAGGCGGAACTCAGGTTCGACGGCGGGTATCTCTGCCGACGCCCCGCCTTCACCGACGCGACGAAGAGCTGTATTCGTGGCACCCTCAAGGCGCTCATGGCCTACGCGGAGACTCCTTCCCTCTGGAATAAGCCGAGCTGCGTCAGCACAGCGGAATATTTCTTATCGAGACGGGTCTTCTTCAGGAAGGACAGGCCCGGTGAGCGCATCCGCGGCGGCATGGCGGTCAGCTTCCCGTTCACCATCGATTGCAGCCTACTTGAGCCGCTCTACGCCTTGAGCAAGATGGGACATGGAAGGGACAAAACCTTGAACGAGGCATGGAAGGACCTAAAACGTCGCGACGACGGCGACGGCAGGATCATCCTGGATCGCGATCCACCATCGATTTTCAAGGCCGGAAAGAAGGGCGAACCGAGCCCCTGGGCCACGTTCTACGCGTATCTCGCGTTGAAATACCGGGATGCCGTGGATTTCACGGCCTATCACCCGAAGACCACCGGGAGGCCGCCTCAGCCGCGGCAAGAACGTTCATAGGGCGCATCGTAGGCATCCCCTTCGGTCATTGATAGCGCGCCTTTCCGCATGGTAGCGTCTGGGCATGGACGATAAACTCCGGAAAGCAGCTTCCGCGGACCTCACGATCAGGCCGTACGCCGACGGAGACGAGGACGCCCTCTTCGAGCTCATGAAGGATTGGAGCGAGGATTACGCGTTCCCTCGCGCGACCTTCGACGCTTCGCTCAAGGCGCTCATCGCCCGCGATGCCGACGATCTCGTGGTCGCGTATCGCGGAAAACGCCTCGTCGGCTACGCGCAGACAGTCGTTTGCCATTTCCTGGGCTTCGAGCCCTCGATCGAGGTCCTCCAGCTCCTCGTCGCGCAGGACGCACGAAGCGGCGGCATCGGCGCGCGCATCATGGATTACGTCGAGAATCTCGCGCGGCGCCGCGGCTTCAGGAAGGTGAATCTCCACTCCCAGGTGATGCGATCCCGCGCCCACGTATTCTACGAGGGCTTGGGTTACGAACTCACGAAAATCTCGAAGTTCTACGAGAAATCCCTCGGCGAGGAATAACGCTCAGGAGTCGTCCGCAACCATCACGATGCGGAGCTTATCGTTGAAGTCCGTTCCGTCGTTCAGTAACCTAGTCCTCAGCTCCCGCGGAGCGTCCTGAGCGCCCCGCCTTCTTCTGTCCCGTGATTCGCTTCTTCAGAAGCCTGCGCTCCTTCGCGGCCCTGGACGGTTTCGTGGGTCGGCGAGGCTTCTCCCGCTTCAACGCGGACTTGATGATCTCCAGGGCCCGATCGACGGCGATCTCCCGATTCTTGAGCTGGCTCCTCGTGTCTTGTACCTGGATCACGAGCACGCCGCCCTCCGCAAGCCTGCCCGCGAGCTTCTCCGCGGCGCGCGAGCGCTCCTCGTCGGAGAGGCCCGGCGCTTCTCGGACGGGCACAAAGAGCGAGGCCTTGGTGTTGAGCTTATTGACGTTCTGACCCCCCGGACCGGACGAGCGCGAGAAGGTCATTTCCGCCTCGCTCTCGAGCCAGGCGCGGAGAGCGGCCTCGTCCACGCTAACCGGCTATCAGACGGTTGAGCCGCCGCGCGAAGTCGGCCGGATCGCGCGGGGGGAGGCCCTCCACGAGCCTGGCCTGGACGAGGAGGACCTGAGAGATGTCCGCGAGTATGGATTCATCCGCGGTTTCCTTGGCCTTGAGCACGAGGGCGTGCGCGGGATTGATCTCGAGGATGGGCTTCACGTCGGGGACGTCCTTCTGTCCCAGGGCGCGCATCATTTCGCGCATCTGAAGGCTCGGATCGTCCTTATCGGCCACGAGGCATGAGGGTGAATCCGAGAGCCTTGAGGAAACGCGCACGTCCTTCACCTCATCGCCTAAGGCCTTCGCGATCCTCCCGGCGGTGTCCTTGAGATCCTTCTCGGCGGCCTCGTCCTTCTTGATACCGAGGTCCTCGTCCGCGCCGCTCTGGTTCACCGCCTTGAGCTCGAGGTCCCCGTAGCGCCCGATGGAGGGCGCCACGATGGCGTCGATCTCGTCGTCCATGAGAAGGACCTCGATCCCCTGCTTCCGATACGCCTCGAGGAGGGGGGAGGAGCGGAGCCGGGACTCGTCGCCGCCAGTGAGGTAATATACGGCCTTCTGGCCATCCTTCATCCGGCCCTTGTAATCGGCGAGGGAGACGTAGCCGTCCACGGCGCTGCTCTTGTAGCGCACGACCTCGAGGATGGCGTCGCGGTTCATGAAGTCGCCGTAGAGCCCTTCCTTGAGCGGCCGGTTGAATTCCTTGACGAACTCGGCGAACTTGGCGGGCTCGGACTCCGCCATCGCCTTGATTTCGGCTAGGATCTTCTTGACCGAGGCCTGCCGGATGTTCACGAGAACCTTGTTGCGCTGGAGAATCTCCCTGCTCACGTTGAGGGGGAGATCCTCGGAATCGATCACGCCGCGCACGAAGCGGAGGTAGGGCGGGAGGAGCTCCTTGTCGTCGTCCGTGATGAAGACGCGCTTCACGTAGAGCTTCACGCCGGGGCGGTAATCCGCGTAGTAGAGGTCGAAGGGCGCCTTCCTGGGGAGGTAGAAGAGGGTCGAGTACTCGAGGCTCCCCTCCGCGTGGGTATGGATGTGGTGAAGGGGCTCGTCGTCGTCGTGGGAGATGGTCTTGTAGAACTCGGCGTAGTCCTTCTCGGAGAGCTCGGCCTTGGAGCGGCGCCAGAGGGCGTTGGCGGAGTTGATCTGCTCGCTCGCGGGCTTGGCGGGGCCCTTCTCCTTGCCCTTGTCGTCGTACTCCTTCTCCTCCCAGTGGAGCCAGATGGGGAAGGCGATGTGGTTCGAGTACTTGCGGATGATGTCCTGGACGGTCCAGCGGGAGGCGTATTCCTTGCCCTCGTCGTTGAGGTGGAGGACGATGGTCGTACCCTGGGAAGCGGGGAGGGCGAGCCCGGCGGGCAACGCGGCGGGATCGACCGGATCTACGTCAAAGGAGCCCTTGCCCTCGGAGGACCACTTCGCGAGCGCCTGGGCGCCGGCCTTTCGGCTATAGACCTCGATCCGATCCGCCACCATGAAAGCCGAATAGAAGCCCACGCCGAACTGGCCTATGAGGTTGGAGTCCCTGCGCGCGTCGCTGGACAAGCTGTCTATGAACTTGCGCGTCCCGGAGCGCGCGATCGTGCCGAGGTTCTCGGCGAGCTCCTGCTCGGTCATGCCGATCCCGGTATCGGCGATGGACAGGGTATGGGCCGTGTCGTCGAAGCGGACGTCGATGCGGGGCTCGAATGAGAGGCTCTTGAAGGCCTCATCCGTGACGGTGAGGTATTTGAGCTTGTCCAAGGCGTCCGAGGCGTTCGAGACGAGCTCGCGGAGGAATATCTCCTTGTGCGAATAGAGCGAGTGGATGATGAGGTGGAGGAGTTGGTTCACCTCCGTCTGAAATTCTCGAGTGGCCATACGCGTTCTCCTTGAGGGTTTCCGGGCGGCGCGGGGCGAGGAAGGTCGCCCCCGCTGCTCATTTGCCGCCGATTCGCCATTAAATTACCAGTCCGGAACCGGACGCGGCAAGCGGAACCGCCTCAGTCGAAGCGGTATTCCTTCCACTGCTCCACAAGACCGGCGAAGCCACGATCGGCCACGATCTTTTTCTTATCCTCGGCGTTATCGGGGTAATGCACGAGGTAGGTCCTGGCCTTGACGCCGTCCGGCAGTTCGCTGAGCTCATCCAGGGACGCGTGCACGCCCCCCGTGAAGAACTGGCAGTCATGGAAGATGGTCTTGAAGCCCCAGCGCTCGTCGAAGGACAGGACCATGTCGGGATCATACCGGGTATCCGAGGTGAAGAGGACCTTCCCGTCGATGACGAGGCCGAAGGAAGGCGCGGAGTCCTTCCAGCTCGCGGCGCTATCAGGGATGTGCATGGTCCTAAAGATGGTGAGCTTGATTTTACCGTGCCGGGCTTCCATAAGCCGGGGAGACCCCGCCACGGGGGTCGGGCGGACGGGCTTCCAGTAATCCTCGAACCCGAGCCAAGCCCGATTTTTCCGTTCCCCGTAGGCGCTTCCGCCCCGGAGGGAGTTTTTCCAGAGATAATCCTGGAATTTCTCGTCGATAATGATCGTGGGCCGCTTTTTGGCGGCGTAGCGGTCCATGAGCATGACCTCCTCCAGGCCGCCTACGTGATCCGCGTGGCAATGGGTGATGAAGAAGGCGTCCAGGGCAGTAACCGGGAGGCCGAGCGCGGCGAGGGCCTCGGGCGTCCGGGATCCGCAGTCCACCATGAGGTGATCCTTACCCTTCACGATGAGGGGGTTGGTCTGGTAATAGCGCTTTGTGAAAGCGCTGCCCGAGCCCACGAAGGTGATGCCGAGGTGGCCGTCGTTCTCCAGGGCCAGTCCGGGAACGGACTTTTCTATCATCGATTCTCCGTTCCGGGAGTATACTTCAGCCGCGAGTGGTTGCCAATCCGGACGGGTACCGAAGGTTCCCCGTATTTGACAAAAAGGGCTTCGAAGGGCTAAAATCCGAGGGTATCGCCGTCAGCCCTTCTGGTGAGGAAATGTCGACCTTAAAGCGCTATAAAGACATGGAGAAACGCCTCTACCGGAAAGGCACGTATGCCGCGGCCGAGATGCGCAAAGGAGCGTCTTCCGCTTGGCGTTCCTTCTTGAAATCCGGCCGCCAGAAGCTCTCCATCATGGTCGTTCCCCATTCCGAGAAACGCTCTTTTAATATCCAGATATCCCGATTCGCCCTCGCGGGGATCTGCGCCCTCGTCGGGATCGGGATCGTCGGGCTCGGCGTGAGCGCGGCCAGCATGGGCGGCATATCCCGGAATTTGGCGGATAAGACCGATAGCCTGAGGGAATCCCAACGAAACCTCGACTCCATGCGGGACGAATCCTCCCGGCTCATGAAGGCGGCCAGGAAATTCGAGGCGACCCTCGCGGATACCCTCGGCGCCGTCGGCATGGACGAGAATCCGGACCGAACGGCCGCCGGCGCGGGAGACCTCGCCTCCTTCTTCTCGAACTCAGAGCGCAGGCGGGGTTCACTGGAGGAGATCTCCGAATTCAAGGACATGGCGGACTACCTCGAGCGCTCCACGGAGCAAGTGAAGCTCCTCGGACAGCTCTACGGCTCCAAATACGCCCTCACCTCCATCCCCACCGTCTGGCCGATCAAGAGCGGGCTCGGATTGATATCGATGTATTTCGGCCAGAATAAGAATCCTTTCACGAACATGTGGTATATCCACAAAGGCTTAGACATCAACACTCGCGGAATGGGCGATCCAGTCTGCGCCACCGCCAACGGCGAGGTCATCCAGGTCACTTTCGAACCGAGTTACGGGAACTTCATCACCATCAAGCACCAATTCGGCTTTTATACCCGGTACGCCCACCTCCAGGCCACGAAGGTGACCAAGGGCCAGAAAATCCAGCAAGGCCAGGTCATCGGTTGGCTGGGGAACACCGGCCTCACCACGGGACCCCACCTCCATTACGAGATCCACCTCGGCACTGACGTCGTGGATCCCCTCAAGTACCTGAACCGCCCGAAACCGGAAGCGGACTCACCGGCCGGCAACCGGTAAGCCGTCGGAGCCCCCATGTCAGGCGATAAATCCGCGTCGGTCCTCAACACCATCCTCGGGCCCGGTTCCGCCTTCGCGGGTCACCTGGAGCTGGAGGGCCTCGTCCGAATCGACGGCTTCTTCGCAGGGTCGCTCCGCACGAGCGGTTCCGTCGTGATCTCCAAGAACGCCCGTGTCGACGGTCCTATCCGCGCCCGGTCCGTCGTCATCGGCGGGATCGTCAAGGGAAGCGTCTACGCGCTTGAACGCGTGGACCTCCTGCCGGGTGCGGTGGTGGTGGGAGACGTCTTCGCTCCGCGGCTCAGCGCGGACGACGACTGCGTCATCCACGGCGACTGCAGGGTTTCTGGGCAGCGAGCCGACGCCGAGGCCGCGCTCGCCTCCTTCATCCAGTCCCACGGCGGCTTCCCCCCGAGCGTCCGGACCACCCTCGTCGATCCGCGGAACCGCCGGTAGGCCGGCAGGAGGGGGATCGATGGAGAAAGTTGAGGGCGCGGACCAGCGCGCGGGGATCGCCGGCGCATCCTTCCTTCGCCCACCCAAACCTAAAACCGAAGGTAAACCCGCCACGCGCGGCTCCAAGGGAATGTTCAGGAGCATGCTGGACCGCGCCTCCGACGATAAGATCGCGGACGACCTCGTCGGGACGGAAGCATGGGACTCTATCCAGGACGATTCGACTCCCCTCGACGCCCTCCTCGACGGCGTCACCGAACTCGGCGAGGAGCTCAGGCGCGACCCGAATCCGGACCGCGTGAAGGCCTACAAGGGCGCCGTCCGCCGCTTCATGGCCCGCGTGGTACGGGACTCCTTCCAAACCGAGGAGCGGACGAGCGGCGGGTCGTCCTTTAGGAAACGGAAAAAATACACTATTATCAAGGTCGTCGATGATAAGCTCGAGTCTCTCGCGGCGGAGATCCTCCGCCGGCAGAAGGACCAACTCGAGATCCTGAGGAGGATGGACGAGATACGCGGCCTCCTCGTGGACCTCATGCGATAGGAGTTCCCCATGTCCGATACCGACGGCCACGAACCGGCCGATAACGATCTCCTCGGCCTCGAAGACGAGGCTCGTGAAAACGCGCCCCGGGCGGCCGCGCCCGCGCACGGCGGCCAGGCCTTCCGCATCAAGATCCTCCATTCGAGCGAGACCCACGTCATCTCGCCTGAGCCCTCCTCCGCCTACAAGACGGGCGACCGGGTGGTAGTCGCCACTCGGTACGGGCGGGACATAGGCGTCATCCTCGGGCCTATCGCCTCGCTGAACCAGGTAGGGCAGGACGAGATCGTCAAGGTGGAACGCGCGGCCACCAAGGAGGACCTGGATAGGCGGAAGTCCTTCGCGGAGAAGGAAGCGGAAGCCTTCAGGACCTGCCAGTCCCTCATCCTCTCGCACGACCTTCCCATGAAGCTCGTCTCGTCGCACTACCTCATGGACGAGCCCAAGATCCTCTTCTTCTTCACGGCGGAATCGCGCGTGGATTTCCGAGAGCTCGTGAAGGACCTCGTATCGAAATTCAAGACCAGGATCGAGCTCAGGCAGATCGGAGTGCGGGACGAGGCGCGGGTCCTCGGGGGCATCGGCGTCTGCGGGAAGGTCTTCTGCTGCCATCACGTCACGGACAAGCTCAACGCGGTGTCCATCAAAATGGCGAAGGATCAGAACCTTTCCCTCAACTCCATGAAAATCTCGGGACCCTGCGGCAGGCTCCTCTGCTGCCTCTCCTACGAATCCCAGGTGTACCGCGACGAGCGGCGCGGCCTTCCCTCCGAGGGCGTGAAGATCCTCCACGAGGGGACGATGTTCCGCGTGACCGAGATCAATGTGCTCAAGTCCCTGGTGCGGCTCTCGGGCGAGGACGGACGCATCCTCAAGCTCCCCGCGCGGCGCTTCAAGAGGGGCGATGACGGCCGCTGGGGGATCCTGCCCGAGGCGCCCCTCGAGGCGGATGAGCGGAAACCCGGAAAGGCCTGATCCCGGCCGTCGACGCTCAGTCGAGGCGCCTCGATCGTATCCGCTCCGGGTCCGGCGTCAGCGCCCCGTCCCCTTGAGCTCGATCTCGAAAATGAGGAAGCAATTCCCGGGGATGACGTCGCCGGCGCCGGCCTCTCCGTAGGCCTGGTCCGGCGGAATCACGACGAGTCGCTTCTCGCCCACGCGCATGAGGCGGACCGCCGCATCGAGGCCGGCGATGATCTCGCCGGTCCCGGCCTTGAACGAGAGCGGCACGTTTCCGTGGGCCTCGCTGGAATCGAAGACCTTCCCGCTCGGCAGCATTCCCTTGTACAGGATCGATACCGTCTCGCCGGCCTGCGGCCGCGCTCCGTTCCCCGTTTTCAAGACCTTAAAGGATATGCCGCCCTCACCCGTTTCGAGCCCCGTCCAGCGCTTCTCGATTTGCGCCCTCTGATCTGAGAGGGCGGTCTCCCGCGCGGCGGCGGTACGGGTCCTCAGGGCCGCCTGGTATTCCTGGAAAGCCCGCTGGTCTGTCTTGAACGCCTTGGCCTTCGCTCCGTTCCGAATGATAACGACGCTCCTCATCACGTCGCCCTGCTTCACGGCGTTCACCGCCTCCTGTCCGGACACCACGTAGCCGAACACCGTGTGCTTGCCGTCGAGCCAGGGCGTCGAGACGTGAGTGATGAAGAACTGGCTTCCATTCGTGTTGGGGCCGGAGTTGGCCATGGAGAGGGTTCCGGGACGATCGTGCTTGAGCGTCGGATCGATTTCATCGGGGAATTTATAACCGGGGCCGCCCATCCCGCTTCCCGTGGGGTCGCCGCCCTGGATCATGAAATTGGCCACGACCCGATGGAAGGAAAGGCCGTCGTAATAGCGTTTTCCCTTGGCCGCGGGGAGATTCCCCTCGGCGAGGCCGACGAAATTGCAGACCGTGAGGGGCACGCGTTCGAATTCGAGCTTCACGACGATATCGCCCTTATCGGTCTCGATTTTCGCGTAGAGCCCGTCCGGAAGGGACTGGGCGAAGGCGGAGACGGCGCAGGACGCCGCCGCGATGAACGCCAGGATAGCGCGTTTGGTAGTTTTCATCGCGTTATACGCTAACACGGCTCGTCCCGAGTGGCAAGGCGGAAGCCGGGCGATACCGGGAACGCTTTCCCGGAATTTGTCTTTTCCCATCGCATAAAGTACTATTAGGGGCATTAACGCCAAGAGGAGGACCCATGAAAAGCATTAAAGGCACCCAGACGGAGAAGAACGTTCTCACGGCCTTCGCGGGTGAATCTCAAGCACGCAATCGCTATACCTACTTCGCATCCAAGGCCAAGGAAGAGGGATATCAGCAGATCCACCTCGCCTTCCTCGAGACCGCTGACCAGGAAAAGGAGCACGCCAAACGCCTCTTCAAGTTCCTGGAAGGCGGCGAGGTCCAGATCCAGGGTTCCTTCCCCGCGGGCGTCATCGGTTCGACCCTTGAGAACCTCCAGGAAGCGGCAGGCGGAGAGAACTACGAGTGGAAGGAGATGTATCCTGGCTTCGCCAAGACGGCCCGCGCTGAGGGCTTCGAGGCGATCGCCACGGTCTTCGAGGCCATCGCCGTGGCGGAGAAGCAGCACGCCAAGCGATACGAGGCCTTCGCCGCGAACATCAAGGCAGGATCGGTTTTCAAGAAGGGCGAATCCGTGAAGTGGCGCTGCCTCAATTGCGGCTACATCTACGAGGGGCCCCAGGCTCCCGCCGCCTGCCCCGCCTGCGCGCACCCGCAGGCGTATTTCGAACTGCTCGCCGAGAATTGGTAAGGAGGAAGCCATGATCGAACGATCCCAGATCTATCGGTGCGAGAAATGCGGCAACATCGTCGAGGTCCTCCACGCGGGAACCTGCGTCCCCTCGTGCTGACTGGCACCCAGCCGGGCGGGCTCTTAACCACGACCACGGTGGTGGAGAACTATCCCGGCTTCCCGGAAGGCATTGAGGGCTACGAATTGGTGGCGCGGATGCAAAA
>CAZIEI010000040.1:5508-22417 GCA_964538705.1 uncultured Spirochaetales bacterium | reverse complement strand
CGTCGCCGCGGCGAAGCGGACGAGGCCGAGGGTCATGGGCGGAAGGTACTCGACCGCCACCTTGATGGAAATGAAGGAGAGCCCCCAGAGGACCGCGATGGCCGCTCCCGCGGCGACGCCGAGCGTGCGCGGTCGCGGACGCGGGCGCCGTCGCGGACGGGAGGCTCCCGGAACGCTCTCCGAGGGCATGGGGAGATCCTAGGCTCCCGCCCTCTCGCTGTTCAACCCGTCCCGCCGCCGGGGGAAAGGGCTCCCGCCCTTCCCCCCGAGTCCCGGGCTGGATCAGCCGCGCCGGGGCAAGCCCCGTCCCTGCCGCTCCCCCCATCCCGGAAGCACCAGGGCGGGCCGCCAGCGGACCCGTTCACGAACGGCTTGCATTCTATGGAAAGACCCCGTATCTTCAAATGCGAATCGTTCGCAAAAAGGAGCCCCCATGTCTCGTTTGGCCCGCCTCGCGACCATCGTCCTCTCCTTCGCCCTTGCGGCCTACCCCCTTGCGGCGGAGAAGCCCATCGTCGCGGTGAGCATCCCGCCGCAAGCGTACTTCGTCGAACGGATCGCGGGCGGCAGGGTCGCGACGGTCACCATCGTGGGGCCGGGGCAGAGCCCGCACTCCTACGAGCCGACCCCGCGCCAGATGGCGGAGCTCGCGAAGGCCCGCGTCTGGTTCACTATCGGCGTGGACTTCGAGAAGGCATTAAAGCCGAGGATAACCGCGACTCTCCCGGGCCTCCGCCTCGTAGACGCCACGCGAGGCGTCGTCTACCGGAAGCTCGAGGCTCACGAGGACGAGGAGGACGGCCATACCCGGGGCGAAGACCGGCACGAGGAGGACGAGGAAGGCGGTCCCGATCCGCACGTCTGGCTCGGACGACAGGCCGCCAAGATCCAGGCCGCCATCGTCCGTGACGAGCTCGCCCTCATCGATCCCGCCGGAAAGGCCGTCTTCTCAGCCAACCACGACGCGCTCGTGAAGGACATCGACGCTGTCTTCGATCGCCTTACTCGGGACCTGGCCTCGCTCCGCGGTAAGCCCGTATTCGTGTACCACCCCGCCTTCGGCTACTTCCTCGACGAGTTCGGCATCCTCCAGGCGGCCGTGGAGACTGGCGGTAAGGAGCCGACGCAGAAGGGGATCGCGGAGCTCGCCGCGAGGGCGAAGCGCGAAGGCGCGCGGACGATCTTCGTGCAGAAGCAGTTCCCCGCCCGCGCGGCGGCAGTCCTGGCGAGGAGCCTGGGGGGCGTCGTCGCGCCCCTCGATCCCCTCGCGGGGGACTGGCTCGCGAACCTCGAGCGCATGGGCGACGCGCTCCGAAAGGCCGCGCAGTGAGCGGGCCCGCCCACCGCGCCGTCGCGGCGAGGTTCGACGGCGTGTCCTTCTCCTACGGCGAGCTCGAGGTCCTCAAGGACGCGAGCTTCCATATCCACGAGGGAGAATTCGCCGCCCTCATCGGCCCCAACGGCTCGGGGAAGACGACCATCCTCAAGCTCATCCTCGGCCTCGCCCGCCCCGCCTCGGGCAGGATCGAAGTATTCGGCCGCGACGCCGCCGAGGCCCAGCGCGAGGTGGGGTACGTCCCGCAGGTCGCGGCATACGACCCAGCCTTCCCTGTCACGGTGGAATCCGTCGTGCGTATGGGGCGGCTCAGGGGAACCCTTGGGCGTTACCGCCGCGAGGACCGCGGCGCCGTCCTCGCGGCCATGGAGGACGCGGGCGTGGCGGATCTCGCCCGGCGGCGTTACGCGGAGCTCTCCGGCGGCCAGCGCAGGCGCGTCCTCGTCGCTCGGGCACTCGCCGCCGGCGCCCGCCTCCTCGTCTTGGACGAGCCCACCGCCAACATGGACGAGGCGAGCGAGGCCCAGCTCTACCGGAGCCTCGGCGCGGTCAAGGGCAGGGCCGCCGTCCTCATCGTCACCCATGACACGGGCTTCGTCTCGGCGCTCACGGACTCCGTGTTCTGCATCGGCACCCTGGACGGGAAACGGGGAGCCATCCACCGGCATCCCGCCGCCCCCGCGGGAGCGGAAGCCCCGGGCTTCGGCGGCGCCGCGCTCCGCGTCATCCACGACGCGGCGCTCCCGCCCGACGGCTGCTTCGAGGAGGAGGGGAAATGAACGGATTCCTCAGCGCCCTCCTGGATCCCGCCCTCCCCTTCGCGCGGAACGCGCTCGCGGCCGGACTCCTCTCCTCGGTGCTCTTCGGCGTGCTCGGCTCCGTGGTGACCGTCAGGCGCATCGCCTCTCTCGCGGGGGCCATCGCGCACGCGGTCCTTGGAGGCGTCGGCCTCGCGCTCTTCCTCGCCGCGCGCGGCATCGTCCCGGGGCTCCCGCCCGTCGCGGGCTCCCTCGCCTTCGCGCTCGCGGCGGCCCTCGTCATCGCCCTCGTGTCCCTCAAGGCCAAGGAGCGCGAGGACACGGCCATCAACGCGGTCTGGGCCATCGGCATGAGCCTGGGCGTCCTCCTCATAGCCAAGACGCCCGGCTACGCCGATCCCATGAGCTACCTCTTCGGGAACATACTCCTTGTCTCCGGGAGAGACCTCGTCCTCCTCGCCGTCCTCGACGCGGCGGCCATCGCCCTCGCGTGGATTTTCTATCCCCAGCTCGAGGCGTCCTCCTTCGACGCGGAGTTCGCTCGCACGCGGGGCGTCCGCGTCGACGCCGTCTTCGTCATCATCCTCGCCTTCGTCGCCATCGCCGTCGTCCTCCTCCAGTCCTTCGTCGGCATCGTGATGGTCATCGCTATGCTGAGCCTCCCCGCGGGAACGGCGGGCTACGGAGCGCGGAGCCTCGGGGGCATGATGGCGGGGGCCGTCGGGCTCTCCGCCCTCTACTCCGTCGGGGGCCTCGCGGCGAGCTGGAGCCTGGACCTCCCCTCGGGCGCGACGGTCGTCGCGATCGCGGGCGCGGCCTACCTCGCCGTCTCCGGTTTCCGCGCCCTCCGGGCCGGCCGCCGCACGCTCCGCCCGAGGCGCGCGATGGACGCGCGGCGGAAAGGCGGGCCTCGATGACGCGGGCGCGAAGCGCCGTCCTGGACGCCCTCGAGACAAGCGCGGAGCCCCTCTCCGCCGCGGGCGTCATCGGATTGCTGGGCGGGACCTGCGACCAGGCGACCGTTTATCGCGCCCTCGACTACCTCGAACGCGAGGGGCTCGCGGAATCTTTCATCATCCACTGCGAATCACGCGGCACGGAGCGGTTCTACTCCCCCAAGCGCGCCGCGCACCGGCACTGGTTCCACTGCGTGTCCTGCCACCGCTTCATAGACGTCGGCGCCTGCGGCCTCGGGCCGTCGCTCGAGCGGATCGGGGAGGGGAAGGGCGTGGAAGTGCGGAGCCATACCCTCTACTTCACGGGGCTTTGCGGTCCATGCGGCGGGAAAGGAGGCGGGAAGCGTGCGGACGCTCATCGTCGGAGCGAGCGATAAGGAAGATCGCTACGCGAACAAGGCCATGAAGAGGCTCCTCGGGAAGGGCCATGAGACGGTCCTCCTCCATCCGACGCTCAGGGAGATCGACGGCCATCCCGTCGTGAACAGGATCGAGGACGCGGGGAGCGGGATAGATACCGTCACGCTCTACATCGGGAAGGATAAGTCCGAGGCCATGATCGACGGCATCCTCACGCTCCGGCCCCGGCGGATCATAGCCAATCCCGGCGCGGAGAGCGCGGCCGTGAGGGACGCGGCCGAGGCGGCGGGGATCGAGTACCTCGAGGCCTGCACCCTCGTCCTCCTCGCGACCGGCGCGTTTTAGCCGGCGCGGAGAGGAAGCCCATGGCGCTCGGGCGGTTCCGCGAAGGCGGTTCGCGAGCGAGCCGCGCTACGCGAGGGGCCAGCGGCCCTCGGCGTCCTTGGCCTTCATGGCGGGAAGATAGACCGACACGACCGTACCCTTGCCAGGGCGCGATTCCACTTCCATGTGGCCCCGATGGGAGGCCACGATGGATTGCGCCATGAGGAGGCCGAGCCCCGACCCGCCGTTTGAGCGCTTAGTCGAGTAGAAGGGGCTGAAGATCCGGTCGAGCGCCGCCTTGTCCATTCCCACGCCGCTGTCCGCCACGGTGATCCTGAGGAAGGCGTCGTCCGGGCCCACGCCGGCGTGGCGCTTGCGGAAGTCGGCGTCGACGGCCCAGGGGCTCGCGTTCAGGGCGACGACGCCGCCCGGTGTCTCGCCCCGCTTCCTCATGCTCGTCATCGCGTGCGCTGCGTTGATGGCCAGGTTGAGGAGCGCCTGCGCGATCTGTCCCGCGTCGCCCGCCACGAAGGCCGGCGATCGCCCCTCCGCGGGGAGCTCGAACGAGACGGAAGGGTCGCAGGTGTTGCGCGCGAGCTCGGCGACGTCCTCGAGGACGCGCCAGAGGTCAACGGGAGCGCGCGCGATCGGCGAGGGTTTCACCAGGTTGAGGAGGCGGGCGACGATGTCCCTCCCCCGCTCCGTGGACTTCGCGACGAGCGCCACGCTCTTCCTGAGCGCCTCGGTGTCCGTCCGGCCCTGGCCGGCGAGGAGGCCCTCCATGAGCGAGGCGGTTCCCGCGATCCCCGAGAGGACGTTGTTGAAGTCGTGGGCGATGCCGCCCGCCATCATGCCGACCATCTCGAGCCTCTGGGCCTGCCTGAGCTGCTCCTCCTTCACCCTGAGCTGATAGCGGCGCCGCAGGATGAGGAGGAGCGCCGCCGCGAAGGAGCCCGACGCGGCCACGACCCCGGCGAGCCCCATGGCGTCCTCGAAGGCGAGGGCCTCGAGGGACCTGCCGCGGACGATCCAGGCCCTCCCGACGAGGCTGAGCCGTTCCTCGCGCCGCACGGTGCGCCCGAGCGGAGGCGAGGGCCTCCCCGCGTTCCGCTCCGCGAGGGCGACCGTGCCCGCGAGGCCCTCGGCCGGCGCGAGGTCGACGACGAGGGCGAGGCCGCTCGGCGCGGACGGCGAGAGGACGCGTGAAGGCACCATCGATAGGACCGCGCGCCTCCCGTCCCCCATCCGGAAGGCGAAGGAGAGGCGCCCGGCGTCATCGATCCATGCGATGGGCAAGGCCTGGGGCCCGGCCAGCACGGAAGGCGGGGGATGCGCGGACGGGTAATGGTAAACGACGCCCCCGCGATCTTCGGGAGAAGGAAGGACGCAGATGGAGGCGATGAAAGGCGCGTCCTCCATGATCATTTGGCAGAAGGTCGCGTATTCGGCGTTCGTCACCTCCTCGGAGGCGGCGAACAGGGCCTCGAGAGATCCCGCCGATGACGCGACCCGGTCCACCCGCTCCTCGATGGAACGGAGGGTCTGGGAGAACTCGCGGTCGAAGAGCCGTTGGTACTTGACCCGTATCTCGAGGAGCGAGAGGAAGGCTCCGATGAGGCAAGCGGCGACGATGACCGAAGCCCACCCCGTGATGATGAGGACAGCGCTCTTGAAAGGCCTTCTTATATCCACCTGTGTCGATCCTCATATCGCCGAACGGCCGTTCGGCTCGCCGAAGCCCTGCCTCGGCAAAGTCTAGTCTATAAAGGGGAGGAATGCAAAACCGCGCGCGGTTGAAGTCTCGCGCCTTAGGACCCGGGCCGCGGGCGTCTCCGAACCGGCCGCTTAAACATCCCCTCAGGCGCCCGCGTTCAAAACGAGGAGTCTATCCCAAGAGGGCGTGGGCTTACGCGTTCGCTTGAGCAAGTGATCCAGGACCGCCGCTTGGGACGATATCTCTTCCCTGCCCCCGGGCGAGTTCGCGTGGCCGAACATCGCCACCCGGGCGGCCTCGCCCCTGAACCTCCTCGCGATCATCCTCGCGAGCGCCCCCTTGGACGCGAGGAGGAGTGTCCAGAGGCTCCGCGGTTCCACCTTGCAGCCGAGAGCGCGGAGCGAGGCGAAACATTCCTTGCATGCCCCGACGCCAAGGCGGATGAGGGCGGGGCTGTCGCAGTAGCGGGCCTGGTCTCCGCCTGCGGCGTACATGGAAAGCGCGAGAGGGAAAACGAGGGCCGCATGGCAAAGGTACCAGGAACGCATGTCGCGGCTCTCGGCGCAGGGGAGCCCGGCGTCCTCGAGGATGGCTCGAACGGCCCCCATCGCGCCCCTCGCTTCATCGCCGATGACGCCGACGGTCGTGCGGTTCGCCCGCCCCGGCTTCTCCGCGGTCCTGCCGTCGAGGTAGATGATGCCCGCGCCATCGCGGTAACCGCCCAGGGCGCCGAAGCCGAAGACAGCGCGGGCGCGGCCGATGGTCTCCGCCTCGGCGTCCAGGTCTCCGAGGTTGTTCCCCAGGACGAGGAGAGGCCCGTCCGTTCGAGCGGCGCGGAGCGTTCCCAGCGCGTTCTCGACCTGTCCCGACCTTACCGCTACAATGACGAGGTCCCAGCGCGTCTCGGCTGGAAGCCCGTCGATCACGCCGACCTCGGCGCGCTCCTCGGTCCCGAGGAACGCGTGCCTGATCCGGAGGCCTTCCGATCCGATGGCCACGAGGCGTTCGCCGCGCGCAAGGAGCGCGACGCGATGGCCCGCCTTGGCGAGCCTCAGCGCATAAATGGATCCGATGACCCCCGCGCCGTAGACGAGAACGTCCTTTGCCATGGATCAGCCTCCCTTCGTTTCGCGCCGCGCGGCTTTCGACGGGCGCGGGAACCACCTCCCCACCCGCCACGCGTAGTCCTCGTACTCCTGTCCGAAGCGCTCCTTGAGGAGCCGTTCCTCCACAATCACGCGCTTCCCGTTCACGTACAGGGACATGGCCATGCCGGAGGCGAGGAGGAGCAGGTTCTGCGTGACGAGGAAGAGGCTCGCGTGAAGGAGGGGGAAAGCGATGTAGGAAGGGTGCCGCGCGAAGGCGTAGGGTCCCGTCGTCACGAGCCGGTGGTCATCATGGAGCTTCATGGGTCCGTGGTAGTTGGGCCCGATCGTCGCGTGGATCCACCAGAAGAGGGCGACGTCCAGGACGAGGAGGACGAGCCCCGCGGCCTGGAGCCAACGCGGATAAGGGAGATAGGCCCAGGGGAGGAGCCGCCAGCCGCCGATCCAGTCGACGATGGAGAAATAATAGACGAGCGAGAGCGCGCCCCGCAGGAGGTATCCGCCCGGCACCTCGTTCTTCACGTCCTTGAGGCCGACGCCGTGCGCCTTCCGAGCGAGCGAGAGCGCGTACTGCGCCGATAGGACGATGAGGGCGTACGACGCCGCCATGACGGAAATCGATACGACCTTGAAAACCATGAGAGCCTCCTTCCCCCTTTGGAAAGGGGAGCGCGAGGGGGAAACCTTTCCGGGAAAGGTTTCCCTCTCGTCACGCCCTCGTCACGAGGCCCCAGCGAGCAGGCCGATACCGCGTACCGCGAGCGCGAGGACGTAGCCGATCGAGAGCATGAAGGCGAACGAGAAACCGAGCCACTTCCATCCGAGCTCGGCCTTCACCGTCGCGAGGGCGGCGAAGCAGGGCGGGATCGCGAGCACGAAGAGCATGAGCGCCAGCGCGACGAGGGGCGTGAATCGCCGGTCGGCGCGGAGGGCTTCCCGCAGGCCTCCCTCGTCCTCGCTCGAGCGGCCGTAGAGCACGCCGAGGGTGGAGACGACGATCTCCTTTGCCGCGAAGCCCGTGATGGTCGCGACGCCGACCCGCCAATCGAAACCGAGCGGCTTGAAGGCGGGCGCGATGGCCTTCCCGATGCGTCCGGCGATGCTGTGCTCGAGCGCGGCGGCGGCGTTGGAATCGACGTCCACGGCTTCGCGGGGAGAGACGACTTCGGGCGGTTTGTAGACGGGGAAGCTCGTTATGGCCCACACGAGGACCGAAGCGGCGAGGATGACCGTGCCCGCCTTCTTGAGGTAGTGCGAGATCTTCTCCCAGACGTGCCAGAGGATGCCGCGAAGGGTGGGCGCGCGATAGGGGGGAAGCTCCATCACGAAGGGCGTGGGGTCGCCCTTGGCCACGGTCTTCCTGAGCACGAGGGCCGAGAGCAGGGAGAGCGCGACGCCGACCGCGTAGACGACCATCACCATGTTCGCTTCGTTCCCGGGGAAGAAGGCGCCGGCGAGGAGGACGTACACGGGCAACTTGGCGCCGCAGCTCATGAAGGGGATGACGAGGATGGTGACGATGCGGTCGCGCGGATTCTTGAGGGTGCGGGCCGCCATGATGGCCGGGACGGTGCAGCCGAAGCCGAGCATCATGGGCAGGACCGACTGCCCGTGGAGGCCGAAGGCGTGGAGGAGCTTGTCCGAGGCGAAGGCGGCGCGCGACATGTAGCCCACGTCCTCGAGAATGGAGAGGAAGAGGAAGAGAATGACGATGAGGGGCACGAAGGACATGACGCCGCCGACCCCCGCGATGATCCCGTCGACGATGAGCGAGCGGAGGATGCCCGGCGGCATGGCCGAGGACGCCGCCGAGCCGAGCCAGCCGAAGAGGACCTCGAGCCAGGCCGTAGGATAGGCGCCCAGGATAAAGGTGGCCTGGAACACGCCCCAGAGGATGAGCACGAAAATGGGAAGGGCGAGGTAGCGGTTCATCACCACCTTGTCCACCGCCTCCGTGACGGAGAAGTTCGATCGCTTCCTGATCCGCACCGCCTCCCTGACCGCCCCGCGGATGTAGCCGTAGCGTTGCTCCGATACCGCGATCTCGCTCGCGCGGCCGTAGTGGCCCTCGATCCAGGTGACGGCGGCCTCCGCGGCCGAACGGATCTCCCGACCGCGCGGATGCGCGGCGAGCCGCTCGATGGCATGCTCGTCCTTCTCGAGGAGCTTTACGGCGAGCCATCGCGCGGGATACCGCGCGGCGAACTCCTCGTCGGAAGCGATGGCCGCCTCCAGGGGAGCGATGCGCGATTCAGCCTCGTCCCCGTAGCGGATGCTCCGCGAAGAGGCGCCCGCCGCGGCCCCCTCTTTCGCGCCGTCTACGATGGCGTCGATGGCGTCGAGGAGTTCCTCCGTGCCCGCGCCTTTCGGCCCCACCGTTTTAAGAAAGGGAATCCCGAGGACGGCCGAAAGCGTCCCGGCGTCCACGTCGATCCCCTTGGCCTCGGCCTCGTCGCTCATGTTGAGCGCTCCGATCACGGGGATCCCGAGTTCCTGGAATTGTAGGCAGAGGTAGAGGTTCCGCTCGAGGTTGGTCGAGTCGATGACGTCCACGATGAGGTCGGGCCGTTCATCGAGGAGGAAGTCGCGCGCAACCACCTCGTCGATGGAGTAGGCGGTGAGGCTGTAGACGCCCGGGAGGTCGATGAAGCGGTACTCGCGGCCGCCGCGGATCCGGGAGCCCTCTCGCTTCTCCACGGTGACGCCGGGATAATTCCCGACCTTGTGGTGCGCGCCGGTGAGGGCGTTGAAGATGGTGGTCTTGCCCGCGTTCGGGTTTCCCGCGAGCGCGATGCGGACGCGCCGTATCCGCTCTGGGCTCATACTGCGTCCCTCGTTCCGTCATCGCGGCTCTCTGAGCGCCCGCTACCGCGCCGGGCACCGAATCCCCGGCCCGCCCACCCACCGCCGAAGACTCCATGTCTCCGGCCTCCGCGATGGCAATCTGGACCGGAGCCGCGCTGGAAGCGATGGGGCGAGGGAAGTGCCTCCCAATCCCCGAGGGGTTCAATCTCCACGCCCAAGGCCTCCCCCCTCCGGATGAGTATGTCGTATCCCCTGATGCGCACCTGGAGGGGGCCCCGGAAAAAGCCTGAACGCACGACTAGTCCCTCGGCTCCCGCCGTGAAGCCCATGTCCGCGAGGCGCTTCCCTATTTCGCGCCCGAGGCTCAGTCGCGTCACACTGAACGCGGCGCCCGCGGGGGCGTCGGCTATCGTCATTGGACCTCCGTCTTGGCTTAATATACTATTATTGATAATGATTATCATTATCAATAAAGAGCGACAATGACTCCATCACAATCGATCCCACGCGATCCTCGCGCTATCCGCGATCCTCGCCCTTCTTAGGCGATCCTCGCCCTATCCCTTGGCTGAACGGGTCTTTTTTTGACAAGCCGGGCAGCGCCCGAGAAGCTCCATTTTATGGGCCACGGGCTCGAATCCGCACGAGCGGTAGACGGACTCCTGAGCGCGCTCGACCGCCTCGTCGGAAAACTCGATTACCTTGCCGCACACGACGCAGATCAGGTGGTCGTGGTGCTCGTGCCGGTAGGAGTGCTCGTATTGCATGCCCCCGACTGCCGTGCGAGCCTCTCGCGCGAGGCCGGCCTCCGCGAAAAGGCGCATCGTGCGGAATACAGTCGCCTGACCGATGCTCGGATCACTCTTCTTGACTGCTTCCCAGACCTGCTCCGCCGTCACATGCCGTTCCATGCCCAGGAACGCGTCGAGGACCGCTTGCCGGGGAGCGGTCAGTCTCCCGCCGCGGGATCGTAAGTATGCTGTCAGGATCGTCCCCTCGTCGGGGGGCGGATTGAGCTTCTTCATCTCGATGCTCCTTTGGTCTGGGTATCCCGTTATTGATAATGATTATCATTATCAAAAAAAGTCCGGGCACGCAAGCCCCCTCCCTCGCTTCACCTTGACCCCCGAGCCCGAGCCGTTTAGCCTTATCCGCATGACGATCGCGGTGGTGGACGGTTTAGGCGGGGGCCTCGGAGCCCAGCTCGTTGAGCGGCTGAAGGCCGCCTTGGGGGATCGGGCGCGCATCATCGCGCTCGGCACGAACTCCTCGGCGACGGAGCGCATGCTGAAGGCGGGGGCCGAGCGCGGGGCGAGCGGCGAAAACGCCATCAAGGCCTCGATCGGACTCGGAGACCTCGTGATGGGCCCCATCGGCATAGTCGTTCCGAACGGGCTTATGGGAGAGATCAGCCCGGCCATCGCCGAGGCGATCTTCTCCGCTCGCGGCAGGCTCATACTCGTTCCGGTGCAGCAACCGCACTTTGTGCTCGCCGGCCTTCACGCTCAGCCGATGAGTCAGCTCGTCAACGCCGCCGTGGACGCCGCTCGCGAGGCGCTCGGCGCCGCTGAGGCAGGCGCCTGATCCGCGAGCCCTTGCGGACCGAGGGCGGCGCTGGTAGCATGTCGGTCCGAAGCCGCTCCCATTCTGGCGTCAGTGTTCCGCGTCTTGCGGAGTACCGGAGACCGACGAACGGCTCATGGATGTCAGGATCGTGCGACGAGGAAAGTTCGTCCCGTCCGCGGGCGTGAAAGCCCGATCTCCGATCGCGAGGGTCTGCATGAAGCCCGTCCGTTTAATAGTATCGCTCGCTTTCCTCGCCCTGATTGCCCGCGCGCTTCCGAGCCAGCAGGCGCCAAAAATCGTAGCCTCGACCTGGTGGACGGCTGCCATGGCCAAGGCCGCGGGTGCGAGCGAGGGCCTCATCGTCATCGCTCCCGCGGAGCTGAGGCAACCGATCGATTACGACGCGCTTCCCGAGGACCTGCTCGCGATACGGAACGCCGACCTCTTCCTCTACGGCGGGTACGAGAAATTCGCGGCCAAGATGCTCGAGGCCGCGTCGCGGCCCGAAGCCGTCTTCAAAATCGTCACGGACAACAGGCCGATCAACCTCATCATCGAAACGAGGCGGATCGCCGAGCGCCTCGGTACAGTGGAGGCCCAGGCGCAGTGGGCGGAGCGATTCAAGGCCTTCGCGGAGGCCTCGCGCGCGCGCGTCGCGGCCGCCCTCTGCCCGGACGGGTTCCCCAAGCGACGCGTCGCGGTCCAGGCTTCGCTCAGGTCATGGATGGTCTGGATGGGCTTCGACGTGGTAGGCACCTTCGGCCCCGAGGAGCCGGACCGGGCGAAGATACAGGAACTCGCAAAGGCACGGCCCGTCCTCGTCATCGACAGCTTCCACGAACCGTCGGGTGGGGCGCTCGCGAGCGGCCTGCGGGCGGATTATTGCCTCCTCATCAGCTTCCCGGGCAAGGACGGGACGGCGACGCTCGAAGATCTCTACGCGCACAACGAGAAGGCGCTCCTGGGCGCCCGACCCCTGAAGGCGGCGCAGAGAGACCGCTGACCTCGACCACCGGTCGATCCGCTTGCCCCATGCGGCGTGCCCGGGTATGATTCCGTCCAGGGCCGCAGAAGCGGCTCCCAGGCGGCCGGCATGACGCCGACGCAGCCGATTCCTCCATGCAAGACTTGAATGCGGTTTCGACCGCCGGGACGTTGTCCGGGCGCTGAGGCCGAGACAGGGAGCGCGAGCGTCCCGCGTGCCTGAAGGCCCGCCCAACAGCCTAGAGGTCGGTCCCAATGAACAAAGCCCATCGAATCCTCTCGATCGCCGCCGTCGCGCTCATAGCGACGTTGCCCATCCACGCGCAATCGAAGAAGATCATCGCGTCCACCTGGTGGACGGCCGCCATCGCCCGCGCCGGAGGTGCGAGCGGCGACATCCTCGTCATCGCTCCCGCCGAGCTCAAGCATCCCCCGGAGTACGAGCTCAAGCCCGCGGACCTCCTCGCCGTGAAGGGAGCGGACCTCCTCGTCTATGGCGGCTACGAAAAATTCGCAGCCAGGATCCTCGAGGCCTCGGGTAAGCCCGAAGCGGGCCTCAAGCTCTCCACGGACAACCGGCCCGATAACCTCATCGCGGAGGCGGGCAGGGTCGCGGAACGGCTGGGAACGAAAACGGAGCACGAAACATGGGCTGCGGGCTTCCGGAGCTACGCGGAGGCCTCGCGCGCTCGCGTCATCGCGGGCCTGTTCCCGGATGGAGCGCCGCGAGGGCGCGTGGCGGTCCAGAGCCAGCTCAAGGCCTGGATGGAATGGATGGGCTTCGAAGTCGCGGGGACCTTCGGCCCCGGTGAGCCGAGCCCCGCCCAGATCCTGGAGCTCGCGAAGGCGAAACCCGTCCTGGTCATCGACAATTACCACAATCCCTCGGGCGCGGCCCTGGCCGAGAGCCTCGGGGCGAAGTACTGCCTCCTCATCAACTTCCCCGGGAAGGACGGCACGAGGACCCTCGAGGACGTCTACGCGTATAACGAGAGTGCCCTCACCGGCGCTAAGCGTCTTGGCAAGCCTGAGGACGTCGAGGGCAATCGGTAGATGGAGGAGCTCGTAGTGGCGGATCGGTTCGCCGCGGGTTACGGCCGCATCCCCGTTGTCTCGGGCGTAACGTTCTCGCTCGCGCGCGGAGAGGAGCCCATCGGACTCTGCGGCCCGAACGGCGGAGGCAAGTCCACCTTCCTCAAGGCCTGCCTCGGCATGGTCCGCGCCTTGGGCGGGAAGCTCTCGATCATGGGTTTCCGGCCGGGCGAGGGCGGGCGACTGAGGCGCACGGGCTACGTGCCGCAGTCGCGCCCGGGCGGCGCCTTCCGGATGACCGCGGGGGAATTGGCCGCCACGGGCCTCGAAGCGCTCAGGGGCCCCCTCCGACCGCTCAAGGCCGAGGATCGCGTGGCGATCGATGCGGCCCTGGACCGCTGCGGTGTCCTGGACCTCGAGCGACGTCCCGTGAACGAGCTCTCCGGAGGCCAATACCAGCGCGTCCTCCTCGCGCGGGCCCTCGCGTCCTCGCCCGAGCTCCTCCTCCTGGACGAACCGAGCGCTCACCTGGACGCGGCCTCGCGCGGCCGAGTGATCGACGTGATCCGCGATCTCGCGTCCGGCGGCCGAACCGGCCTCCTCATCGTGTCGCACGACCGCGAGCTCCTCGCCCTCTGCGGACGCTTCATCCACTTCGAGGCAGGGACCGCACGCGAGGTTCCTTCCCCCCTGGGAGGCGACGATGCTTGAGATCCTCTCCCTTCCCGTCTTCAGGCGGGCCCTCATCGCCCTCCTCCTCTCGGGCGCCGCCTATCCCGCCATGGGTACCTTCATCCTCGCGCTCGAGCTCGTGCCAGCGCGCTTCGCCGTCATGCACGCATCGCTCCTAGGCGCGGCGGTCGGGCTCCTCATCGGCTTTGATCCGACGATCGCCGCGATCATCGCGGCCTTCGCGGCGGGGATGGCGGTGGCCCGGATGGGCGAGACCGCGCCGCGGGGCGACGTCGCGGGAGGCAGGGCGGAGTCCGCCTCGGGCGCGCTGGGACTGGTCATGGCCCTCTCGCTCGCCTTCGCCTTCATCATCTTCCATAAGGGAAACGTCCACGCAATCGAGGCTTTCAACCTCTTCTGGGGGAACGTCCTCGCGCTGAGGCCGCTGGACCTCGCACTAACCGCCGCGACCTGCGCCGCGATCATCGCCTTCGCGCTTCTCTTCTTCAAAGAAATCAGGGCCGTCCTCTACGACAGGGAGCTCGCGCGCTCGAGCGGCATGCCCGCGCGCGCGATCCACTACGCCCTCATAGTGGTTGTCTGCCTGGGCCTGGGCATGGCCATGCGCCTTACGGGGGCCCTCCTCGCGGATGCCCTCACCATCATCCCCGCCCTCGCGGCCCGTAATCTCCGCCGCGGCCTCAAGGCCACCCTAGCCTGGGGGGCCGTCTTCGGCGTCGCATCGAACCTCGGAGGCTTCGGTCTCGCCCTTGCCCTCGACCTGCCGACGGGGCCGGCCATCATCATCGCCGCTTCGGTCATCGCGGGAGCGACGCACGTCATTGGACGGCGGAGGGCCTAGACGCGCGATCCCGGTTCCAGTTGACCGCGCGACGCGACAGAACGTATGCTCGCAGTATGGGATCAACGAGAGTATCTGATTACTACGACGCGTCGACGGAAGAGCGGCGCTTCGAATCCATCGAGGGACGCCTTGAATACGCGAGGTCGAAGGCTCTTCTCGGCCGCGCTCTTCCGAAACTGCCCGCGGCTGTCCTCGACGTGGGGGGCGCGACGGGCGCATATTCCTTCTGGCTCGCAGAGCTCGGCTACGCCGTCACGCTCGCTGACCTCTCGGCGCGGCACGTCGGTATCGTTCTCGAGCGCAACCGCGCGGTCGCGAAGCCGATCAAGGCCGCCGTAAGGGCCGATGCGCTCAGCCTCCCCTTCGAGGCGGAATCCTTCGACGCCGTTCTCCTTATGGGCCCGCTCTACCACCTCCTAGACCGCGGATCGAGGATCGCCGCGATCGCCGAGGCGAGGCGCGTCCTCAAGCCGGGGGGAACGATCGCCGCGGCTTTTATTTCGCGCTACGCTTCCCTCGTCGACGGCTATCGCTACGCCCTCTTCGGGGACCCGGCGTACGCGGACCTAGTCCGCGAAGACCTCGCGAGCGGCGCGCACCTTCCCCCGCCCGACAGGGACGATTACTTCACCGAGGCTTATCTGCACGATCCCGCCGAGATCCCCGGGGAGATGGCCGACGGCGGATTCGAGGGCGCGATAGTCAAGGCGGTCGAGGGCTTTCCCTGGATGCTGAGCGGCCTTCAAGGCATCCTCGACGATGATGCCGCCCGAGGGCTCCTCTTCGAATGGCTCGATAGGACGGATACCGCGCCCTCACTCCTCGGGGCGAGCGCTCATCTCCTCGCGATCGGGAGGAAGTGAAGCGGATTTCGAACTCCCCCTTCCCGCGAAGTTGACCGCGATCCCCGCTGCGATGAGGACAAAGCCGCCCGCGAGGCCGAGGCTGGGGCGCTCACCGAGCGCCAGGAAAGCGAAGAGTGCTGCGAGGGGCGGCTTGGCGAAGTAGAGGACCGACCCCGCGCCCGCGTCCATGAGCGATAGCCCCTTGAAATACGAAGCGTACGCGACGCCCGTGATGAGGAGGGACATGACCGCCATGTGGGGGACAATCGACGGATCGCGCGGCAGGAGGGGTACGCGGAGCGCGAGCATGAGGGGAACGAGCATGGCTGAACCGATGACGAATGAGAGTGCCGTGAGCGTGAGCGAATCCGCCCCCGTGCGTTCCATGATCCGCTTTCCCGTCACGGTGTAGAGCGCGAAGACGACAGCCGAGGCGAGCACGAGGCCCGCTCCCGCGGCGGCCGAGGCGGCCCCGCCCGCCCCTGAGGCGCCCGGTCCGATGAGCTTCTCCGCGAAGACGAGGGCGACGCCCGCCATACCCAGCGCGAGCGCGGCGATCCGCCGCCACCCCATCCGCTCCCCGAGGAGGGGCACGGCGAGGAGGGAGACGTAGACGGGGTTGGAGGAGAAGACGAGGGCCGTCACCGAGGCGGGCGTGATGATGAGGGCGTATTGGATGAGTCCCATGGACACCACGACGTTGAGAAAGCCCATGAGGGCCGCCGAGAGGATGAGCGTCGGAAGCCCCTTCCGCGGGTAGCGCGCGAGACGGGGCGCCGCTAGGGCGAGGAGGAGGAGCCCTCCCGCCGCGAAGCGCCAGAGGCTGACCTGGAGGGCCTCCATCCTCGGCCCGATGAGCCGTGAGACGACCTCGAAGGCCGAGAAGAGGGCGATCGTGAGCGCTATGTAGGGGACGCCGGGGCGTTTCATCCGGACGACCATAGCTTTCCCCGATTGCCACGGTCAAGGGAGAACCGCTATAATCACGCGGCCTGCGGGCACAGCGTCCGGTCCCCCCGTCTTCCCCCGAAACACGGCACGACCGCAACCGACGCGCACAGCCGTCCCGGCCCGATCGGCCGGAGACCAATTTCGAGAGGGAATCATGATCAGAGGCGGAGATATCGGAAAGGGCACCTGCCTGCTCATAAACAACCAGCCGTGCCTCGTCGTCGAGCGCGAGTTCGTCAGCCCCGGCAAGGGTTCGGCCTTCGCGCGCGTGAAGGCCAAGAACCTCATCACGGGCAACGTCATCACGCAGACCATCAAGACCGCGGACTCCGTGGAGGACGCCACCGTCGACCTCATCGACTGCCAGTACCAGTACTCCGACGGCGAGAACTACGTCTTCATGAACAACACCACCTACGAGCAGTTCCACATCGCCATCGCGGGCAACGAGGATAAGGCCGGCTACCTCAAGGACGCCGAGACCTACGCGGTCACCTTCTGGGACGGCAACCCCATCGACGTGAAGATCCCCTTCAAGATGGTCTTCACCGTCGTCGAGAGCGAGAATTACGTGAAGGGCGACACCGTCTCCGGCGCCACCAAGCCCGTGAAGACCGAGACCGGCCTGACCGTCC
>CAZIEI010000040.1:0-5498 GCA_964538705.1 uncultured Spirochaetales bacterium | reverse complement strand
TCCCCCTCTTCATCAAGCAGGGCGAGAAGATCCTCGTCAACACCGAGACCAACGACTACGTGGAGCGCGTCAACGAATAGCGCCCGCGCGGGATAGCCCCGTGGACCTCGAGCCCCTCGTCAACAAGCATGCGAGCCTCCGCTTCATGGGAGCGGAGGCCTCGATCGCCCTCTCCCACGCGCTCTTCTCCTCGTTCGACATAGATTCCGGAAGCAGGCTCCTCCTCAAGGTCCTCGCCGCGCGCGGCGAGCTCGGTTCCGCGCGGACACTCCTCGACTCGGGCTGCGGCACGGGCGTCCTGGGGATCGCCGCGGCGGCCGCCTATCCGGGGCTCTCTGTCCGCGCCGTCGACCGCGACGCCCTGGCCGTCGCCTTCACCGCGATGAACGCCCGCGCGAACGGCCTCGAGGGCCGCGTGACGGCCGAGGGCGGCCTCCTCTCCGAGCCATGCGGGCTCCGCTTCGACCGTATCGTCTCCAATCTCCCCGCGAAGGCGGGCGAGGACGCGCTCCGCGACTTCCTCGTCCGCGCCCCCTCGCGGCTCGAGCGCGGGGGCATGGTCGCCGTCGTCATCGTGAAGACCCTCGCCGAATTCGCGCGGAAAGAGATCGAACGGGCCGGGCACGAGCTCATCCACGCTGAAGAGGGCCCCGGCCACGACGTGTACGTATTCGCCCCGGGATCGGGGTCCGCCCCGGGATCGGGGTCCGCCCCGGGATCGGGGTCCGCCCCGGGATCGGGGATCGATGCCTTTAGGGCCGATGACGAGGACGGGCTCGGTCCGTACGGACGAGGGACCTGCTCGTTCACCCTGCGCGGGACTGAGTATTCGCTCCGCGCGGTGCGGGGCCTTCCGGACTTCGACAGCCCCGGCTACGGCACGGAGCTCGCCGCCAGGATCCTCGAGGACCAGCCGCACGCCGAGGGCTCCTCCGCCGTCGTCCTTAACCCCGGCCAAGGCCACGTTCCCCTCTACCTCGCGCTCGCGCTCGGGTACCGGGACCAGATCCTCGCGGGGCGCGACCTCCTCGGCCTCCGCGCCTCGGCGCGGGCCCTCAAGGAAGTAAACGTAGTCTGCTCCGCCCTCCACATCGCCCTTCCGTCGGAACTCGGAGCGGAAACGGCGCGCGCTCGGGCGACGGCGAAGCCTCCCAGCCCCGTCGTCGCCTTCCCCGAGGACGCGCCGGGCTATCCCTGGTGCGCGGCCGCGGCGGAAACCGCGGCTTCCCTCCTCGCGTCCGGCGGAAGGTTCCTCGTCTGCGCGCGCTCGTCGCTGCTCGCGGACATGGGGAAGCGCAGGCCCGCGGGCATGAGGACCGTGTCGGACAAGAAGGAGAAGGGGTTCAGGGCTATCGCGTATGAGCGGGCCTAGCGAACAGGGCCGGAACGCCGCCTAGCGCCGCTTCACTTTGACGTCGCCGATGAGATGGAAGCCCGTGAGCCGCACTACCCGCCCCGAATCGACATAGGCGGGGTCGAAGGATTTATCGCGGAACTCCCCAAGTATCGTGGTCATCTCGTTCACGACCACGACGTCGGCCGGCACCTCGACGATGACGTCGCCAAGGATGCATACCACCTCGACGTCCACGCGGGGCGATTCGCAGGCGCAACAATCGACCTTGACGTCGCCTAAGAGGAGGGTCGCGGAAATCGCTCTCTCCCCGGGCATGAGGACGTGCCGGGAACTTCCGATGAGGGTGAACTCGCTGCGGGCGGCTCCCGGCGCGCGTGCGGGATACGCCGTCGCGGATCGCGCCGCGGGAACCGCCGGCCCGGGTTCGCCGCCAGCCGACCGGGCGTCCGCCAACGCGAAGCGGACGAGGCCGAGCCTCCCCGCGTCGCGCTCGCTCTCCACGAGGGCGATCCTATCGATCACTCCCTCGAACTCCTCCTCCGTGAGCGCGCCCGTCGCGTACTCCTCTGCCGCCGCGTCGCGCATCCGCTCCCTGAGGGCTTCCACGTTCCCGTCCTGATCTTCCATCTCAACCTCCATGCCGGAACCCTCCGAGCCCCGGAAGGCCAGGGAGGGAGCCGCACCCCCTCAATATACGCCATTCATTGACGAGAGGCAAAGACAGTCCCGGTCAGAGGACTCCCTCGTAGACCACCTGCTCGCCGCCGTCGATGGTGACGGTCATCCCCGTCTCCATGGAATCCATGGCGCCCGCCACCTCCGTCACCAGGACGATGTCCGGGTTGGTCATGCGCACGACGTCCCAGGGGAGCTCGGACACGCCCTCCGCGATGACGCCCTTCGCGAGGCGGACGATGGGTATGTAGTCGGGGTGCAGGGTCGGCACGAGGAGGATGTCCCCGCCGTCGTCCTTCTTGAGCGCCGCGACCGCCTCGTCCAGGCTCTTGGCCTTGACGATCCGTCCCGTGCACCGCCCCCCGAGGCCCTTCTCTCCGCGGCCGATCACCTTCCCGAGGTAGTAGGCCCGGACGGCGTTCACGGTGAGCGCCGAGGCGACAGGCAGGCCCGCGACGAGGACAACCTTGTCGCTCCGCTCCGCGAAGCCGCCCGAGATGGCGGCCTTGATGGCGTTCTGCACCATCTCCTCCGAGTCGCGCACGAAGGGAGCGAGGATGGGCTGGACGCCCCAGTCCAGGAGGAGCTGGCGCTGGACAGCCGCGTCGACGCAGACCGCGATGATGGGCTGGTTGGGGCGGTAGCGCGAGAGGAGGCGGGGCGTGACGCCGCTCATGGTCGGGGCGATGATCGCCGCGGCGCAGATGTCGCCCGCCATCGAGTATCCCGCGCGGCAGGTCGCGAGCGACACCTCGAGGCATCCCGCCTCCTGAGTGAAGCTCTCGCGCGCCTTCTTCCGGTACTCGTCGGAGGCCTCCACGGAAAGCGCGATTCTCCGCATCACGTTCACGGCCTCCACGGGATGGTCGCCCGCGGCGGTCTCGCCCGAGAGCATCACCGCGTCCGTTCCGTCGAGGATGGCGTTGGCCACGTCGCTCACCTCGGCCCGAGTGGGGCGCGGGTTCTTGACCATGGACTCGAGCATCTGCGTGGCCGTGATCACGGGCTTTCCCGCGCCATGGCAGCGGTCGATGATGCGCTTCTGCGCGAGCGGGATCTCCTCCGGCTCGAGCTGGACCCCGAGGTCGCCGCGCGCGACCATGATCCCGCCGGCCACGCGGATGATGTCCTCGATGTTGGAGAGCCCCTCCTCGTCCTCGATCTTGGCGATGACGCGCATCGGGTTCCGCGCGCCCTCGATCAGGCGGAGGACATGGATCACGTCCTCGGCCTTCCTCACGAAGCTCGCCGCGATGAAGTCGAAGCCCTTCTCCACGCCGAAGCGGATGTCCTCGATGTCCCGCTCCGTCACCGAGGGAAGGCGCGTCCGCACCCGCGGGACGTTCACGTTCTTGCGCGGCCCGATCTCGCCGCCCGAGGCCACGCGGCAGAGGATGGCGTCGCCGTCCTTCCCCTCGACGTCCAGGGCGATGAGGCCGTCCGCTATGTAGATCCGGTTGCCCGCGCGAACGTCGTCGACGAGGCCCGCGTAATTGATGGAAATCGAATCGGGGGCGCAGACGTCGGCGCAGGCGCGCACGCGCACCGCCTTCCCCTCCACGAGGCGGATCTTCCCGCCGTCCGGGGTCTCCCCGGTCCTGATCTCCGGACCCCGCGTGTCCAGGAGGAGCGCTACCGGTATGCCCGCTTCGGCCGAGGCCTCGCGCACCAGGTCGGCCATGGAGCCGTGCGTTCCGTGGTCGCCGTGCGAGAAATTAAGGCGAGCGACGTTCATCCCGGCGCGGAGGAGCCCCTTCAGGACTTCCTTGTCCCTCGTCGCGGGCCCCATCGTGCAGATGATCTTCGTCTTCCTGATCGGCGCCATTCGTTCTCCCCCGTTCAGGGGAGGATATCGCGCAGAGCGGGAGAAGGTAAAGCGGAGGGGCGTTGCCGCTCCCCCCGGCCGCGCCTATACTCGTCTCCATGGCGATAATCGTCGCGCTTCTTTCCGCGCTCGCCCTCCTCATCGCGCTTGCGGGCGTCCTCGGCATGACTGGCCTCTTCCACCGGGAATCGCCCGAATACCGGAAGCCGGACCTTTCCCGGCTCATGAGCCCCCTCGCCGCCCCCGTGGAGATCGACCGGGGCCGCGGACGGGCCGTCCTCTTCCTCCACGGCTACCCCGCCACCCCCTTCGCCTTCCGCGAGCCCTGCTCCTGGGCTGACGTGGAGGGCTACGACGCCTTCGCCCCCCTCCTCCCCGGCTGCGGTACGGTCCCCGAGGACTTCACGCGCGTGAATCTTTCCCTGATATACGCTTTCGCCCGCGACCAGTACCTCGGAATCCGTTCGACGCGGGGCGAGGTCCACCTCGTCGGTTCCTCCATGGGCGGAGCGCTCGCCCTGCGCCTCGCGGAGGAGTTCGGCGGCACCGCGAACGCGCCCGCGAGCCTCGTCACCGTGGGCAGCCCCGTCGTCATCCTCTCGCCCTTCGAGGGCGTGTGGACCTATCCCCACGCGCCCTTCGCCCGCGCCCTCGGCTGGTTCGCGCGCTCCGCGGGCGCGCGCATCCCCGAGAGTGGCCGCGAAGGGGAAGACGGCAGCGAGCGATGGCTCGGCTACGCGGGGATCTTCCCCCGGCAAACGCATTCGCTCATCCTCTTCCTCCGCTCCGTGAGGAGAGGGCTCCCTCGGATCGCCTGCCCCTATCTCAACATGCATTGCCGGACCGATAGGACCGTGAGCTTCCGCAACCAGGCCATCATCGTCCGCGCCGCCGGAACGGGAAATCCCGAGCGGAGATCGGTGAAGGCCCTCGTCACGGACATGCCCGGAAAGCGGCATACGCGCCACGACCTCTTCCTCTACGACTCGACCCGGCGCTTCGCGTGGAACGCCGCCCTCGAGCACATCCGCGAAGCCGTCACGCGCGCGGGCTGACGCCCGGACGCCCGCCGACGTACTTGCAATAATCCGCGATTTCCATTAAAAGTGCTTGGGTACGGCCCGCCCTGCCCCTCGATCCCCTCTGTAGGAGACCCGCATGACTATCGATTCCCTCAAGCACGGCAAGCTCAAGGCTTGGATTGAAGAAGTGGCCGCCATGACCACCCCGGACGCCATCGAGGTGTGCGACGGTTCCAAGGCCGAGTACGACCGCATGATAAAAATCACCGTGGACGAGGGAATCGCCATTCCCTTGAACGCCGCCAAGCGCCCCGGCTGCGTACTCTTCCGCTCCGACCCCTCGGACGTCGCTCGCGTGGAGAACCGCACCTACATCGCCAGCAAGACCAAGGAAGCGGCGGGCCCCACCAACAACTGGATCGACCCCGCCGAGCTCAAGGAGACCATGCGCGGCCTCTACAAGGGTTGCATGAAGGGCCGGACCATGTACGTGATCCCCTTCTCCATGGGCCCCGTGGGCAGCCCCATCGCCAAGATCGGCGTCGAGCTCACCGATAGCCAGTACGTCGTCGCCAACATGCACATCATGACCCGCGTCGGAACCAAGGTCCTCGACGTC
>CAZIEI010000039.1:18540-22460 GCA_964538705.1 uncultured Spirochaetales bacterium | reverse complement strand
AGGACGTCGATCTTGATTCCCGCATCGAGGCAGCCCTCGATGAGGATCTCGTAGGCCGCGGACATGTCGAAGTCGTTGAGAAGGAGGGTGGCCGCGGGATTGGCCGCGCGCGCGGCGTCGAACATCGTCTTCACCGTCTTGAACCTGCCAAGCTTCCTGCAGATTCTCGTCACTCCGTTGTCGTACTTGTCGAAGATCGGCATGATGACGACCTCGTTGATGACGTCCCACGCGTCGACGAGCCCCTTGAAGGCGGACACGTCGCGATCGATGCGGTCAAGTTGCGCTTGCAGGACCTCCTCCGTGGAGAGCGGGAGGAGCCAGTCCGCGCAGACGGTGTGCCAGCAGAGGGGATGGCCCTTCGTCTTGATCCCGCGCTCGGCGCACCACAGGGCGGCCTTCCTGAGCGCCTCCGTATTCGGCTTCCCGCGTTCCGGCTCGAAGTAGCCCCAGTAGAAGGGCAGGGTGACCGCGTTGCAGATCTCGGCCATCATGGCGGCCTTTCGCTCGGAGAGCTCGCGTTCCTCCTCGGTGCGCGGGCTCGTCGCCGCCATGACGTCGAAGCCGCTGGCGCCGAAGAGGAAGGCGTGCCGCTTCATGGAGACGCGGACCTCCCGGTCGGCGAGGGGCGATCCGTCCGGCCCGGCCAGCATCAGCTCCGCGTCCGCCGTCCTGAATTTCCTCATATCCGCATCCGCCATGGTTCAGCACCTTCCTTTCTTGATGTTTCTCGCGCGATAGCTCATTCGGCCCGCGGCGCGCCTTTGGTCCTTCCCATCCAGTCGAGGCTCCGCATAGCCCCGAATCGTTCCCTGAAAATACGATAATAATGCATCTCTTCTTTCGTGTTGAGGACCCATCCGTTCGCGAGGACGCGCTCCCGCTTGAAATCCCCATCGCTCACCCGGTCCTCGGCCATCGCCGCGAGGGCCTCGCCCGAGCCCGAGCCTTGCCAGAATTTAGACTTGGGGCGCCAGAGCACCGCGTCCGGGACCAGGCCCTCCGCGGATTTCCTCAGAATCCATTTCTCTATGGCTTCGCCGCCCTCGCGGCGGATCTTGTACTTCACTGGGATCCTGAGCGCGTACTCCATGACGTCTCGGTCGGCGAAGGGCACGAGGGGCGCGATGCCGTTGGAACGGGCGCAGCGATCCACGCGTTGGAGCGCGGTGTTGTGCAAGCGCCCGATGATGTCGACGAGCTCGGCTGCCACGGCGTCCTCCGGGATGCCCTTGATGTACTCGTACCCCGCGAAGAGCTCGTCTCCGCATTCGCCGGAGAGTACCGCGTCCGCGTATCCGGAGGCTGCCTTGGATGCGAGATAGTTCATGACCGAGGAGCGCACGAGAAGAGCGTCGAAGGACTCGAGGGCGCCGATGACTTCGGGCAGAGCGGCGTCCATCTCTCCGGGCGTGACCGTGATGACGTGGTGCCGCGTGCCCAGGTGCCGCGCCATGATCGCGCCGTATTCAATATCAGGCGCTCCGGGCGCACCAGCCACGAAGGAATGGAGCGTTCCGGCGCTTCCGACCGCGAGCGCCCCGATCACCGAGGAATCCACGCCCCCCGAAAGCCAGATCCCCATCCGCCCCTTAACCCCGGCGCCGAGTTCTCCGAGGCGGCGTTCGATGGACGCGGAAAGCCTCTGTCTGAGTTCGACCGCGATCTTCTCGGGCTCGTCAGCGAGTTCGCCCTCCTTTTGCATCGATACGGGCCAATCGGCGTACCGCGCGAAGCCGCGGCTCGGCTTGAACGTCGACCCCGGAGGGAATTCCCGCACTTCGTCCACGTAGGGCAAGAGGGCCTTCACCTCGGAGGCGAACGCGAACTCGCCGTCCGCGCTCCCGTAATACAAGGGCTTCAAGCCGATGGGATCGCGCGCTAAAACGAGCTCGCCATCGATGACGGCCGCGATCGCGAAGGGACCAGTCTCATGTTCGAGGCCGGCACCGTCGCTCGGGTCGACTCTGACCCCGTCCCACACCGCGTCAGGCGCCGACGGAACGGCCAGCGCTTCCGCGTTCGACCAGGCTCCCGCCATCGCCGCCCCGGCCGCCTCCGCCTCGACGATCCGCGCCTGTCCGCGGCGCGCCATCGTCTCCATCATCGCGCGGACGAGATCCATCCGCCCCTTCCCCGTGATTCCCGCGATCGCTCCCAACCGGTTCCACCTCCAAAAAAGAATGCTCTCGGATTCGACGGGGATTCACGACCGCCCGTCCCTCCTATGCTACCTTGATCGATCTGGAAAGGGTACCGTTCGGGACAGGCATTTTTTGGAGGTTTTGAAAAAGTATGCTCCATACCTCGAAGCGCTTTTTGGAAGGTGGGGCGCGGGGTAGGAAACCTTTTTTTTGAAAAAGGTTTCTTCCCCGCCGGCATTTTGGAAATTATCTCATCCCCGTGGAATCAAACACGTACACTGTAGCGACTGAAGCATTGCTTCAGTCTTGACACGGTCCAGCCCCTCCGTCTATGGTTGCTCACCAATCTCAGGAGGAACGAAACACATGGGAAAGACATATAAGGTCGCGGTCCTGCCCGGCGACGGCACCGGTCCGGAAGTCGTCCGCGAGGGCCTCAAGGTTCTGGACGCCGCGCAGGCGAAATTCGGCTTCAAGCTCGACTACCAGCACTTCAATTTCGACGGCTCCCGCTACCTCAAGACCGGAAAGACCATAGACGACGCCGAGATCGAGGAACTCAAGAAATTCGACTCCATCTTCTTAGGCGCCATCGGGCACCCCGACGTGAAGCCCGGCATCCTCGAGACCGGCATCCTCCTCAAGATCCGCTTCGCCCTGGACCAGTACATCAACTTGCGCCCGGTAAAGCTCTACCCCAACGTGGAGACCCCGCTCAAGGACAAGGGCCCGGAGCACATCGACTTCGTCGTCATCCGCGAGAACTCGGGCGGCATCTACACCTCCATGGGCGGCGCCACGCGCGTGGGCACGCAGGACGAGATCGCCACTCAGCTCATGGTCTACGACCGCCGCACGGTGGACCGCTGCCTCCGCTACGCCTTCGAGCTCAAGAAAAAGCGCAACGCCTCCAATCCCAAGTACGCGGCCAAGCCCCTCACCCTCGTCCACAAGCGCAACGTGCTCACGGCCTGCGGCGACCTCTGGTTCCGCGCCTTCGAGGAAATGGGAACGCGCGACTACCCGGAGATCAAGCGCGACTACAACCACGTTGACGCGGCCAACATGTGGTTCGTGAAGAACCCCGAGTGGTTCGACGTCGTCGTGACCGAGAACCTCTTCGGCGACATCATCACGGACGTCGGCGCCATGATACAGGGCGGCCTCGGCGTGGCGGCGGGCGGGAACATCAACCCCGCGGGCGTCTCCATGTTCGAGCCCATGGGCGGCTCCGCTCCCAAGTACACCGGGCTGAACGTCATCAACCCCATGGCCGCCATCGGCGCCGCCATGATGATGATCGACACCCTCGGCGAAGAGAAGGCCGCCAAGGCCATCGAAGCTTCCATGATGGCCGCCATGCAGAAAATGAAGAGCCAGGCCGCCGGTAAGATGGGCTTCGGCACCACCGAGGTCGGCGACATGGTGGCCAAGGGGCTTTGAGAAAAGATCACTAGTTAAGATAAGGGCGTGCCCCCCGCTCAAGCGGGGGTCGCGCTTTCCGCTGCAATAGAAAAGCCGCCACCGGGCGGCTTTTCTATTTTCGCTTCAATCGCTCACGCGAATAGCGTTCGCGGTACGTATAGGTAGGTATCTTATGCCCGCTATCGCAGGCACCGAGTCGCTCACGCAAGGAGCGTTCGCGGTACGTATAGGTAGCTATTTCATGCCCGCTCGCGCGGGCGCCGAGTCGCTCACGCAAGGAGCGTTCGCGGTACGTATAGGTAGCTATTTCATGCCCGCTCGCGCGGGCGCCGAGTCGCTCACGCAAGGAGC
>CAZIEI010000039.1:0-18440 GCA_964538705.1 uncultured Spirochaetales bacterium | reverse complement strand
ACGCAAGGAGCGTTCGCGGTACGTATAGGTAGATTTTTAAGCCCGCTATCGCGGGCGCCGAGTCGCTCACGCAAGGAGCGTTCGCGGTACGTATAGGTAGATTTTTAAGCCCGCTATCGCGGGTGCCGAGTCGCTCACGCAAGAAGCGTTCGCGGTACGTATGGGAAGCTATTTCATGCCCGCTATCGCGGGCGCCGAGTCGCTCACGCAAGAAGCTTCCGTGGTACTCAAGCTCAAATATGTTCTAAATTCAGATAGATAGTCCGCCCCGATAGGGACGGACGACAAATTCCTCTCCAGAGCTATTCTTCTAGGCATTCGAACCGTTCACCATTTTTGAATAAGCCTCTTCCCATGAGGCGAGAGAAAGGAGCTGAAATGAGATTTTCAAGGTTTGTTCAGGCATTCGCAATTTTAATGGTTTGGACCCTGATGATTCTGGCCTGCGACGTAGACACGGCCGGAAGCAGACTTTCTGCCGGCGATCAGGAAACCATTACCGCGGACGGAGTCTCCTTCTCCCTGGTCTATGTCCCTGGCGGATTGACCTTTCCGATCGGGACGAATGATGATGAAGGTACGGCGACGGTCGATAATGCCTACTGGATCGGCGAAACCGAAGTGACGTATGAACTGTGGCAGAAGGTGTACCTGTGGGCGACTGACGCGGCCCGCGGAACTAACCAATATTACTTCGCCAACGCCGGACGCCAAGGGGGCGATAATGGCAGCGGCCCTGTGGGGACATCCCAGCATCCGGTGACTACGGTGAACTGGCGGGACTGCATTGTGTGGTGCAACGCGTTGACAGAGTGGCACAACGCGCAAACCGGGGCGGTATATGATTGCGTGTATACGCATTCCGGCGCGATAATACGCGATTCACGCGACAGCAACGCAACCGCCTGTGATGGCGCGATCGCTGGTACCACAGCCACGGGCTTCCGTTTGTCGACTTGCGACGAATATGAGCTCGCGTCGCGGTGGAGAAATGACGCGGTAAACACGGTCGGCGGTTATAGCGATCCATATTTCACAAAAGGCAATTCCGCGAGCGGAGATACGCAGGCATATAACGCGGCGTCTCCCACTGTCGGCGAGTATTCGGTATTTTACGATAACTCTGATTCAACGGCCGCGGTGAAAAGCAAGACGGGGAATGCCCTTGGATTATTCGATATGAGCGGGAATGTATGGGACTGGTGTTTTGACCTAACAGGACCTTACCGGATTTTTCGAGGCGGTAGTTGGATCAATACGGCCTCCGGCATGCAAATCGGTTATTCCAACAACTTCGATTCTCCTGAAATTGAGGATGATTGCGTTGGATTCCGCATTGTAAGGACACACGCTCATTGAGCGGCTGAATCATTGATTCGATTTACGTCCGCAATAGTCCGGTATCGGCTGAGCGGCGATACCGGACTTCTCCCTAAACGCGACAATCGAGCAACTATCCCGCCGCGATGATCTTCCCGTCGCTCGGCCGGATCGCGACGGCGCATGCGACCTCATCACGGACGTCAGCGCCATGATCCAGGACGGCTTTTCTATTATCGCTTCAATCGCTCAAGCAAGGAGCGTTCATCTCGGCGCCCCCTTCCGGAAAGAGCTTCCGCGCGGTACCTTTCAGGCATGGCTCGCATCCCAATCCGTTCGGCATCCGACGTCCTCGCCTCCTTCATGGACCGCGACCTCGCCGACAAGGCAGAACGGGCCTCCGGCTTCTTCCGTTCTTGGAAGCAAGTCGTCGGAGAACGGCTCTCCGCGCACTCACGAGTGGCGGAGGTCGAGCGGGGGATCGTCATCGTGGAAGCGGACCACCCGTCCTGGATCCAGCTCCTCCAGCTCAGGGAGGAAGAGATCCTCTCAGCTATCAAGCGCGACTGGCCCGAACTCAAGGTCAGGGCAGTCGCTTTCAGGCTCGGAAGCGGAGATCTTACCCGCGCCCAGGGCGGCGCCGATCATACGCCTGCCCGAACCGATGAAAGAGAACGGGAATCGATGCCCGCGGAAGAGCTGGCAGAAGATGATTCCACCACCGAGGGCGCGGGAAACGGCGGATCACCCCCCATAAAAGTGATTAAGGACGAGCGCCTCAAATCGGCCTTGGAGCGCTTGCGGGAAAGCGTGAAACGGAAGACTGGATCGAAACGCGGGGAGGGCGGAAACAAGCCCTGAGGCCCGCGTCCCCCGCTTCCGGCCAAGATTGACGAAGCTCCCCCTGAAAGGTATACTTCCCCTACCATTCGTGTGACCCGGTTTTCGTCTGTCGGTATTTGGTCCGACCAGCCTGAAAACAGTATCGATCGAACCGCACATCCGTATCTGATAGATACTTGATGGATATTCCCGACGAGGAGAACGTCGACAAATGAAGCGCACCTATCAGCCCAGTAAAGTCAAGAGAAACAGGAAATTCGGATTCCGCGCCCGGATGGCCACCAAGGGCGGCCGTATGGTCCTCAAGCGCCGCCGCGCCAAGGGACGGATCAAGCTTTCCGTCTCCGACGAGAAGAAGAAGTACTAGGCGGGACGGGGCGGCATGCCTCGCGCGGCGGACTCGCTGGTTCCAGTCGGGAAGTATTCCTTTCCTCCCCGGCTCCGCGTAAAAAAAGGCGCGGAGATCAGGGACATCCTCCAAACGGGACGATCGAACTCCCTCCGCGGCATGCGCCTCGCTTGGCGCGAGAACAGTCTCGGGCATCCGCGCATGGGCATCGCGCTCAAGCGGGGATTCGGTCGGGCGGTCGACCGCAACAGGGCCAAGCGCCTCGTGCGGGAGAGCTTCCGCCTCCTCCGCCCGAGGCTGGACGGCTCCTCCTGCGACCTCGTCTTCCAGGTCTTCCCCGGATCGGACGACATGCGGGAACGCCAGTCCCAGGTCGAACGGCTTCTCTCGAGCGCGGGACTCCTGTCCCGGGCCAATCCATGAGCGGGCTCCTCAAGAAGCTTCTGATCGGAACCCTCAGGATCTACAAGAAAGCCGTTTCGCCGCTCCTGCCTCGCGCATGCCGCTTCCACCCGACCTGTTCCGTTTACGCGATGGAGGCCATCAGCCGCTATGGCGCGGGCAAGGGTTCCTGGCTCGCCCTGAAGCGGCTCTTGCGCTGCCATCCCCTGAATCCCGGAGGCTACGACCCGGTTCCGTGAACGTCGCCCGCCTTCGGGGGCGGCCAGGAAGCCGATCACCTATTTTTTTAGGAGCAGAGCGTGGACAAGAAAAGCATCATCGCCATCGCCATCACGGCAGTGGCCATCATGGCCTGGTTCCTATTCGTCAACCCGATCATCAAGAACAGGCTCGAGGAAAAACAAGCGGCGAAGTCGCAAGCGACGACCGTACCCGCTCCCGCGGCGGCTTCGCCCGCGGCCGCGCCCACGCCCGCGCCCGCCGCGTCTCTTTCCGCGGCCGCGCCGGCAGCCGGCGCAGAAGCGCTCTCCGCCCTCAACGCGGACATCGGACCGGCCGGCCGCGAGGTCACCGTGACGACCGACGTCCTCGAGCTCGTCTTCTCGGCGGACGGCGGCATCCTCCGCTCGGCCAAAGCCCTCAAGCACCTAGACGGGAAGATCCCCGTCGATCTCGTGTACAACGGGGACTCGAATCCGTACTTCTTTGGCCATGCTTTCGGCGACAGGAGCACCCTCGTGTCGCGCGAGCCGATGCGTGTCCGCAAGCCGAACCCCCTTACGCTCGAATTCAGCCGCGCTTACGAGGCGCCCGGTCCGGGCGGCGCCCTGATTCCCTTCACCCTCAAGAAGACCTTCTCCTTCAAGCCCGGCGAGTACATGTTCGAGCTCAAGATCGCCATCGAAAACAGCGTCAACGCCGCTCCGGCCCTCAACAAGAACAATGCCGCGTACACGCTCTTCATGGGGCCGCAGATCGGACCCCGGTTCCAGAAGCTCTCGAATTACGGGGACACGCGTCGATATTGGACCTTCTCCAACGGCAAGAAGAAAGAATTTAAGATAAAGCCCAAGACGGAGAAGCTCCTCGAGGACCGCGTCCGCTGGACCACCGTGACGGGCAAGTACTTCAGCCTCGTGGCCGTTCCGGACGCCACTGCGTACTCCATCGCCTACAACACCATGCCCTTCGGAAGCCTCGTCTCCGTATCCCAGCTGAGCCTCTCGAGGCCGCCCGTGACGAGTTCCGTGTCCGAGGATGTCATGCGCTTCTATCTCGGCCCCAACGTCAGGTCGGAGATGGTACGCTATTCAGACGGCAAGAAGAACGCCTTCGGCTATTCGGACCTGTACATAGAGAAGTCGACCGACGCGAACGTCTTCCTGGGCTGGCTCGAATGGCTCCTCAAGAAGGCCATGGAGCTCTTCTACGCCATCGTCCGCAACTGGGGCGTCTCCATCATACTCGTCACGATCCTCGTGAAGGCCCTCTCCTTCCCGCTCACGCTGAAGAGCAGCGTGGGGACGGCCAAGATGGCGGAGCTCCAGCCCAAGATCCAGGAGATCCAGGCCAAGTACAAGGACAAGCCGGACCGGCTCAATCAGGAACTCATGGAGTTCTACAAGCGCGAGGGCTACAATCCCCTCTCGGGCTGCCTCCCCATGCTGATCCAGCTGCCGCTCTTCTGGGCCATGTACCAACTCTTCAACTCGCACTTCGACCTCAGAAACGCCATGTTCATCCCCGGCTGGATTCCCGACCTCTCCCAGCCCGACTCCGTGTTCAGCTTCAGCGGATTCACGGTCTTGGGCCTCACCTTCAATGCCATCCGCCTCCTGCCTATCATTTATTTGGTGTCCCAGCTCTTCTACGGGAAATTCACCCAGTCCAATCAGGCCCCGGGACAGAACGCGTCCCAGATGAAGTTCATGCTCTACGGACTCCCGATCATGTTCTTCTTCATCCTGTACAACGCGCCCGCGGGACTGCTCGTCTACTGGATCACCTCGAACCTGCTCACCATCGTCCAGCAGATGATCACGAACCGCATCATCCACGATCGCAAACTTAAGGCGCAGAGGAGCTAGACGCCATGGTATACGAATTCGAGGGAAAGACAGAAAAAGAGGCAATCGACCGAGCCGCAATGGAGCTCGGCCTCGGCAGGGACGGTTTCGACGTCGAGATCGTCGAGGCCAAGAAAGACGGGTTCCTGTTTAAAAAGGGCTGGGTGAAGATCCGCGTCCATACGGACGGGGAGCCCGTGCCCGAATCCCGCGTCGCCGCCCCGGGAGGTAGCGCGGGGCAGGAAGCCGCCGCTGACCGAGAACCCAGCGCCGACCGAGAGCCCCCGAGGGAGCGACGTCCTGTGCAGCCGCGCGAACCGGGCGAAATCGAGGCGTTCGAGGCCAAGATGATCGAGTTCGTCTCCAACCTCCTCGTCAAGATGGGCTACGACGCCACGGTCAGCATCCTCTTCCGGGAAGAAGGCAAGGTCGGGCTCAGGATCGAGTCCGAGCACTCGGCCATCATCATCGGGAAGAAGGGCAAGAACCTGGACGCGCTCCAGCTCATCGCCAACGTGTACGCCGGCCGAATCGGCTTCGACGACACGCGCGTCATCCTGGACTCCGAGAACTACCGGATAAGGCGGGAGGAGGCCCTCGTGCGCCTCGCCTACGCCACGGCGGAGAAAGTGCGGGCCTCCAGGCAGTCCATCCTCCTCGAGCCCATGAACCCCTTCGAACGCCGCCTCATCCACACCACGCTCAACGACATCGGCGACATCGAGACCAAGAGCGAAGGCGAGGGGCTGTACAAGCAGGTTCGCGTCCTCGTGCGCGGAAGGGGCTAGGGCGGAGATGTTCAAGGAGATCAAGGGCGGCGTCTACCTCGCGGGCGGATCGGTCCTCCTTCCGGAAACCGAGTTGGGCGCCTCTCCGGCCGCGGACGCGTTCGACGCGCGCCTCAAGGCCGCGGGCCTGCCCCCCCTGCCCGCCGGAACCGATCCCGCCGCCGCGCGTGACGGTACCATGGCTTGGTCCATCCTCAAGGCGCATAACGAGGGCACGGACAGGGACCTCAGGATAAAATTCGACGCCCTCGCTTCCCACGACATCACCTACGTGGGTATCGTGCAGACGGCACGCGCATCGGGCCTCGAGAAGTTCCCCATCCCCTACGTGCTCACCAACTGCCACAACAGCCTCTGCGCGGTCGGCGGGACCATCAACGAGGACGACCACGTCTTCGGGCTCTCCGCCGCGCGCAAGTACGGCGGCATCTTCGTCCCCGCGCACCAGGCGGTCATCCACACCTACATGCGCGAGGAGATGAGCGGTTGCGGCAGGATGATCCTCGGATCGGACTCGCACACCCGCTACGGCGCCCTCGGAACGCTCTCCGTCGGCGAGGGCGGCCCCGAGCTCGTGAAGCAGATCCTCGGCAAGACCTACGACCTCAAACGGCCGGACGTCGTCCTCGTGTGGCTCGAAGGAAAACCGGTCGACGGCGTAGGCCCGCACGACGTGGCCCTCGCCATCGTCGGGGCGGTCTTCTCCTCGGGCTTCGTGAAGAACAAGGTCATGGAGTTCGCCGGCCCCGGCGTGGCCTCGTTGAGCGCGGACTACCGCTGCGGAATCGACGTCATGACCACGGAGACCACCTGCCTCTCCTCCATCTGGGTCACCGACGAGACAATCGAGGGCTTCTTCAAGACGCACGGAAGGCCGGAGGCGTACAGGAAGCTCGCGCCCGCGCCTCTCGCCAAGTACGACGGCGCCCTCGTGGTGGATCTCTCCAAGATCCGCCCGATGATCTCCCTGCCCTACCATCCCGCCAACGCCGTCTCCATCGAGGAGCTCCGCGCACGGCCGGAGGAGATCCTCAGGGACGCAGAGATCGAGGGTCAGAAGGTCATGGAGAATCCCGACCTCAAGGTCGACTTCCGCTCCAAGCTCGTAAACGGGAAATTCTACGCCGACCAGGGCGTCATCGTCGGCTGCGCGGGCGGCACGTACGAGAACATCATGGCCGCGGCGGACATCCTCCGCGGTAAAAGCACGGGCTCGGGCGAGTTCTGGCTCTCGGTCTACCCCGGAAGCCAGCCCGTCAACGCCGCCATCACCAAGAACGGCGCCGCCTCGGACCTCATATCCGCGGGCGCCACCATGCGCACCGCCTTCTGCGGTCCCTGCTTCGGCGCCGGGGACGTCCCAGCGAACAAGGGTTTCTCCATCCGCCACGCCACGCGCAACTTCCCGAGCCGCGAGGGCTCCAAGCCCTCGGCGGGGCAGATCACCTCGGTCGCCCTCATGGACGCCCGCTCCATCGCGGCTACGGCGGCCAACGGCGGGCTCCTTACGCCCGCCACCGAGATCGGCTTCAAGGAGCGGCGCTGGGAGTATACCTACGATCGCTCATGCTATGACGCTCGAGTCTTCAACGGCTTCGGAAAGGCCAAGCCCGAGCTCGACCTCGTCCTCGGCCCCAACATCGCCGACTGGCCCAAGATGGTCCCGCTCACCGAGGACATCGTGCTCGAGGTCGTCTCAGTCATACGGGATCCCGTCACCACCACGGACGAGCTCATTCCCTCAGGCGAGACCTCGTCCTACCGCTCCAACCCGCTCAAGCTCGCCGAGTTCACGCTCTCGCGCAAGGACCCGGGCTACGTAGGCCGCGCCAAGGCCGTTCAGGCCGCCGAGCAGGCCCGTCGCGGAACGGGCGGGGACGCGAGCGCGCTGGATTCGATGTGGAAGTCCCTCGAGGCCGCCGGCGTCGCGGGCCTCTCGCGCGAGAAGACCGGGATCGGCTCCATCGTCTTCGCGAACAAGCCGGGAGACGGCTCCGCCCGCGAGCAAGCGGCTTCTTGCCAGAAGGTCCTCGGCGGCTGGGCCAACGCGGCCATCGACTACGCGACTAAGCGCTACCGCTCCAACCTGGTGAATTGGGGCATGCTCCCCTTCATCGTGGATCAGGCCACGGCCGCCAAGCTCGCGCTTGGAGACAGGATCGTCGTGAAGGGCATACGCGCGGCGGTGAGCTCGGGGGCGGAATCGGTGAAGGCGCTTCTCGTGAAGGGTTCATCGAAAGATGAGATCGTCCTCGGCCTGCCCGGCCTCGAGCAGGGCGAACGCGACATCATCCTTTCGGGCTGCCTCATGAACTACTACGGCGAATGAGCCAGGGCGGCGGATCGATCGGTATCCGCCCTGAATCCAGATATCGCGGAGGTCGGCGTGAAGCCGGCCTCTTTTTTTGAGCTGAGGCCTCAGCCGGAAACGCGATCGCCCATCAGCTTGAGGAAGGGGGCGATGTCGGATGCGGGGACCTCGATACCGGGCTCGGTAGCCCTTCGGATATTGAGAATGCCGCGGTACTCCTTCCGCACGCGGCTGGGATAGTCGCGGTGGTAGTCGCTCCCGCCCGTTACGAAGAGCCCGAGCGAGCGGGCGAGGGCGAGGAGCCGCTCGTGCTCCTCAGGCTCGTACGGGCTGTAATACGCCTCTAGTCCGTCGATCCCCGCGTTCTTGAGGTCCTCCGCGAGCTCCTCGAGGCTCCTCACGCCCGGATATGCGAGGGGATGCGCGAAGACTGTGAGCGCCCCGATGTCGTGCGCGATCTTGACGAGCTCGCGGATGTTGTTCCGTACGCCGAAATACCTGAGAACCTGCCGTCCGCGCCCGAGGTACTTCTCGAACGCCGGGCTCATCTTCTGGTACCCGTAGCAGAGTACGTGGATGCTGAGGCCACGGTACGGGATATCGATCTCCACCCCGTTCATGTGCTTCATGCCCAGCTCGGCCGCCCGCTCGCGGAACGCTTCTTCGCCCGATACGGCGTTGTGATCGGTGAGGGCCGCGATCCTGACGCCCGTCGACGCTACGCGCTCAGCGAGCGCGCCGGGATCCAGGTCTCCGTCGCTCTGAGTCGAATGGCAATGGAGGTCTATTTTCACGGTACTCACCGCGGCAATCCTTCCACGCGCGTATTAGCGACGGGGGATCGCGCGGCCGGACCGGTTCCGGGGCCACGCACAGTGGATCCAGTATACCCGGTATCCGCCTTATGGGCAAACGGCGGTATGGGTCGCGCCGTTCCATGACAATGAGTGCTATACTCGTCACTCGGTTCCGGCATGCCTGGAACGGAACGGCGAGGGATGGCATGAAAAAGAAAGTAGGCACAACGGGCGATGCGAAGGGAGTCAGCGACTTCACCCTGATGGTGGAAAAGATCGTTTCCTCCATTCCGAAAGGCCGGGTGTGCACCTATGGCGGCATAGCCGCGGCCGCGGGCAATCCCCGGGGCGCGCGCCAAGTCGTGCGGACGCTCCACTCCCGCGCGGAGGCATCCCGCCTGCCGTGGCAGCGCGTCGTCGCGAAAGGCGCCTCGGCGACTCAGGGAAGGATCGCCCTCGAGGGCCAGGGACGCGACGAGCAGATCGCACTCCTCCGCGCCGAAGGCGTTGCAGTGGAGGATGACGGCTCGATCGATCTCGAGCGCTACGGCTGGAAGCTTCGACTCACCTAAGCTCCCCCTCCATCTCGACAAGGTTCTTCCAGTACCGGTAGGGGATGAATCGCCTCCTGAGTTCCGGATTGAAGCGTGCGGGATTCTCGGTGGCGCGATAGAAGGCCTTCCATAATCCCTCGTCCTCGTCGTTCTCCGATTCCGCAGCCTTTCTTCCGTCCGGCGTCGCGGTTCCTCCGCATTTTTTCCGCCGTTCGTCTATGAGGAGGAATGGCGTTTCGCCGAAACGCGACGCGAAGAAGGGCAAGAGGCGCTCGAGGATGTCGGCGTCGGGATCGAACACTGATACGTAGGCTCCGTCGGATCTCGGGAAGAAACGCAGGATTCCCTCGAATCGATGGATCTCCTTGACGGTCGCCCTCCATGCCGCCTTGACGGCGCGGACGTCGGGATCGGTCTCGTCGTCGAGCTTCGCCGTCTCGCCCGAGAGCGCGAAGCGACAATACCCGACAGCCTCTCTCCAAACGGTCCTTCCGCTCAGGAAGGCGGCCTCCAGTTCCTCGACCGTCCTTCCCCCCGTCTTCGCGAGCCGCCCTCTGAGCGCCTCGGCCTTCGCTCGATTCGCCCGAATGAATGTGAAATCATCGAATAAATCGGCTTCCGCGTCGGCTCTATCGGGCTCGATGGAATCGATCGCGCCCTCGCGGCGCGACAACGCCTCGAGCATGGAGAAGAATCCCTCGGTAGTCGGCTCGAAGCGGAATCTCATGATCGTATCAGGCATCGAAGTCGAACTCGATCTGCGGACGCCGATCGGATCCCGCGTTTCCTGCGAACGCGAACGCCGCCTCATCGTTCGCTCCAGGCGCAGGATCTAACTTTAAGATCTCATCCAGCCTCCGCCCCGGTTCGAGCATGCCCTCCATACCGCGCCCACGCACGGTTATGAAGTGGCGCGCTCGCTTCATGACAATGCCGAGCCTCGTCACGGAATGGAATCCGAGATCACTCGCTCTCCGCGCGTCCAGGATCTTCCGGGCGCCCGTCACCCCGATCCCGGGCACGCGGAGGATCGCCTCGTAGTCCGCGGTCGCGATGTCGACCGGGAAGAATTCGGGATGGGCCGCGGCCCATGCGGCCTTGGGATCGTACTCGAGGCTCAGGTTCCCGTCAGACGGGCAGATCTCATCGATGGAGAAATGATAGAAGCGGAGGAGCCAATCGGCTTGGTAGAGGCGGTGCTCGCGCCTGAGCGGCGGCGCGGTCGAGGGAAGGCGCGTATCGGAGCTTACCGGCGAGAACGCGGAGTAATAGACGCGGCGGAGTCCCATCTTCCGGTACAGCGAATCCGCGAGCTTGAGGACGGCGCCGTCGGGCTCGGGACTCGCGCCGATGACGAGCTGGGTGCTCTGCCCCGCGGGCGCGAAGCCGCGGAATCCGTTCGGCGGCCTCCTCCCCGAGCGCTTCGCCTCCTCACCCTCGCGTATCCCCTCGCGGATCGACCGCATCGCGGAGATGATCGTCGGGCCCCGCTTTTCGGGGGCGAGGAATTCGAGGCTCGATTCGGTCGGGAGCTCGATATTGGCGGAGAGGCGGTCCGCCCAGCGCCCCGCCTCCGCGAGGAGGGCGTCGCCCGCTCCCGGAATGGCCTTGAGATGGATGTATCCGTCGAAGCCCGCCTCGGTCCTGAGCTTGCGCGCCACCTCGACGAGCTTACCCATCACGATGTCCGGATCCGAAAAGATGCCCGAGGAGAGAAAGAGCCCCTCGATGTAATTCCTCCGGTAGAAGGAGACGGTCATGCGCACGAGTTCGTCCGGCGTGAAGCTGGTCCGGCGGACGTCCGCGGAACGCCTGTTCGCGCAGTACGCGCAATCATAGCGGCATGCGTTGGAGTACAGGACCTTGAGGAGGGAGACGCATCTGCCGTCCCCCGTCCAGCTATGGCAGACCCCGCCGGGAACAGCGTGGCCCGTCCTGCCCCGGCCCTTCCCCGCCGCCTCCGTGCCGGACGAGGCGCAGGAGGCGTCATACCGCGCGGAAGCCGCCAGGATGGAGAGCCGCTCCTTCATATCCATGCGTTTACTATACATCGGTATAGTATCGAGCGCAAGCGCGGATTTCCCTGGCGAGGCCGGCCCGGAGTCGTATATTTAGGCCATGGAACTCCTTACCTTCATCCGTTCGCTCCCGAAAGTCGAGCTTCACGATCACCTGGACGGCGGGCTCCGCCCTTCGACCATCATCGACCTTGCCCCGGAATCCGGCCTGATACTCCCGACGCGCGATCCTGAGGAGCTGGGCGCCTGGTTTCACCGCGGCGCTGAACGGAAGAGCCTCCCTCTCTATCTCGAGGGCTTCTCCGCCACCTGCGCGGTCATGCAGACGGAGGCCGCCCTCGAGCGCATCGCGCGGGAGACCATCGAGGACCTCGCGGCGGACGGCGTCGTCTATGCTGAGATCCGCTTCGCGCCTATTCTCCACACGGAGCGCGGACTCGACCTCGAGCGCGTCGTTTCATCGGTGCTCCGCGGCCTCGAGGCCGGACGGATCGCGACGGGAACGCGCTACGGCGTCATCGTGTGCGCGCTCAGGAACATGGACGCCAAGCTTTCTCTCGAGGCCGCCGAGCTCGCAGTGGCTTTCCGGGACCGCGGCGTCGTGGGCTTCGACATCGCCGGTGACGAATCGGGGCATCCGCCCAAGCGCCACCTCGACGCCTTCCAGTACATCCGCAACAAGAACTTCAACATCACCATCCACGCGGGCGAGGCCTTCGGGCCGGAATCGATCTGGCAAGCCATCCAGATCTGCGGAGCCCAAAGAATCGGGCACGGCACGCGCCTCATCGAGGACATGGATTCGAACGGGAAAGCGAAACCCGGCTCCCTCGCGGCCTTCGTCCGCGACCGTCGCATTCCCCTGGAATGCTGCCTATCCTCCAACGTTCAGACGGGAGCGGCCACGTCCATCGAGGAACACCCCTTCCGCGTCTTCTACCGCAACAGCTTCAGGACGGCCATCTGCACGGACAACCGCCTCATGAGCGGCACCAGCCTCTCGCGCGAGTTCGAGCTCGCGGCTAGGGCCTTCGGTCTCCAGCTCGCGGACATCGAGAAGCTCACCATCAACGCGATGAAGAGCGCCTTCATCGGATACGACGATCGCGTGGAGATCATCTACGGCTCTATCAAACCGGGTTACGCGCGGGCCCGCGCCATCCCCGATAGGCCGCTCGGCTGAACGATTGACGCCTCCCTTTTAGGCGGGCATACTGGACCGCATGGAAGGGATTTGCGGGCTTGATATCGAAGTACTCGCTCAATCCCTCGCTCGGGGCGACCTCGACTCCGCCGAGCTCTGCGGGGCATTCGCAGATCGCGTTTCGCTCATTGATTCGTCCGGCCCCGAACTCCGTTCCGTCATCCAGCTCAATCCCTCGTGGCGTGAAGAAGCGCGTTCTCGCGACGCCGAACGCGCGGCGGGGAGGGTCCGCGGCCCGCTCCACGGAATTCCCATCCTCCTCAAGGACAACATCGACGCTACGGGCGGCGCCCCCACCACCGCCGGGTCCCTCGCCCTCGCGGATAAGGGGCCGGTCAGGGACGCGGAAGTCGTGAGGCGGCTCAAGGAAGCCGGAGTCGTCATCCTCGGGAAGACGAACCTAAGCGAATGGGCCAATTTCCGGTCGCACCGCTCGTCGAGTGGATGGTCGGCGCGAGGCGGACAGACGAAGAACCCCCACGTACTCGACAGGAGCCCCGGCGGCTCCTCGTCGGGATCGGCGGCGGCCGTGGCGGCTTTCCTCGCGCCAGCGGCCCTCGGGACGGAAACGGACGGCTCCATCGTCAACCCCGCCTCCGTATGCGGCGTCGCGGGGCTCAAGCCCACGCTCGGCCTCGTGCCCCGCGGTGGTATCGTCCCCATTTCGTCCAGCCAGGACACCGCGGGTCCCATCGCCCGCTCGTGCATGTCCCTCGCGCTCCTCCTCGACGCGATTTGCGGCGCACATCCAGAAGACGGATCCACTCAGCTCGAGGCCATCTCCGAGCGGTACGGAAAGGCCTACGCTCTCGCGGATAAAGGCGGGGGATATTGCGCGGGTGGCTATGCGGCCTTTATCCAGGAGACGCGCCCGGACTACCTCGTCGGAAAGCGCGTCGGCGTGGCTCGCTGCTTCACGGGATTCGACGCGCCTACGGACGCCCTCTTCGAGGAAACCCTCGGGAAATTGCGCTCGGCCGGGGCCGTCCTGGTCGACCCGGTCAAACCCCGCCGTTACCGCGCGCTCGATAAATTCGAGTACCGCGTGATGCTCAGGGAATTCAAGACGGGCCTGGAGGCCTACCTCGAGGAGCGGCCGGACGCGCCGGTGCGGAGCCTCTCCTCGCTCATACTCTGGAACGAGGCGAACGCGGAATCGGAACTCGCCTTTTTCGGGCAGGAGATCTTCGAGGAAGCGGTAAAGGAAGCGCGGCGCGGACTCGGCCGGTACCGCAGGGCCCTCCGCGTCTCGTTGAAGCTTGCCCAGAAGAAGGCCCTCTCGAAAGTCTTCAAGCGGAAGCGCCTGGACTTCGTCGTCTGGCCATCCAATGGTCCGGCGGGGCTCGTGGACCACGTCCTGGGAGACCATTTCGCAGGGGGCGAGACGAGCCTTCCAGCGGTATCGGGCTGGCCCGCCCTCACCATCCCCATGGGGCTCACCCGCGGGGCCCTCCCTGCCGGCATCACCGTCTGCTCGAGACCCTTCACCGAGGGCGCCCTCCTCGCCTTCGGTCATCACGCCGAACGCTTAGTCGACGGCCGCGTCGACCCATCGTTTATTCAAACCATGGACTGAGCCAGAACACCTTTCTTTCGATATCGCGATCATTCAGGACAAAAAAAGAGGGCCGCTTCCGCGGCCCTCTCTTTTATCGCTTCTTCGCCGCTTACGCGCCGACGGAGGAGCAATCAGCCTGATAGCTGTAGGCTTCCGCCATGTACCAGGGATAGTAAATGCCGAAGGTGACCATGGTAAGCAGGACGCCCTTGAGCGTGATGCTGAAGAGCTTCCCGCCCTCCATCTCGCACGCGAAGGCGTCCGAGCCCCACTTGGTCTTGGACGCCATGTAGGACGCGATCTTGCACGTCGCCCAGGGGCCGTAGATGCCGAGGGTGACGCCTGTGAGGATGCCCTGGATCAGATAGAGGCTGAACATCTCGCCACCCTGGCCCTCGAAGGCGAAGTACTTACCGTCGCAGGAAGTCTTCGAATAGAGGTAGGCGTAGATCTTGGCCATGGCCCAGGTGGAGTAGATGCCGAAGGTGATGCAGGTGAGGAGGCCCTGGATGAAGAAGAGGCTCCACATCTCGCCGCCCTGGCCCTCGAACGCGAAGGGTTTCCCGTCATAGGTGGTCTTGGACGCCATGTAGGAGAGGATCTTCGCCATCGCCCAGGGGCCGTAAATGCCAAGGGTGATGCAGGTGAGGAGGCCCTGCACGAAGAAGAGGCTCCACATCTCGCCGCCCTGGCCGGAGAAGGCGAACTTCTTACCGTCGAGGGACGTCTTGTCGGCGAAATAGGCGTAGATCTTGGCCATCGCCCAGGGACCGTAGATGCCGAAGGTGATGCAGGTGAGGAGACCTTGGACGAAGAAGAGACTCCACATCTCTCCTCCCTGTCCCTCGAATTTGAACTGACGCTTCATACCCTACCTCTTTCTTTCAGGCCGATTAACCGGACTAGGTCCGGATTACGCACGGATGCCGAGACGCAGCCGCCAGGACCATGGCGCCGCAGACCGTCCGCCGGAGCGACTTACCGAGGGGGGAGCCCTTCTCGGGCGCCCCCGTCCTGCGCAAGCGCAAGTAAATATCCCGCTTACGGAACCAGTAGTCCGCGCCCAGCGCGACGGCCCCGCAGATGCACCACCATGCGGGCACGAAAAAGGCCAGCATGAAAGGGAACTCCGGCTTGAACGCGAGGAACATCGATACGGAGAGGAAGATTCCCGCGATGAAGAGCCATACGGGAACGTTGATGATGAGGAAATCGAGGAAGGGAACTGTTTCGTTCGCCCCTTCTCGGTTTTTTCTCATCCCTCCTCCTGATCCCAACACGTCGCGGACGGTATTCCATTTTTAGTACAGCTTCCCTGAGTTGTCAAAGAAGAAAAAAAAAACACGTCCCTAAGGGGGTGTGGAGATATTGGAGATTCGAGGCTTCACATAAATGAATATTTCTTCATTCATAATTTACTAGGATCAATCGTCTCCATTCTCACCGCTGTCCGCGGCCGTCGGGGCCGGCCCCCAAGATCATGGCTTGAATCCGAATACCCGCGAGAGCGCGTCCTTGAGAGAGACGGTCCCGATCCAGTCCTCGCCCCGCGCGTTGTCATCCCGATCCCCGGCCGGCCCCAGGACGTGCGCATAGCCAGAGGCCTTCGCCGCCTTCGCGCGCTTTTTCATGTGCCGCACGGGCCTGACCTCCCCCGCGAGGCTGAGCTCGCCAGCCACGGCCCAGCCGCCCGGGACCTGCGCGCCCGTCCGCGCGGAGTACAGAGCGCAGGCCAGGGCCAGTTCGACCCCCACCTCCCCCGTCCTGATGCCGCCGGCCACGTTCACGTAGACGTCCTGGTCGGAGAAGCGGAGCCCGGTCTGCTTCTCGAGGACCGCCGCGACCCGCGCCACTCGCTGGGAATCGACCTTATCCGAATACACCCGGGAGAGGCCCGTTTTGGACGCGACGGTGAGTGCCTGGATTTCCACGAGGAGGGGCCTCGAGCCCTCGTATATCGGGGACACGCAGGTCCCGCTCGGAGGCGGACCGTCCCGTTTCACGATGAACAGCTCCGATGGATCCTTCACCTCCGCGAGCCCCGCCTCTCCCATCCTGAAAAGCCCCAGCTCGTCGGTGCCGCCGAAGCGGTTCTTGGCGGAGCGGAGGAAACGGAGGTCGGAGTCGGCCTGCTCGAAATATAGGACCGCGTCCACGAGGTGCTCGAGCGCCTTGGGGCCGGCGATGACTCCTTCCTTGGTCACATGGGCTACGAGGAAGACGGAAGCCCCGCGCGCCTTCGCCCAATCGGCGAGCTCCGCGCCGCAGTACTTCATTTGGTTCACCGTCCCGGGGACCTGGCCCGCCTCGGGGGAATGCAGGGTCTGGATGGAATCAACCACGATGATCACGGGCTTGAGCTCATCCATCGCCTCCATGACACGACCGAGCGACGAGGCGCAGAGGAGCTCGAGCTCCTCTCTCCGAACTTTAAGCCTATCGGCCCGCATCTTCACCTGCCCGGCGGATTCCTCGCCCGAGACGTAGAGAAGGCGGCCCTTGGTGTCCGCGTTCGCGAGGAGCTGGAGCATGAGGGTGGATTTCCCGATTCCCGGCTCGCCGCCCACGAGGACGACCGAGCCCTTCATGACGCCGCCGCCGAGGATCCTGTCGAGCTCCCCGAGCCCGGACGATATCCGCGCGCCCTCGTCCGCGCTCACCGCGTGGAGTGGCAAGGGCTTCGCCTCGGCCTCGGCCATGGCTCCCGGACGGGTTTCCCGCGCGGGCGCCTCACGGAAGCTGTTCCATTCGCCGCACTCGGGGCAGCGCCCGAGCCACTTGGGCTCTCTCCTCCCGCACGAGGAGCAGACGTATTCAACGGTCGAGGCGCGTTTAGCCATATCGATATTATTGCGCGGAATCCGGCCGACGCTTCAAGGGCGGCAAAGCGGTCCGCGTCACTCCCAGAATTCGGCGAGGGCGAATCGCTCAGCCCCGGGGAGGTCGCCCAACGACGCAGCTTCTCTCAGCATCGCGGCATCGGGAATGCGTCCCATGACCAGGATGCCCCTCCCTTCGCTCCCGTCGTCCCGGGAGAGCGCCTTGCCGCAGCGCTGGAGCAGGGCCCGCCTTCGCTCGTCCGCGGCGCTTTGGATCTCCGCCAGCTTCCGGCTCAGTTCCGCGCCGCCGGGGAGGCCTTCGAGGGTCTGGATGAGGAGGCCCCGCACCCGGCTTTCCGCGGAGAGAACGCGTCCGCGTATATTCCGCTCATTCTGCTGTTTTAGCGTCGCTTCGAAGATATCCCGGTAGACGGCCCTGAGTTCCGCGATTTCCTCGAGGGCCTTTGATGCGGAATCGGGAAGAAGGCCGCGTGCGCCGAGGCGGGCGAGCCGATCGAGGACTTGTGCTTCCTTTGCCAAGAAGCCGAGTCGTTTTAAGCGTTGATTTTCGCCACTGAGGTCGATGTTCCGGATCGGTATGGTAAGACCAAGAAGAGCCTCTTTCCACGGAGCGTCTCCTTCCATGGAATCGGCGATGAGGAGGAGACCGGGCTGGAAGGCGAGAATGGCGCTCTTGATGATGAGCGCATCCACCGTCGTGGACGGAGCGTCCAAACAGCCCAAGAAGCAGAGTTTTTCCATATCCCAGCGCATCATACCACAGGGCCGGCCCCTTGAAACTTCCACTATATATCCCTATACTCCGTTCGCTATCGGCATATCGCAAGGTTTGCAGGAAAACGGTAACGCGCGGGAAACCCGCTTGATGATATTGCCGGTCCTCTGAGGACGCTTGTCCTTCTCGGGACCTGAACGCCGCGGCAACGGCAGGCGCCTTGCACGAAACATTGTACACGAGAGCGCCTCATCCTAGGACCGAGAGGTAGAACGAACCATGGCCATCGATATCCACAAGATGCGGAATATCGGCATCAGCGCCCATATCGATTCGGGCAAAACGACTTTGTCCGAGCGCATCCTCTACTACTGCAAGAAGATCCACGCGATCCATGAAGTCCGCGGCAAGGACGGCGTGGGAGCCACCATGGACAACATGGAGCTCGAGCGCGAGCGCGGGATCACCATCCAGTCCGCGGCCACGAACGTCACGTGGAAGGACACCACGATCAACCTGATCGACACCCCCGGACACGTGGATTTTACCGTGGAGGTGGAGCGCTCGCTCCGCGTCCTCGACGGCGCCATCCTGGTGCTCTGCGCGGTCGGCGGCGTCCAGTCCCAGTCCATCACGGTGGACCGCCAGCTCAAGCGCTATCACGTCCCGCGCCTC
>CAZIEI010000038.1:18182-23735 GCA_964538705.1 uncultured Spirochaetales bacterium | reverse complement strand
GCGCGTGGCCTCCGGCGCGGCCATCGCGATGCGGATCTGCGGGGCGCAGAAGGGCGTCATCGCCCTCGAGGACAACAAGGCCCGCCTCGTCCCGGTCCTGGAGGAAGCGGTCAGGAACCACGGCCGCGGCATGGACATCGAAGTCCGCCTCGTCAAGACCAAGTACCCGCAGGGCGGGGAGAAGATGCTCATCGTCGCGATCACGGGGCGCGAGGTCCCCTCGGGCGGCCTCCCCGTGGACTCAGGCTGCGTAGTGCAGAACGTGGCCACCCTCGCGGCGATCTCCGACGCCTTCCTCCTCGGGAAGCCGCTCACGGAGCGCGCGGTGACCTTCTCGGGCGGCGCCCTCAAGGAGCCCAAGAACCTCCTCGTCCCGATCGGGACCGTCGCGTCGAGCCTCGTCCCCGGGACCGTCCAGTTCGATACGGAGCCCCGCAAGTTCGTCTTCGGCGGACCGATGATGGGCTTCTCCACGGGCGACGCCGCCATCCCCATCCAGAAGAACACCTCCGGCGTCCTCTTCCTCGCCAAGGCGGAGACGGACCAGGAGGCCGAGGGCCAGTGCATCCGCTGCGGCCGCTGCATGCGCGCCTGCTCCTGCCGGCTCTCCCCGGCCCTCCTCAACGCGGCCCTCGTCTCCGGAGACCTGGAACTGGCCGAGGAGATCGGGCTCATGGACTGCGTGGACTGCGGCACCTGCGCCTGGGTGTGCCCGGCGAGGATCCGCCTGGTGCAGCGCTTCCGCGTCGGGAAGCAGCTCCTCAAGGAGAAGAAACGCAAGGAGGCTTCACATGCCAAGTGACGCGAAGGCCGTCAAGGAGCCCGTGCTCCTGGGCCCGAGCCCGCACAAGCTCGTACCGGTGAGGACGCCGCAGATCATGTTCGCGGTCCTCATCGCCCTCCTGCCGCTCTGCGTGAACGCGGTGCGGCTCTTCGGCGCGCGCGCCCTCGCCCTCATGCTCGTCTGCGCGGGGTCGGCGGTCATCTGGGAATGGCTGTTCCAGCGGTTGACCAAGCAGAAGACCAGGATCGGGGACCTCTCCGCCGCCGTCTCCGGGCTCCTCCTCGCCCTCACCCTCCCCCCCGGCCTCCCGATCTGGATGGCCGCGGTCGGGACTTTCTTCGCCATCGTCGTCGCCAAGGAATTCTTCGGAGGCATCGGGGCGAACCCCTTCAACCCAGCGCTCATCGGGCGCGCCGTCCTCCTCATGAGCTTTCCGCGAGCCATGACCTCCTGGGCCGCGCCCTTCGCCGCCGCGGACGCCGCCACCGCGGCGACCCCCCTGGGAATCGCTAAGTCCTGGACCGAGATCGCGGGATCGTCGCAGGCGACGATGGGCGCGCTCACCGGGCCCGCCGCCGCGATCGCCCGTTCACTCGGCGCGAGCGACATGGCCGGCATCGACTGGACGCTCTTCATCGGGAACCGGGCCGGCTCCATCGGCGAGACCTCGATCCTCTTCGTCCTCATCGGCGCGGCCATCCTCCTCGGGCTCAGGGTGATCGGGCCCCTCATCCCCGCGGCCGTGCTCGGCGGCACCGCCCTCCTCGCATGGGCCTTCGGCCTCGATCCCCTTGTGTCGGTCCTCTCGGGAGGCGTGGCCTTCGCCGCCTTCTTCATGGCCACGGACTACTCCACGAGCCCCATGACCCCCTGGGGCAAGGCGATCTACGGCGTCTCCATCGGCGCCATCATCGTCCTCATCAGGAAGTTCGGCGCCTTCCCTGAGGGCGTCACCTACGCGATCCTCATCATGAACGCCTTCGCGCCCTTCCTGAACCGCCTCCGCGTCAGGAAGTACGGATGGGTGAAGCCCGCGAAGGAGGCCAAAGCATGAAAGTCAAGGACATCCTGAAACTCGGGGTCATACTCGCCATTTTCGCTTCCGCCGCCTGTGTGCTTCTCGCTGCGACCTACTCTTTCACTAAGGAAGCGAAGGAAAAGCAGGACGGCATCCGGACCACGAAATCGCTCAAGGAGCTCTTCCCCGACCTGGAAACCTACCGCCCCCTCGAGCCTAGCGCCCTGGCGTTCGGGAACGGGGGCATCAAGGCCGAGGAGATATACGCCGTCGAGCGCCGCGGCGTCCTCATCGGCCTCGCGATAACCGCGACCGGCAAGAGCTACAACGGCCGCGCCGCCGTGATGACCGGCGTCGGCCTCGACGGCAAGATCGCCGGCGTCAAGATACTCGAGCTCAACGACACCCCCGGCCTCGGGCAGAACGCGAAGAAAGCGAACTACTACGTCGACCGGAAGCGCCGACTGACCTGGTTCGGGCAGTTCGGCGGCATGGGCGCCGACGCCGCCTTCGAGGTGGGCAAGGACGTCCAAGCCGTCACCGCATCGACGATCACGAGCCGATCCCTCGCGGCCATCGTCAAGGCCTCGGCCGCGGCGGGATCCGCGTACATCGCGGAACGCGCCCAAGGAGCGAGCGAATGAAGCGACCAAAGGAACTCCTCAGAACCCCCTCCTCATGCTCATGATCGGCCTCTGCTCCGCGCTCGCGGTCACCTCCTCGGTGGCCACGGGGCTGGGCATGGGCCTCGCGCTCACCTTCGTCCTCGTCATGTCGGACGTCATCGTGAGCCTCTTCCGGAAGCTCATCCCGGACTCGATCCGCATCCCCATCTTCATCATCGTCATCGCGAGTTTCACGACGATCATCCACCTCGTGATGAAGGCTTACCTACCGGCGCTGTCCGAATCGATGGGCGTCTTCATCCCCCTCATCGTGGTCAACTGCATCATCATGGGGCGCGTCGAGGCCTTCGCCTCCAAGAACGGGGTCCTCGAGACGGCCGCCGACGCCCTGGGAATGGGCCTCGGCTACACATGGGTCATGGTCGGGATTTCCGCTTTCCGCGAGCTCCTGGGAGCGGGTACCTTCCTGGACCGCGACGTTCTCACGCTCCTCCCCGGGTTCGAGCCCATCATCTTCTTCACCCTGCCTCCCGGAGGCTTCCTCGTGTTCGGGCTCTTCATCTCGATGAACCTGGGCATCAAGCGCGCCCTCGACGCGCGGCGCGCACGCGCCTTGGCGAGCGCCCCGGCGGGTTCAGCCGAAGCCGCGGATAAAGGAGGTCGCGCGTGAGCGAGCAATTGATACACCTCAGCCAGATATTCATCAAATCCTTCCTCATCGACAACGTGGTCTTCATGCAGTTCCTGGCGCTCTGCTCCTACCTGGGCATGAGCTCGGACGTGAAGCAATCGATAGGGATGGGCGTGGCCGTCACCTTCGTCACGCTGCTCGCGACCGCGGTCTGCTTCCCCCTGTTCGCGCTCCTCAAGTTTTTCGACGTGGACTTCCTGCAGATCCTGGTCTTCATCCTCGTGATCGCCGCGTTGGTCCAGCTCGTCGAGTTCTTCCTCAAGAAGAATCTCCCCGCACTCTACCTGGCGATGGGCATATACCTCCCCCTCATCACGACCAACTGCGCCATCCTCGCCGTCACGCTCAACATGGTGACCAAGGAATATAATTTCGCGGAATCGATGGTGTACGCCCTCGGCCCTGGGCTACATGCTCGCCCTCGTCCTCCTCGCCGGGGTGCGGGAGCGGATAGCGAGCTCGCCCATCCCGAAATACTTGAAGGGCGCGCCCATCCTCTTCGTGACGACCGCCCTCCTCGCGGTCGGATTCATGGGCTTCGCGAACATGATCAGGTAGGGAGGCGATAGATGATACTGATCCTCATAACGCTCGGATTCTCCGCCATCCTCGCCTTCGTGCTCGGCTCCCTCCTCGGCGTGTTCCGGGAGCTCTTCAAGGTGGAGCGGAACCCCCTCATCGACCAAGCCCGCGCCATCCTCCCCGGCGTCAACTGCGGCGCCTGCGGCTACGCGGGCTGCGACGCCTACGCGGAAGCCGTGGCGGAAAAGGGCGAAGCGGTCGACCTCTGCACCTCTGGCGGCTCCGCCTGCGCAACGGCCCTCGGCGCCCTCATGGGCAAGGAAGCCAAGGGCGAGGACATGGTAACGGTCCTCCGCTGCCAGGGCACGCGCGAGTTCGCTCGGGTCAAGGGAATCTATGCCGGCGTGGAGACCTGCCGCGCATCCGAGATCGCCACCAACGGCATCAAGCTCTGCCAGTGGGGCTGCATGGGCTTCGGCGACTGCGTGAAGGTCTGCGCCTTCGGCGCTCTCTCCATGGGCCCGGGCGGCGTCCCCGTCGTCGACTACGCCAAATGCACGGGCTGCGCAATGTGCGCGCGGGAATGCCCCCAGGGCCTCTTCGCAATGGTTCCCAAGGGCCGCGAGGGAGCCGTCGCCCTTTGCTCCAACCGCGCCGCCGTCAAGCAGACCGTGGGGAAGGCCTGCAAGATCGGATGCATCAAGTGCGAGATCTGCGTGAAGTCCTGCCCCCGGGGCGCCATCAAGATGGAGAACGGCCTCCCCGTGGTGGACTACTCCCTCTGCGACTTCTGCGGCGAGTGCGTGAAGAAGTGCCCCACAAAAGTCTTCCGCCTCCTCCGGGACGTGAAAGCGGGAAAGGCGCGGGAATCCTCTCCGGCTCCCCTCGAGGGCGAGAAGTCCTGAGCCGCTTCGCGCACGATAAAGACGGGCCCCTCGCGGGGCCCGTTTTTTTTCGAGCGATGAGGTACAATACTGGGCGATTCCGCAGTCGAGGAGAATATCTTGGCATCAATCAGACTTCTAAGCCGATCACGCAGGGCGATCCGGGGAGCGTCCGCGATCCTCTTGTCGATCGCCTTCTCGACTGCTGCGTCCTCCTGCGGGACCGGAGGGGGCGCCGCGGGAGCTTCCCTCAGGCTTGAGTTCGCTTACGGCGATGACGAATATGCGGATTGGCCGAACGTCTACGCGGCATGGATCGAGGGCGAAGGCGGCTTCTACCAGAACATCCTCGTCTGCGAGAAGCTCATCACCGACATGGCTCCGCCGAGCACCGTCCTCACCAACACGGCCATCCCCCATTGGTCCACGGTCGTCTACGGGGAATCCGATCCCGACGAGGTCGAAGCCGTGACGGCCGCCACCGTCGCCCGCCAGGACTTCTCGATCTCGGCTACCCTCAAGGCGGGCTGCCCGCGCCGCTTCACCGTCTACTTCGAGACCGATCAATCCTTCGACGGGAACGCGTGGTTCTCCGACCAGCCCGCCCTCATCTACGCGGCGGAGGTGGACCTGGACGCCTCGAGCGGCGCGACCCTCCCCTTCGAGCTCATCGGCTGGGTTCCCAACGAGGCCACCGGCCTCGGCTCCTTCACGATGGGATCGATCCAGAGCGAGCTCCGCTACATCACGAACGCGAAGGACGGGAGCGACTTCGGCGCCGCGAATCCCGACGAAAGCGCGACGCGCGCCGTAGGCAGCCTCTCGGTGACCGTCACCGAGATCGTCCCCGTTACCTCGCCAGGAACCCCCTCCGGCGGCCCCGACGCCCCTCCCGACGGCACCACCGGAGCCACGAGCTAGCGCAGCGCAGCGATCGGTGCGAAGACGCGTTCCTCTCCCCCCCTCCCCCGGTACGCCGCGCGAAGGCTCGCGCACGCCATCGCGATCAGTAGCATTGGCCCGAAGCG
>CAZIEI010000038.1:0-18082 GCA_964538705.1 uncultured Spirochaetales bacterium | reverse complement strand
AGAAAAAACGCGGCTGAGTTGTTAGATCGCGCAGCGATCGGTGCGAAGACGCGTTCCTCTCCCCCCCGTCCACCCGGTACGCCGCGCAAAGACTCGCGCACGCCATCGCGATCAGTAGCATTGGCCCGAAGCGAGAAAAAACGCGGCTGAGTTGTTAGATCGCGCAGCGATCGGTGCGAAGACGCGTTTTTTCTCGCTTCGGGCCGGCGACTACTTCCCTATGGCGTGCGCGCCCCTGACGCGCGTCCGTATCCGATACACGTGGGCGCTCGCGGTTATGTAGAGCCACGCGCGGTCGGCGCCGCCGAAGCAGACGTTCGAGGTCCAATTCTCGCTCACGGGGACGGTCCCGATCTTCACGCCGTCCTTATCGAATATCGTGACGCCGCGGCCGGTCAGATAAAGATTCCCGTCGGCGTCGATGGTCATGCCGTCGGATCCGAGCTCGCAGAAGAGGGTCTTCTCCGAGAGCGAGCGGTCCGCCTCCACGCGGTAGCGCCAGGTCTTGTTATCGCGGATGTCGGCGACGAAGAGGTAGGCCCCGTCGGGCGTCCCCGCGATCCCGTTGGGCTTCAGGAGGTCTTCAGTCACGCGGACCGGCTTCGAGGAACCGGGGGCGAGGTAGTAGACCTGTTCGCTCTCCTGGCGCTTCACGCCGCCCTTCCAATACGGCCGCTCGTAGAGGGGATCCGTGAAGTACATGCCGCCGTCGGGCATGACGTAGACGTCGTTCGGACCGTTGAGGGCGGCGCCCGAGTGCGTTCCGGCCAGCGCGGCGCGCGAGGCGGCGGGGTCGGAAGCGCGCGGATCGATGGACCAGAGTTCGTTCCGCTCGTCGGCGCAGGAGATGAGAAGGCCCTCCCGCGTGAAATTCATGCCGTTCGACCGGCCCGCGGGCTTCATAAAGAGCTCGACCTTTCCATCGAGGCCGACCACGTGGATGGCGTCGTTCGGCTGATCGGTGAAATAGACCCTGCCCTCCGCGTCGGCGCAGGGACCTTCGGTGAACGAATAGATCCCCGGGAGCCGCTCCAGCTTGGCGCCGGGCTGTATCGGCGAGCGGCCGTCCCGTTTCGGCGCCGCTCCGGCGGGCATGACCGCGGCGAACGCGGCGATGGCGGCGGGGGCGATGAATCGGTATCGCATCGAGGGCTCCTTTCCCGGAGAAGCGCTCAGCCCCTCCTCAGGCGATTATACTATACGGCGCGCGCCGCGGCGACGAGCGGCGCGATCGCGTTCCGGCGGCCGTCCGCATCGACCCGACCCGCAGGGCGCCGCCCGGGCTCTATTGCGTCCGGCAACGCTTCGGGCTATCCTCTCCCCCTGGCCGCATCCGGCCCGAGGAGACGCGATGATGAACGGAACGCGCAAGGACAGGACCAGAGGATTGAACGTGCCTAGGATGCTCCTCCCGCTCGCCGGGTTCGGGGCGTTCATCTGGTTCCTGATCAGGGTCATTCCCAAGCCGAGCAGGGCCAACTATCCCTGCATGCGCGCCGCATTCCCGCTCGCGGCCTCGTTCGTCGCGGGCGCCGCCTCGTTCGTTTCCTCGGCCCTCCTCTTCAGGAAAGCCCGCGAGTTCATGTCCCGCCATAGCATCGCGATCTTCGCCGGCTGCGTCGCAGCGGGGATCGCCCTCGGCGGCTTCTCGCTCGCGGTCGCCGCTCGCCCCGCCGCCGCCGCGACGGCCGTCTCCGGAGTCAAACTCCCCGACGACGGCCCCAACATGCCGATGGGCCAGGGTAAGGGCATCTTCCCCGGCCGCGTCGTCTGGGTCCATGACCCCGCGGCCACGAACGAGTCGTACGACAACCGCGGCCGCAAGCTCTGGTTCGATCCCGCCAACGCGAGCCAGCCCGCGGTCGACGCGATGATGGAGAAAGGCATCCTGGGCCTGACGGGCAAGGCGACGGTAGCCGACGCCTGGGACGCGCTCTTCCGGGATTTCAACGCTTCGCGCGGCCGCGGGCAGAACGGCTATGCGAAGGGCGAACTCATCGTCATCAAGATCAACCTGAACGGGATGGGGAACGGCCCGCAGAACGTAAACACCTCGCCCCAGGTCATCCACGCCCTCCTCTCCCAGCTCACGGAGAAAGCCGGCGTGCCGCAGTCCAGTATCGTCATCGGCGAGCCCAATATCGACATGGATAGGCGGATGTACAAGACCGTCTACGCGGACTTCCCCCGCCTCCGCTACATGCGCCGCGGCGCGGTGCCAGGCACGGCGAACTCCGTGCTCATAGCGAGCGACGGCGGCAAACTGGACTCACTTCCCCGCTTGTACGAGGAAGCCGCGTACATGATCAACGTCCCCGTCCTCAAAAAGCACCACCGCGCGGGAATCTCGCTCACGGCCAAGCTGCACTTCGGATCGGTCACGCCCTACAACGGCAACGGGGCCTTCGGCTGGCATTACGGCCTCCCCGCGCCCGAGGGCGCCGGGCGCGTCACCAACGGACGCTACGGCGCGTACCGCTGCCTCGTCGACTTCATGGGCCACAAGGACCTCGGGGGCCAGACCGTCCTCTACCTCGTCGACGGCCTCTGGAGCTCCATCAACTGGGGCCATCCCGCCATCAAGTGGGCGATGGAGCCCTTTAGCGGCGACTACCCCTCGTCAGTTTTCCTCTCGCAGGATCCCGTCGCCATCGATTCCGTCGGTTACGATTTCCTCGTCAACGAATTCGGCTTCGACCATCCCACGGAGGGAATGCACGACCCGCGCGACGACTCCGGCCCCTTCCCGCAGTACGCGGGCGTCGACGACTATCTGCACCAAGCGGCGGATCCCTCCAAGTGGCCGGCGAATCTCAAATACGATCCCGAGGGAGACGGGACGCCGATCGGGAGCCTCGGCGTCCACGAGCACTGGAACGACCCGAAGGACAAGAAGTACTCGCGGAACCTGGGCACGGGGAAGGGCATCGAGCTCTTGTACCTGAAATGATCCTCCGCGCGGATTCGATCATCGGCGCGAGGGCCCTCCTCGCCGCCGTCGCCCTCGCCGCTTCGGCCTCGGCTTGCGTCGCCTCCAAGGCGGGGACTGCGGAAATCCCGCAAGGCGCCGTGCACGAGGCGGCGACGCGGGGCTCCGCCGAGGCGACGCGGGGCTCCGCCGAGGCGGCGCCCGCCCCGAGCGCCCCCGCCGTCGTCTACGGGGAATTCGAAGATACGCGGCTCTTCCTCCGCGAGCTCAGGAAGCGTCCCGAGATGGCATCGTGGTCCGCCAAGGGCGTGTGGGAAGGGCTCTCGGGAGCGACGATCCAATACAAGACGTATGGTAAAGCGGTCCCCGACCGCGTAGTCCTGGTGGACGGCGTCGAGGCGGCCTACGCGGACGGATTCGGTCAGTTCTGGATAGAGGTCGCCCCCGGGGAGCGCGTGATCACGGGCCGCTGCGCGGGTTTCAAGGACGCGGAGGTCCGCATCCTCGCCGAACCGGGATCCACGCACTACCTCAATCTATTCCTGAAGAAATAATCGAAGGGCCCGGGAAGCGGCTCGTCCGCGAGCCTCAGGCTCGCCCATGAACCGCTCCCCGGGCCCCGTTCCTATTCGCGCTCCGGACCGGCGCGTCGGATGAACCGCCGCGCTCGTCGGACGGATCGACGCGCCCGACCGGCCTTAGGTCAGCGCCCCACTCTCACCGTAGGCGACTTGAGGCGCGCGCCCGTCGCGAAGAGCCGCTTCACCGACGACCTGAGAGTGAGATTGCTCGTCTTCGTAGATGACCGCTTCGCGCTCTTCCGGGCCACCGGCTTCCTGGCCGGCTTCCTCGCTGACTTCCTCGCAGTCTTCTTGACGGAGCGCTTCGCCGTCTTCCGGGCGACAGGCTTCTTGGCGACGCGCTTCTTTCCCCCGGGCTTGCGCGCGGACTTCTTGACGGTCCTCTTCGCGGTCTTCTTCACGGCCTTCTTCACGGCCTTCTTCACGGCCTTCTTCGCGGTCTTGCGCGCGGGCTTCCTCGCGACGCTACGCTTGGCCGTCGACTTCCTCGCCGTCTTCTTGACAGCCTTCTTGGCCGTCTTCCTAACAGCTTTCTTGGCCGATTTCCTGACAGCTTTCTTCGTTACCTTCTTCACGGCCTTCTTCGTTGTTTTCTTCGCTGCCTTTTTCGCGGGTTTCTTGGCCGCCTTTTTCCCATGCACCTTGAACGCGAGGGTTCGGTAGACCGGCTCTATCTTCTTCTTGCTCTTGGGCGTCTTGGACCCCGATGATCCCGACGAGCCCGAATCCTCGCGCGGCTTGAAGAAGCTCGTGTTGAGCCTCCTGACCTTGAGCGAGGTGATGGTCCTCGAGATGAGGTCCTCGGGCCCGATCTTCTTGTATTGCGAGCTGATGTAATCGTAGGTGAGGTGCGCCAACCCGCAGCGCAGGTAGGAGGTGAGCTTGTCCTGGGAGGCGCCCTGCCGGGAAAGGAGGTCGAGCCAATCCCTGAGCGCCTCGTTGCCCTCGTCGAATACGGCGTCGGAGAGGACCGTCCCTGTCTTCCTAATGATCGAGTTCATCTTGCGGTGCACGAGGGGGAGGTCGGCGCGGTACGCCTTCTTGACGATCCCCGCCGCCATGAGCTTCTGGTCGAGCTTCGCGATGCCCTGCTTGTCCGCCATGATCCACCCCTTATCGCTCCGTTTATCGCGCGCTTCGCGCGCGGCGCGCTCATAGGCGATTGTCCGCCGCTTTCCTCGCGATGTCAAGGAAAACCGACTCGTCGTCCGCGCTCGAGAAGACGAGAAGCGCCCGCTCGGGCAGAGAGCGCGCGGCGAACCACTCCCGCATCGTCCTCATGACCACGCGGGCCGCGAGCGCCTTGGGGAAGCGGTACGCTCCCGTGGAGATCGCGGGGAAGGCGATCGAGCGGAGTCCCTCGCGCTCCGCCACTTGGAGGCATGAGCGGTACGCCGACTCGAGGATGGCCTCCTCCCCCGCGCCGCCGCCCGCCCAGACCGGCCCCACGGCGTGGATGACGCGCTTCGCCTTGAGGCGCCCGGCGCCGGTGCTCACGGCACCGCCAGCGGGGAGCCCGTCGGGGAGGGAGTCCCGCCTGAGGGCCCTGCACTCATCCAGGATCGCGCGACCGCCGACCCGATGTATGGCGCCATCGACGCCGCCGCCGCCCAAGAGAGTCGAGTTAGCCGCGTTGACGATCCCGTCGGCCTCGATGGCCGTGATGTCGCCGACTGCCGTGGAGAGGCGGCCCGAGAGGAGCTCTGCCATGCTCCCGAGTATACCAGCAAAAACCCGCATAATCGGAGATTACCCCTATGGAGATGGACAGGGCGTCGCTGTTGAACGATGCCCGCGTCATACAGTATCTTAGGCCCGCGCGGCGCCGTCGACCGGACGCCGCACCATTTTCAGGAGGATCGATCGATGCCCCTCACGGGAAAACCCCTCGTAACGGACAATTTCACCGCTGACCCGTCGGCCCACGTCTTCGACGGCCGCATCTACCTCTATCCCTCGCACGATATCGACTGCGGGATACCGGACAACGACAACGGCGACCAGTACGGGATGCGGGACTACCGCGTCTACTCCATGGCCGACGCGGCTTCGCCCGTCACCGACCACGGGACGGTCCTCGACATCGCCGACGTCCCCTGGGCCTCCAAGCAGATGTGGGCCCCCGACGCCGCGCGCAGGGACGGCTCCTACTACCTCTACTTCCCCGCCCGCGACAAGGAAGGCATCTTCAGGATCGGCGCGGCGAAATCCTCCTCGCCCGCGGGGCCTTTCACGGCCATGCCCGAGCCCATCAAGGGAAGCTTCAGCATCGATCCGGCGGTCCTCGAGGACGATGACGGCCGCCACTACATGTACTTCGGCGGCATCTGGGGCGGCCAGCTCCAGAAGTGGCGGAAGGGATCCTTCGATCCCGACGGGATCGAGCCCGGCCCGAACGAGAAGGCCCTCTGCCCCAAGGTGGCCCGCCTCGCCCCGGACATGGTCTCCTTCGAGGGGCCGCCCATCGACGCCGTCATCCTCGACGAAACGGGAAAGCCCCTCCTCCAGGGCGACACGGGCCGCCGCTATTTCGAGGGCCCCTGGATGCACAAGTACCGCGGGCGCTACTACCTATCCTACTCGACGGGGGACACGCACTACATCGTCTACGCCATCGGCGACAGCCCCTGGGGCCCCTTCACCTACCGCGGCCGCATCCTCAATCCCGTCGTCGGCTGGACCACGCACCACTCCATCGTGGAGCACGGCGGGAAGTGGTGGCTCTTCTACCACGACGCGACACTCTCGGGCGGGAAAAACAGCCTCCGCTGCGTGAAGGTGGCGGAACTCGCTTACCGCGGAGACGGGAGCATCGAGACGCTGACGCCCTGACCGACGTCCGTCAGGGCCGGCGCCCGTCCGGACGGGCGCGGCGGCCCGGCGTATCCCCGCCGGCCCCTTAAGCGGTATATTCGAGGCATGGGTTTCATCGAACGCTTCGTCACCGCGGGCTGCCGCTTCGGCCTCTCCTTCGCTTACCGCGTGGTCAAGGAGGGCTGGGACCGCGTTCCCATGACGGGCCCCCTCATCGTCTACGGCAACCACTCGGGCGCCATCGAGGTGCCACTCTACTACGTACACCTGCGCCCCCGCCCCATCACGGGCATCGGGAAGACGGAGCTCTGGGACAAGAAATTCGTCGCGTGGATCATGAGGGTCTGGGGCATCATACCCGTTCGCCGCGGCGAGTCGGACATGGACGCCATGCGGAAATCCATCGAGGCCATCAAATCCGGGAAGGTCTTCGGCATCGCGCCCGAGGGGACGCGGAGCAAGACGGGGGCCCTCATCAAGGCCCACCCCGGGATCGTCACGCTCTCCATACACTCAGGCTCGCCGCTCATTCCCATCGCGCACTGGGGCGGGGAGAACCGCGAGGCCGACGCGAAGCGCTGGCGGAGGACCGAGTTCCGCATGCGCGCGGGCAGGCCCTTCCGCTTCAAGGCGCCGGGCGGCTCCGTGAATAAGGAGACCAGGCAGGCCATGGCTGACGAGGCCATGTACCAGCTGGCCGCACTCCTCCCGGAGAAGTACCGCGGCGAGTACTGGGACCTCTCGAAGGCCACCGAACGCTACCTGGAATTCATCGAGGCCTAATAGATTGCCAGAAGGCAATCTATTAGGAACGGTTTCCTGACGCGAAGCCGCGCGTCAGAACGCGAAGCCGCGCGTCGCCTCAGTCTCCCAGGGGCCAGAGCCCTCCGATCGAACAGCCGAGGATGAAATACCAGTTTTCCCCGTCCTCTATCTGCGCCATCGCGACCACGGAGTAGCGCGTGCCGCCGGGATCGGCCATCACGGCCTCGGCCGCGAGCCCGAAGGGAAGATCGATCCCCGGTTCGCCGTCGCCCAGGGCGCGGAAGCGGAGGAAGCCGGAAATCCCGGCGCTCGCGGCGCCGAAGCGCGCGCGGATCCCCGCCCGCGCGTAGGGCACGAAGAACCACTCCAAGGCGTAGGGATCCTCCGTCGCGCTCGCGATATCCCCGGGCCGGTACGGCGAAAGGAGGAGCTCCGGGCAGAACACGAGGTCGACGGGACCCAGCCCGAACTGGAGGGGAAGCGCCGTCGACGCCCCGATCATGTCGCCGAAGGGATCGGAGACGAGCCCGAGGGGGAAGAGCCGGGCCTTCACCGATACGGCGTTCTTGAAGCGGACGAACCCCGCGCCGGAATCCGCGAGGGCCATCTTGAAGCCCAGCCCGAGCATGAGGTCCACCGGCGCGGCGGGGAAGCTCTCGAGCCCGACGGAGGCGGAGAGCTCCCAGGGGAGGACGGACTTGAAGCCCGCCACCCTGAGCTGTCCCGCGAGGAAGCCGAACCAGACCTCGGGGGACAGGTACGTGCCCGCGAAGGTCCCGCCCGCCTGGATCGCGCCCTTGAGCACCTCGGCGTCGGGGGAATAAGCGAGTCCCGATACGCCCGGCATGAGGCTCGCGTAGGAACGCAGCTCGTTCGTGACCGCGAACGCGACGCGCTGGGCGCGTTCCGGCGAGCCCTCCGGGAAGGCTCCGCCGGGAAGCGGCTCGAGAAGGGGCCAGGACTCGAAGACCGCCTCGTAGTCGCCCGGAGGGACTAGTCGCCCCGCGGCGTCGCGGCCGCGCCACTCGAAGCGGAGCTCGCCGTAGTCCGACGCGAAAGGGAACTCCTTCACCGCGACGGTCGTTCCGCCGGGCCCGTTCACGGAAACGCGCACGTAGCCGTAGCCGTCGGGCGAGGCCGTGAGAACGATCCTCCCCAGGGCGCCTGGTTCGACGGGATTGAAGGAGCGCGGCGAGGCGTCGACTTCGACCTCCATATCCTTGGGCTGGAGCTCGAGCGCGACCTCGGTCTCCTCGTTCTCGAGGATATCGACGCGCGCCGAGGCGCTCGCGTAGCCGAAGCGCCGCGCCGTGACGACGCGCTTCCCCACGGGGATCTCGTTGATCCCGGGCCCCAGCTCGGCGGAGCCGCCGGGACCGTCGATCCTGATGGAGGCGTCCGCGGGGGACACGGACGCTCGCAGGTAGCCGATGATGGGTTCGAGCTCGTACCGGACGGTCATCACGGAGTCCCCGTCATAGAAGGAGCTGTCCTTCCACGGACGGTAGCCCTCGAGAACGACGCGCACCTCGTGGAACCCCCGCTTGAGGACCGTTTCCACCGGCGCGGCGCCTTGGTAAACGCCGTCGATGTAGACCTCGGCCCCGGAGGGATCGCCCTTCACCCTGAAGACGGGATCCTCCTCGGGCTCCTCGTAATCGCCGTCCTCGGGAACCTGGATCTTCACGACCGGGTCGCCGGCGGCCTTCGCCTTCCCCTTCGACTCGCGCTCCCCGAGATTCCCCGAGCTCAAGCAGCCGGACGCAACCAACGCGGCGAAGCCGACCGCGGCGAGGGCCGCGAATGGAAACGATACCCGTCCGCGCCGCCGCGCGCCGCACCCGATCCGCACCATGCATCCCTCCGTTCGAGCCCCTCGCGCCCCCGTCTCAGAACACGAAAAAAATGGTTATCCAGTTTTCGATAACGGATTGCTCCTCGGCGATCATGCCGGGCCTCACCCGGTCGGTCGTCTCCATTACGAGGAAGCGCTTCCCCCCCGCGTCGAAGCCCGCGTTCCGCCCCGGCTCGCCGGGGATGGCCGCGAGGCCGACGGAATGGGAGTAAACGCGGCTCACCGCGATCCCAGCTTCCACGTTCCAGTGCTGGAGGATAATGGCGGCGAGCATCGCGCGGGCATCGCAGTCTCCTTCCTTCCGGAGGAGGGCGGTGAGCGGCGCGGTGAAGTCCGAGCCCTTCGGGTCGCGCTTGTACGCATGCTCCTGGACCAGGGCCATGAGGGCCTCGGCCTCGAGGGCGCCGTCGAGATAGGCCTCGATGCCCGCTGCGGGCCCGAGGGCGCGGTCCGCCACGCCCGGGAGGCGGCCAGCCCGCCAGAGCTCGTCCATCTTCACGCCGAGCGCGAAGGCGAACGAGTCGAGGCGGCTGTAGGAGTCGCGGAAGATCATCCGGTAGAAGCGCTTCCAGGCTTCCGCCCAGTAATCCTTCGAGTCGGCGTAGGCGACGAGGACCGCGTGCTCCCGGTCGACGACGGCCTTGGAGGCGGTCTCCCAGTTCGACCGCACGGGCGCGCGCACCGCCCCGCCGGCGTAAGCGAAGGTCGCGTCGATGGGCTTCCCCTCGTCGAAGGGATGCTCCTTCCAGGATACGGGGCCGGGCATGCGGAGGGCGGCGATGTCGATGGAGAAGGAATCGAGCGCGGAAAGGAGGATGGATTTGAACGAAGCGAAGGCCTTGGCGCTCGAGATGGAGATGACCGCGTAGTCGTTCTCCCCGGGCCGTCCGTCGGCGAGGAAGGCGAATCCCCGCATGGGGACGTTCGCGAGCTTGAAGGAGAGCTCCGCGAAGTAGGCGTTCCGCCCTTGGTAGCGGAAGCCCTTCGCCGTCGCCTCCGCCCCGAGGCGTTTCTTCACGTCTCCCAGGATGGCGTCGGCGGACGCGTAGGCCGTCCCGGGATACGCGACGGCTTGGAAGCTCACGGACTCCTCGGGGCCGGAGAAGCTGAACCTCGACGAGCCGTCCCCTCCCGAAGCGCGGTAGCCCTCGGGGAGGTCGAGGAAGAAGCCCGCCTTATAGCTCAAGAACTCCGCCCGCGCAGCGGAGGAAATGACGAGTAGAATCAACATGGCCGCGCGGCGCGGTTTCCGGATTTCCATACGCCGTCAATGATAGCATGAAAAGACGCTCCATTCAGGACGATCGGGGCGGCTTGACCATGCGGGCGGCTTCACGGGATAGTCGGCTCGAGGTGGACATGGAAGCCCCGCTTATAGAAACGAAAGGCCTTAAGAAGCACTTCAGGAGCCTAAAACGGAGGACCGGACTCGGCGGCGCGCTGCGGGACCTCTTCTCGAGGAACTACGAGACGGTCAAGGCGGTTGACGGCGTGGACCTCTCCATCGGCCCCGGCGAGCTCGTGGGCTTCATCGGCCCGAACGGCGCGGGGAAGTCCACGACTATCAAGATGCTCGTGGGCGTCCTCAAGCCCACGGAGGGATCGGTTTCCGTCGCGGGCTTCGAGCCCTTCCGCGAGCGCACGCGCTACGTGAAGAACATCGGCGTGGTGCTGGGGCAGCGCTCCCAGCTCTGGTGGGACATCCCCGTCATCGAGTCCTTCAAGCTTCTCAAGGAGATCTACGGCATCCCCAAACCCGTGTACGACCGCGTGATCGCGGCTTTCGACGAACTCGCCGGCATGGGCGAGCTCATGAGGCGTCCAGTGCGGAACCTCTCCCTCGGCCAGCGCATGCTCTGCGACATCTGCGCCTCTTTCCTCCACGGCCCCCGCGTCATTTTCCTGGACGAGCCCACCATCGGGCTGGACGTCGACGTACGGGCCAAGGTGCGCTCCCTGATCGGCGAGCTCAACCGACGCGAGGGGACCACCATACTCCTCACGAGCCACGACGTCCGCGACATCGAGACCCTCGCGCGGAGGATCGTCCTCATCGACAAGGGCAAAGTCCTCTACGACGGCCCCACCGAGCGCTTCCTCACCGTGTTCGGGCGCGCGCGGACCCTGAGGCTGGACCTCTCCGAGCGCACGAGGGAGGAGCGCGAGGCCGTGGCCGCGGACGCGAGGGCCGCCCACGCGCGCGCGGCCAACTTCGAAATCAGGCAGGAGGAAGCGGGCTGGATCGAGGCCTCCTTCGACGAGGACGAAACGCCCCTCGTGGACGTACTGCGCTGGTTCATGGAGCGCGCGAGGCCCAAGGACGTCTCCGTGCACGAGGTCTCCATGGAGGAAGTCATCAGGCGCGCCTACGCGGGAGAGCTCTCGTGATCAAAGCCTGGTTCTCGATGGCGAGGAATTCGATCATGTCCAACCTCGCGTACCGGGGGCACTTCGCGTTCATGACGCTCGGGAACCTCGTCTACATCGTGGTGGTGCGCGCGCTCTGGTCCTCCATCTACCGGGGGCGGACCCTCATCAACGGCATGGCCTTCGAGGACGCCTTCCTCTACCTCGTCCTCGCCATGAGCGTCTTCCTCCTCTTCCAGACCTGGACCGAGTGGGACATGGCGGGTCGCATCAGGACCGGGGACATCGTCATGGACTTCCTCAAGCCCATGGGCCACCAGCTCCAGTGCCTCGCCTCGGTCGTGGGGAGCGTCGCCGTGAACCTCGCGGCCATAACCCTGCCCTCCATCCTCATCGCCGTCCTCGTCTTCCGCGCGCCGCTCCCGCTCGGGTGGAACCTCCTCCTTTTCCTCCCCTCGCTCGCCCTCGCCTTCCTCATCAGCTTCGCCATGGACTACATGGTCGGCCTCACGGCCTTCCGCACGGAATCCGTCTGGGGCATCAGCGTGACCAAGGAGATGCTCGTCCTCTTCCTCTCGGGCGCCCTCATACCCCTCCCCTTCTTCCCCGAGCCGCTCCGCCGCGCGCTCTCATGGCTCCCCTTCCGTTACGTCTACGACGCGCCCATCGCCGTCCTCCTCGGGAAGACGGGAACGATCGAGGCCCTGAGGCTCATCGGCATCCAGGCGGCCTGGGCCGCGGCCATCCTCCTCCTCTCGCGCGCGGCCCTCGCCCGCGCGTCGCGAATCCTCACGGTGAACGGAGGCTGAAGTGCGGAAGCTCCTCTGGTACGTCAGGATCTACTTCCTCATCGCCTCGCAGTACGTGAAGGCCCGGCTCGAGTACCGCGCCGACTTCATCGTGAGCTCCTTCGGCATCCTCATCCAGAACGCGGCGGGTTTTCTCACCATGCTCGTCCTCCTCCGCTCCATCCCGGCGCTCGAGGGCTGGAGCCGCGACCAGCTCTCCTTCCTCTACGGCTTCTCCGTGCTCGCGGTCACGCCCTGCCAGCTCCTTTTCGACCATATCTGGGGCCTCAGGAACGAGCTCCAGTCGGGCGCCTTCATCCGCTACTATTTCAGGCCCCTCCCCAGCCTCTTCGCCTTCGTGGCGGACGTCGTGGACTTAAAGGGCTTCGCCCAGCTCGCCTTATCGATCGCCCTCCTCGCCGTCTCCTCGGCGAGGATCGGCCTCCGCTGGGGCCCCGCGGAAATCGGTGCCTTCATCGCCTACCTCCTCGGGGCGAGCGCGACCTTCTCCGGCCTCATGATCATGGCCGCCTCCTCCGCCTTCTGGATCACCAACTCCTATTCGGTCATGGCCTTCTTCTTCCGTTTCAGGGAGTACGCGCGCTGGCCCGTGGGCATCTTCGAGGGAGCGCTCCGCGTCCTCTTCACCGCCTTCATCCCCCTCGCCTTCATCGCCACCTTCCCCGTGCAGGGCCTCATCGATCCGGGCGCGGCCGGGATCGCGCCCTGGCTCACGCCCGCGGTGGGGGCCGTCTTCTTCGGGGGCGCCGTCCTCATATGGAGGGCGGGAACCGCTTCCTGGACCGGCACGGGTTCCTGACCCGCCGCCCTCGGGAGCCGGCCGAGGGAAATCGCGCTTGATGGCGACCCACGTTCAGTTATACTTGAAGGCGGAATCCGTCCAGGGAGGAATGAAATGGTCGACGTCAAGGAACGCGTGGTCCCCGCGGACGAGGACGGCTCCGAACTCTGGCTCCGCTACCGGAAGTCCGACGATCCCGAGTACCTGGAGCGCTGCCGCGCCGCGATATCGGAGATCATCGTCGAGGGCGCAGCCGCGTCGAAGACCCTCGCGGTCGTCCGCGACGAGCTCTACCACGGCCTCTCGGGCATCCTGGGCGCCAAGGTCCCCGTGGCTGAGACGGATTCGACGCCCGGCGCCGTGATAGCGGGCACGCCCTCATCGTCCCCCATCGTGCGCGGACTCGGCATCGACGCTGACCTCGAGCCCCTCGGGCCCGAGGGCTTCATCGTCCGGAACATCCAGATGAAAGGACGCAAGGCCTTCCTCATCGCCTCCGCGGGCGATACGGGCCTCCTCTACGGCGCCTTCAGATTCCTGCGCGTTCTCCAGACCCAGGGCTCCCTCGACGGGCTGGACCTCCGCGAGCGTCCCCGGATCGCGCTCAGGATGATCGACCACTGGGAAACCGAGCGATGCTACGCCGGGGGCAACGTCTGGGACTGGGACGCCCTCCCCGCCCGGCTCGACCGCAAGTACCGCGTCTACGCGCGCGCCCACGCCTCCATCGGCGTCAACGCCTTCGTCCTCAACAACGTCAACGCCAAGAGGGAATACCTCACCAAGGAGTACCTCGAGAAGGAAGCCGCCCTCGCGGACCTCTTCCGCCCTTACGGCATCAGGGTCTTCCTTTCCGCCAACTTCTCCGCGCCCGTGACCCTGGGCGGCCTCAGCACAGCCGACCCCGCCGCTCCGGAAGTCCTTGAGTGGTGGAAGCGCCGCGTCGACGAGATCTACGCGCGCATCCCGGACTTCGGCGGCTTCGTGGTCAAGGCCAACTCCGAGGGCGAACCGGGCCCCAAGGACTACGGGCGGAGCCACGCGGAGGGCGCCAACCTCCTCGCACGCGCCGTCGCCGGACACGGCGGCATCGTCCTCTGGCGCGCCTTCGTCTACGACCCGGAGGTCGACGAGGACAGGCTCAAGCGTTCCTACAAGGAATTCGTTCCCCTCGACGGCAAATTCGAGCCGAACGTCATCGTGCAGGCGAAGAACGGCCCCCTGGACTTCCAGCCCCGCGAGCCCTTCAACCCGCTGTTCGGGAAAATGCCGCGCACTCCGCTCGCCATGGAATTCCAGATCAGCCAGGAATACCTGGGCCAGGGCGACCACCTCGTCTACCTCGCGCCAATGTGGAAGGAGGTCCTCGACGCGGATTCAGGCGGCGGCTTCACCGTAGGCGAGGCGGTGGACGGAAGCGCGGGCTTCCCGGGCCCCTCGGCGATCGCCGCCGTCGCCAACTCGGGAAGCGACGTCAATTGGTGCGGCCACCATTTCCACCAGGCGAACCTCTACGCGTACGGCCGCCTCGCCTGGGACCGCTCCCTCTCGTCAGAGGAGATCGCCGAAGAATGGATCCGCATGACCTGGGGCAACTCCATCGAGACCGTCACCACCGTCGGCACCATGATGCGCGGCTCGCACGAGGCCTGCGTGGATTACATGACCCCGCTCGGCCTCGGCCACATCATGGCCCGCGACCACCACTACGGCCCCGAGCCAGACGACACGGTGCCCGGGCACCTGGATTGGAGCCCGACCTATTACCACCGGGCCGACCCCGCCGGGCTCGGCTACGACCGCACGCGGAGGGGGAGCGGCCTCGTCGACCAGTACTTCAAGCCCGTCGCCGACCGCTTCGATTCGATCGAGTCCTGTCCCGAGGCGCTCCTCTGCTGGTTCCACCACGTTCCGTGGAAACGCTCGATGCGCTCCGGCCGGATCTTCTGGGACGAGCTCTGCCACCGCTACGGACGCGGCGTCCTCTACGTCATAGGCATGCGCGGCATGTGGGAAAGCCTCCGGGGCCTCATCGACGACGCCAGGATCGATCACGTGGCCGCGCGGCTCGCGAAGCAGGAGGAGAACGCGCGCCTCTGGCGGGACGTCTGCCTCAAGTATTTCCAGGAATTCTCCGGCCTGCCCATTCCGCCCCTCATCGAGAAGAAGTAGGAGAAGGCCTTTCGCCGAGCGGCTCCGGGGTAGGCGCGGGAGCGGACCTCCGATCTCCGCTCGTGGAATAACCACGTCGCCCTTCAATCATCATGAAAATTCGAGAACAGAAAATTTTACAAATCCCATAAATCGGCGTATACTGAATTCAGGCTGACGGAGCGGAGGCATCGCCAGGGATCACGCCATGCGGATATCCCGCCGCGCGGTCAGCATTGATTCCCCGCATTCATCGGGGAACGAGGCCGGCAACGCCAAGGCCACGGAGCCGTACGGGCCCCGCAGCCCGAAGCGATCCGGCCTTTCATTTCTCCGCAACCCGATCCTCCTCGGCGCGCGCTCGTTCTTCGCTCGGTTCTGGCCAACGAAGCCCCGTCGACCTTCACCCCTCGCGTGTTATGCGCTATTCTCCCCGGCATGAAACGATTCCATCAGCCCATCCGTTCCCTCCCTCTCCGCGCAGCCGTTTTCCTCATGGCAGCGGTCTGCGCCCTCGCGCCCGCCGCTTGCAAGCGCAAAGAGGCCGCCGCTCCGGAGCCCTCCTCCGACGGGGCGAATTGGGTCGTTCCCGAGCCGAAGGATTTCCCCGACTACTACGTGGTGAGCCCCGACGGTTCGCGTCTCAGGGCGGAGCCGTCCATCGAAAGCGAGACGGTCGCCGTCATCCCCTACGGCGCGCGGCTATCCATGACAGAACACGGCGACGGCACCGAGGAGATCGGCGGCGTCGAGGGTACCTGGATCAAGACCGAGTATGAGGGCGATGAAGGCTGGATCTTCACGGGCTACCTGGGCCGGGAGGACCCCAAGGAGGACTCCGCGGATGGGTATGGACAGGGCGAGGAGGATTCCACCCTCGATTCCATCGTATCCGGCAGCTCCTGGATCGACGTCACCGCGGAAGAGCGGCTCGGCTTCGAGGCGAATCTCGAGGAGTTCCCCGGCATGCGCATGTTCTTCTTCAAGAACGGCGGAGCGTACCAGGGCTACATCTCCAATTCCGGCTTCGGGGAGGAGGGGCTCTGGAAAGCGGAGGGTTCATCGATCATCATCGGTGGCACGGCTTCCACGGAAATGGACGAATGGGATATCGACATGGAACTCCGGATTATCGACGTTTCAGCATACGAACTGACCGGGGATTTCATGAAACAGGACGGCTCGTCCGTCCGCGTCTCGTTAAAACGCCTCGACAATCCGCTCGCCGTCGCGGCCGCCGCGGGCGATACGGCGGCCCTCAGGCAGGCCGTCGCCGGCGACTCGGACGTCGATACTCCGTTGTACGGCTCTCTCCGCGCGCTCATGTACGCGGCCTATAATGGAAACGACGATTCCATCGCCTGGCTCCTCGACCGCGGAGCCGATCCGAACGCGAAGGATGTCAAGAACGAAACCGCCCTTCACTTCGCGGCGGCGAACGGCAAGGAGAGCGCCGCGAGGCTCCTCATTGAAGCGGGTGCCGACGCGAACGCCCGAAGCGACTTTAATCATACGCCCGCGGAACTCGCCCGCGAGCGCGGCCACGACGAACTCGCCGATTATCTCGATTCCGCGAGGGCCAACGGCTGAAGCGGCCCTGACGCGGTCTACCGCATCGCTAGTCGGCTACTCCTTCACGAAGATCCCGGCGCTGAAGGGCGGTATTTCGACCGTCCCGAACGCGCGCCTCCCCTTCGCGTCGATCCACTCGCCATCGAGCTCGACCCTGAGCGGCGTCGCGGCCGCATTGGGAGAGAAGCGCAGGTATTTCGAGGCGTCAATCCGCCTGACCTCGACCTCGCGGAGGTCGACGCCGGAAATCTCCGCAAACAGATCCTCGAGCGGGGCGCCGCGGGGGAGATCGCCCTCGCGGATGATGAACTCCGCCCTGGTGGAAGGCTCATCGGTTTCAGCCGCGAAAAGGCGCTCGAAGGGGCGAGCTTCATCATCGAGGATGAAGGCCGTCTCCTCGGAGCTCTGCGTCCAGGGTTCCCCGTGCTTGCGCGTGAGGGAGGAGAGCGGATATCCCTTCATCGAGGAACGCGCGAGGAACCTGAGCCGATAGAGGCCGCCCTTCGTCACGGGAAAGGGCGCTGAATGGAAAAGGAAGTGCGAATCAGGCTTGCCCGACGCGGCCGCGAAGGAGAGCCGTACCGCGGGCGCCCTTCCATCGGTGGCCGTTCCGACAGGCTCCGCGACGCCCGCGCCGTAATTGGCCCACCAACCCCAAGACTCGAGGCCGCTCGAGAAGCCCCCGTTCTTTATGAGGTTCCCCGTCGTTTCTCTGATCACCTCGATAGGCGCTCGGTAACCGCCGATGACCGATCCGCGCCGGTCCCGACCGCCGGCCCCGATCCAGCGCGCGAGGTCTACGCGCTCAGGCGCGTTATCCCTTCGCTGGAGCGAAAAGTTCCCCTCGCGGCGGAACGGGCTCGCGTAGACGTTAGCCTCGAAGACGGCGGCGATCTCTTCGTCATCGTCCCGGTTTATAAGCCGCGCGAGGGTCCCCTTCTCGTCGGCGGCACACAGGATATTGCGCAGGACGCGGACGTCCCGGATAGGGTGGTCGCTCGCGATGCCGTCATGGACGAACAGCATCTGCGTATCGTTGCCGAAAAGGATATTCCCTTCTATCTCGAGGTCATGGGCGTTGTGGACCATGATGCCCGCCTCGCCCGCGCCATAGACCAGGTTGCCCTCCACGCGTACGCCGCTCGTGCGGTCGTCGAGGTAGATGCCCTGCGTCGAGCGCCCGGACCAGGACTGGCCATCGGGAGCGCCTATTCCGTTCCGCACGACGTTCTGGACGATAAGCCGGTTCCGTCCCGGCTTCTTCCCGTCCGACCAGGTGTAGATCCCTCCCGCATCGTCCTTCACGAGGGCGAATCCATCCACGACGTTGCGGCGAATAGTCACGTCGTCGCCCGAGAAGGCGATGGGAAGGTAGCCCGTCCGCTCGACGACGTTGCCCTCCACGAGGATATCGGTTCCATGCACGTCGATCGCGTTGTACTGCCCGTCCGTCCCGGC
>CAZIEI010000037.1:10307-24017 GCA_964538705.1 uncultured Spirochaetales bacterium | reverse complement strand
TCGACGTCACCGAGTCGCGCGTGTCGCAGCTGCACACTAAAGCGATTCTGAGGCTCAGGACGAAGCTGACCTCCCTCAAGAAGGGGATCTTCTAGTCATGAGGGGCTCCATCGGACTCGGCAGGGTGCGGGAGCTCATGGCCCGGTACCTCGAGCAGGACGGGGGGAGGCAGACCCTCGAGCTCGAGGGCGCCTCCGTAGAGGAGATCCTCAAGAACGCTTCCATCCAGCTCTCCGTTCCCGTGAAGCGGCTTGAGTACTCCGTGGTCGAGGAGGGGAACCCCGGGATCATGGGGGTTGGCCGCAAGCCCTGGAGGGTCCGAGTCTCCGAGACGGCTGAGAAGCAGACGGTCCAGGCCGAGGAGAACGAGGAGGAGGGCGCCGAGGAAGGCATGGAGAGCCTCGTCAAGGACAAGGACGGAGAGGCTTTGGTGCGCCTCGCGCCCGAGGGTGCCCTCCTCAAGGTCACCTCGCCGATTGGGCACGGGAAGAAGGCGACCGAGAAGCAGGCGACCGAGCGGCTCAGCGCGCGGGCCGTCCGCGAGTTCGACCAGGTCCTCGTCTCCAAGACCGTGAAGGAGGCCGAGGGCCAGTGGGTCATCGTCGGCGAGTACATCCAGAATCCAGCGAACGATGCGGTCGTGTCCTGCGAAGTGGTCGAAGGCGACATGAAGGCCATGATCGTGGTGATGCCCCCCGGTCCCGGCGGCTGCGACCTCTCCCGCGAGGTGATCCTGGGAGCCCTCAGGCAGAACCGCGTCGTTTACGGCGTCAGGGACGATTATATCGAGGACTTCGTCGACCATCCGCGCTACAAGGCGCAGGTCGTCGTCGCCGAAGGCGATAAGCCCGCGAACGGCAAGGACGCCTCGGTCCAGCTCTTCTTCGAGATGGATCAGGCCAAGATCAAGCTCAAGGAGGGGGCTTCGGGAAGGGTCAACTTCAAGGAGCTCAACCTCATCAAGAACGTGGTGGCAAACCAGCCGCTCGGTAAGAAGATACCCGCGCAGGCGGGGCAGAACGGGAGGACGGTGACGGGCAAGCTTCTCCCCGCCAAGAACGGGCGCGACGTGCCCGTCCAGCTCGGCAAGAACGTCCACATGGACGAGAAGAGCCTCACCATCATCTCCGACATCAACGGCCAGGTGATGATGACCAACGGGCGGATCAGCGTAGAGGAGATCTACACCGTCAACGGCGACGTGAACCTCCGCACGGGCAACATCGTCTTCCTCGGGACCGTCCTCATCAAGGGGAACGTCGACGACGGCTTCTCGGTCAAGGCCTCGGGAAACATCGAGGTGGCGGGGAGCGTCGGAAAGGCGGACCTCGAGGCCGAAGGGGACATCGTCGTTCACCAGGGCATCGCGGCCAAGACGGGCGGCCGCGTCAGGGCGGGAAGGTCGGTCTGGGCGCGCTTCATCGAGAACGCCCGCGTGGAAGCCGGCGAATACGTGGTGGTTTCGGACGGCATCATCAACTCCGCGGTGGACTCCAACAAGAAGATCATCTGCCAGGGGAAGCGCGCGGCCATCGTGGGCGGCCACCTCCGCGCCGCAGAAGAGATCAACGCCAAGGCCCTCGGGTCCGCGGTCTCGGGGACCGAGACCGTCCTCGAGGTGGGCTTCGACCCGAAGAGCAAGGAGAAGCAGGAGGCCCTTCAGGGCCAGGCGGACCACCTGCGCAAGCAGATCGACGAGATCGACAAGAATCTCATCACCCTCCAGAACCTGAAGCGCCAGAAGAAGGCGCTCCCCGAGGACAAGGAGGCGTTCTTCCAGGAGCAGACGCGGCTCAGGGAGGACCTCCAGCGGGAGTTCGACGAGATCAGCCGCGAGATCGAGTCCATCCACTCCTACCTCTCGACGCTCAAGCTGAAGGGGAAGGTCTCCGCTTCCGGGAAGGTCTATCCCGGCGTCAAGATCGGAATACGGGACCAGGACTACGTGGTCAAGAACGAGCAGAAGACCATCACCTTCTACCTGGAGAACGGCCTTATCAGGTCCACCCGCTACGAAGCGGTCGAGGACGTGGACGTGAGGAAAGGTCCGCCGGATGCCTATAAAGCCGATTGACCTCCAGTCCCTCTTCGGGCAACTCGACAGGATCGGGCGCGAACAGGCCGCGAGCAAGGAGGGTGCCGCCCTCCAGGGAGCCGCGCGGGCGGATGCGCTGCAGAAGCGCGCCGAGGAGAAGGCCCGCTCCGTCCAGCGGCCCGCGGATTCGGACGACGCCGGTTCGCGCGGCGTGGACCCCGACGGCAAGGGCCCGGGATCGGATGTGGCCGGGACGGGACAGGGAGATGAACGCGATACGGCGCCCGCACGGGATGAAGGCGCGGACGAGGCCGCGGACGAGGAAGTGATACGCGATCCCGGCCTCGGCACGAAGATAGACCTCTCGGGGTAGCGCGTGGGATTCATCCTCTTCGCCGCCGCCGCCGCCCTCGTAGACCTGGGCGTACTCTTCCTCATCTTCCTCTATTTCCGAAAGAGGTTCCGCGACGAGATTTCCCTCGGCGAGGTCCTCGAGAAGGCGCGGCGCGAGATCGGATCACTCGTGGCGGAGCTCAATAGGACGACGGATCGGAATGTCACCCTCCTCGAGGATAGGATAGCCGCCGCCAAGGAGGCGGCCGAAAGCGCGGCGAGGAGCTTCGAAGCCGTGAAGCGGGAGAAGGACGCCCGCGAGCGCGAGCGCGCCGCCTACGATCGCATGGGACGGGTCCGCCCCTTAGTCCAGGCGGGCGAGCCCGCACGGGACGCGAAGCCCGCCGCGGGCGCTGAGGCCAGTCGTCAGCGGACGCCGGGACCGGTCGGGGGATCGGTGGCCGCGGAGACGAAGGCTGGGGATCCGGCCCGCGACGCGGAAGCCGTCCGGCGCGAGGAGGCCTCGGGACAGCTCCCCCTCATCACGGCGTCGAGCGAGCCCGTGCGCACCGGGAAACCTCCCGCGGAGGCCGCGCTCGGGCTCTGGGAGCGGGGCTTCTCCGCGGAGATCATCGCTTCCCGCGTGGGCATGAGCGTGGCCGAGGTCGAGCTCGCCATCGCCATGGAGGAGCAGCGCCGCCTCACCTCGCGCTAAGGAAGCGGCCAGGCCGACGATTGCCGCGTCCGCGTGAGCCGTGATAGCATGGGCCCGGATGGAGCAGCGCCGGCACCGCATCGGAAGAACCTTCGTATTATCCCCTATCGTAGACGCCCTGAGGTCGCCCGCGACGACCTTCCCCGCGATCCGCATCGCCTGGTCGGCTCTCCGCTACTTCTTTTATCCGCAGTTCGAGACGCGCCTCCGCCCGCGGAAGCGTCCCTTCGTCTTCGTAGACCATCCCCTCGACGAGCGCGTCCCCTTCCGGCCCGACCTCGTTGCCGAGTACCTCACCTTCTTCTTCCTCTGGATCAACTCCGCGCTTTATCTCTCGCGGAACTTCGGCCGACGCGGGCGAGCCGCTTTCAGGGACTATATCCTCAGGTTCTCGCGGCTCTACGAGGACTGCGGGAGCGTCTACCTCGCCTGCCAGTCCACGACGGCGAGGCCGCCCAAAGCGGCGAACGGACTCTTCGCGATCATCCACGGCGTCGATCCGCACCTCCACTGCATCCCGAGCCTCCACGTCCTCATCGTCCACCTCAACAAGCGCCTCTTCGCCCGCCACGCCCTCGAGCTTTCGGGCGGGAAGCCCGACGTGGCCCTCAAGAAGGCGATCGAATACACCGAGCGCGAGGCAACCCGCGTCACCGAGAGCGTCCTCTTCGTGAAACAGCACTCCGTGAACTGCATCGGCGTCTCCGCCTTCTGCCTCCGCGCCTGGTACCCCGAGTTCGGCGACGAAGCCGCCCTCGATGTCGCCGACTCCCTCTTTACCGTTGAGGGACGGGACCTCGAATCCGCCGATGCGATCCGCTCTCACATCAAGGCTCTCTACCGGAAACTCTGGTCACAATACGAGAAACGCGGCGACGGCGCGTGGCGCCCCGTCGTCCTCGACTACCTCTCTGAGTTCCAACCCGAGCCCCCCTGGGCGAAGGATGCCTCCGGCCGCTTCATCCTGACCCGTAATTGATTAGCTGAACAAAACGGCCGCTGTATCCCTCGCGCCATCCGAACGGCATTCTGACCCGTGCTCGGTAAGCGCTCTCTTCATATTCAGCCTACCGCCACGGAACTCCGAACGGAGCGCAGCGATCGTTCGCCCCCGGTTGCCGTGATACATAAACGTGTTCTGTAGCAATTAACCGAGTCTCTTCTTTTCTCTGCTGAGAGTGGGGGTAGTGGAAGAACCCGGAGGCGCCCCAGTGAACACATGGGCGGGATCCCTGAGACCGCCCTTCCGCCTAAGGCTTAGCGCCGAGGATTCTGGAACGTGGGGGAACGAAGTTTAGTGAGCGAAGCGAGCGTTAGCCGCGAGTTACCGTCCCCAAGGGAGCCGGCTAAACGCCTTTGCGGCTGAAGAGATGCTTTACGGATTAGCGCGGGTGGATAGAGAAAACATGACCGAGGGAATTGCAGTACTCTGCACTCTGACCGAGGGCATGTTTTCTCTATCCAGGCCCCGCGAACCAACAGAACGCATCTCTTCAGCCGCAATGCAGCTAAACCGCTCCCCCAATCCCGTATTGCTCCAGCTTGTCGTAGAGCGTCTTACGCCCGATCCCGAGGACGTCCGCCGTCCTGGACTTGTTGCCGCCGTTGGCAGCGAGCGTGTCCCTGATGAGGATGCGCTCGGCCTCGTCCAGCCTCGAGCCGAGGGGGATCCGCACGTAGCCGGCTTCGCCCTGGGACTGCACCGAGGGCGGCAGGTCCTCGAGGGAGAGAAGGGGGCCCTTGGACATGACGACGGCGCTCTCGATGGCGTTCCTGAGTTCGCGGACATTGCCCGGCCAGGGATGGCCGTAGAGGGCGGTGAGGGCCTTGGCGTCGAAGCCCGTGAGCTGCTTGCCGTTGTCCTCGGAGGCTTCTTTGAGGAAGGCCGCAGCGAGGAGGGGGATGTCGTCCTTACGCTCGCGGAGCGGGGGGACGTGGATGTTGATGACGTTGAGGCGGTAGTAGAGGTCCTCGCGGAAACTGCCTTTTTCTATCTCCGCGCGGAGGTCGCGGTTGGTGGCGGCGATGATGCGGACGTCCACCTCGAGGGTCTCCTCGCCGCCCACGCGCTCGAAGCGCTTCTCTTGGAGGACGCGGAGGATCTTGATCTGGACGTTTTGGTCGATCTCCCCGATCTCGTCCAGGAAGAGGCTGCCTTCGTGGGCGAGTTCGAAGCGGCCGCGCTTCCGAGCCTGGGCCCCGGTGAAGGAGCCCTTCTCGTGCCCGAAGAGCTCGCTCTCGAGGAGGCTCTCGGCGAGCGCCGCGCAATGGACCTTGATGAGCGGGCCATCCTTACGCGGGGAGAGCGCGTGGATGGCGTCCGCGATGAGCTCCTTGCCGGTCCCCGACTCGCCAGTGATGAGGACCGAGGCCCGCGTGGGCGCCACCTTTTGCACCAGCTCGAAGACGCGCTTCATCTGAGAACTGCTTCCGCGTCCCGGCCTCCTCCATGAGCTTCTGGTTCGCGAGCTCTGTCTCCCGTCCCTTGAGGGCGCGCTTGGCCATGAGGGCGAGGTGCTCGAGGTTGAGGGGCTTTGTGATGAAGTCCCAGGCGCCGTCCCGCATGGCGGCCACGGCGTTCTCGACGGTCCCGTGGCCGGTGAGGACGATCACGGGTATGGCGGGCCAATGGGAGACCGAGTGCTTGAGGAGTTCCTCGCCAGAGACCTTGGGCATGCGGAGGTCCGTGATCACGAGGTCCACGTCACCCTGTCCGAGGATGGAGATCGCCTCCTCGCCGTCCTGCGCAGTGGCGACCCCGTAGCCCTCCATCTTCAGGAACTCCGCTATGCCGTCCCTGATGTTCTTCTCGTCGTCCACGACAAGGATCGTGAATTTCATTCCTTTGCTCCGTACTCGAGGAGTCTGCGCTCCCCTTCGGGGAGGGGGAGGATGATGGAGAAGGTGGAACCGCGTCCGGGTTCGGATCGGACCTGCACCTCGCCGCGATGCTCCTTGACGATCTTGAACACGAGGGTGAGGCCGAGGCCCGAGCCGTTGTCCCGCGTCGTGTAGTAGGGCTCGAAGATCTTCTGCAGCCGATCCTCCGGTATCCCCTCACCCGTGTCGGCCACCTCGATGCGGACGCCGTCCTCGGTCGCCCTGGTCGCGAGCTCGAGGGAGCCCCCGGAGGGCATGGCTGCGATGGCGTTCTTGATGAGGTTGAGGAGGGCCTGCTTCATGAAGCGCTTATCCATGGGGACGGAAGGGGCGCCGTCATCGAGGTCGAGGATGATGGAGATCCTCGCCTCTTCGAGCTCGTAACGCATGAACTCGGCGATGTCCAGGATGAAGGCGTTCGGGTCCGTGGCCTCCGGTTCGATGTCTATCGGGCGGACCGCGAAGAGAAAGTCCACCACGATCCTGTTGAGACGCTCCACTTCCTCGCTCACGACGTCCACGTACTTGGCAACGTCCTCCGTCCGAACCTCCTCCTTGCCCTTCATGGTTTTCTTGAGGAGCTGGAGGTGGATGGAGATGGACGCGAGCGGATTCTTGATCTCGTGAGCCACGTTTGCGGACATGGTCGAGAGCGAGGCGAGGCTCTCCGCGCGCCTGAGCCGCGCCTCCTTGGCCTTCTTCTCCGTGACGTCGGATGCGCGTATGAGGCTGCCCCTGATTCTGCCCGAGCTCACGAGGGGAAGGACCGAGATGGCGAGCGTCCGCCTGACGCCCTTGTAGTCGAGCGTGAATTCGCGGTCGAGGACCTTGTCGTGGCCCTCGAGGGTGTCCGCGAGGAAGGAAGCGATCTCCTCGTCGTCGATGAAGTCCCAGAGGGGCCGCCCCTGAGTCTCGCCCCCCAGAATCGGGATGAAGCGTTCGGCGGTTTTATTGGCGAGGATGAGGGAATTGGCCGTGTCGCAGACGATGACGCCGTCGATCATGGAGTCGAGGACGCTCTCGAGGCGCTCGTTCTCGTCCGCGAGGATGTCGAGGAGGCCGCGGATCTGCTCCCCCGTCATCCGAGGGACTTTGAGCAGCGCCCTCTCGACGAAGCGTCTCATGATCGCTCCTTCGGAGCGAGAGGAACGCTTCTTTCGAGGGCCCGCTCGACGAAGCGTCTCATGATCGCTCCTTCGGAGCGAGAGGAACGCTTCTTTCGAGAATACGCTCGACGAAGCGTCTCATGTGTTCTCCTCGAGCGAGAGGAGGAGGCTTCGCGCGAGGGCGGGGGGCGACATGTTGAGGGTCGAAACGCAGAAGGCGGCGCCGCGAACGCGCTCAGCCCAGCGCGCCGAGAGCTCCACGAGGAGCGGGAAGGAAGGAGAGGGCGGGAAAAGCCTGAGGCAACGGGAGAATTCGTCCAGGAGGACGCGGCAGAGCCGCGGGAAGGGCTCGCGCTCGAGGGCCTCCGTCGGCAAATTGGGTTCGCCTTCGCCCGCCGCCTCGGCGAGAGCGGCGGGGGTCTCGATGCCTAGGGACGCCGCGGCGCGGGAGAAGGCCGCGGCGGCGACGGTGCGCGCCGATGAGACGAGTTCCTGGTTCGAGGGGCGCTTGAAGGCGTCGAGGTACGAGCCCACGTCGGCGGCGGGTCGTTCGGTTATCCCGGCCGCCTCGCCGAAGACCCGCTTCAGGACCTCGCGCGATTCCGGAGCCGTGCGTTCGCGGAAGGCCACGGGACGAAGGCGGGAGAGCACGGTCTCGATGAGGGCGGCCCTGCGTTGCACGGTGAGGACGACGACCGTCCCCTCGGGCGGCTCCTCGAGGAGTTTCAAGAACGCGTTGCGCGCGGAATCGAGCATGGTCTCGGCGTTCTCGACGACGAGGACCTTGCAGCGCACGGTCGGGGAGAGGTGCATCCAACGGATGGCGTTCCGGACCTGGAAGACGGGGACGGAAACGGGCACGAGGGGGATGAGCTTCAGGGCCTCGGTAGCGGCCTTGGCGGCCGTCTCCGAGGCCTTCGCCGCCTCGAGCCCGGCGAGCGAGGGATCGATAGAGGGGAGGATTTCCTCGATGGATGTGAGGAAGGGGATGGCCTTGGAGAGCTTCGATTCCTCGCCCTCCCAGAGCTCGGGGTCGAACCTCCGGGTAAGGCGGCGCAGCGCGCGGAGGAACGCGTAGAGCTCGCGCCGCGCGGCCGAGCGGGAGAGGCCCTCGAGGGCCGCCGCGATCTCCTCGCCGAAGCTGTCGGGTCCGCAGAGGAGGACGTCGACGTGCGAGATCCGCCGGTGCCGCTCGCACTGCGGGCAGGGGCAGTTCCAATCGCCCGAGCCGTCGCAGGAGAGAGCGCGGGCGAGCTCGAGGGCCGCGCTCGTCTTCCCCGAAGCATAGGGGCCGTGAAGGAGGAGGGAGGGCGGCTTGCCGCCCTCCCGGACGCAAGCGGAGAGGGCGCGCGCGGCCTCGTCCTGGTAGAGGAGGTTCTCGAACATCCTAGGCCGGAGCCTTCTCCGGACCTGAGACGATGGCGGGAAGGAAGGGCGAGAGGACGCGCCAGAAGAAGCTCCCGTCGAGGAGGGGCTTCGCGTTCCAGATGGGCTGGACGCGGAGGATCGCCGCGAGGAGGGCGCAGATGAGGATGCCCTCGATGGATCCGATGATGAAGCCGAGGAGCCGGTCCGCGGGCCCGAGGCTCATCTCCTCGATGAGGGAGGAGAGGGCCTGCTCGAGGATCTTCATGGTGATGAAGCCCGCGAAGAAGAGGAGGACCGCGGCGATGGGGCCCGGAACGGGCATGGCTGGCCAGAGTCGCGCGAAGAGGCCCGCGAGCGGCTTCCACAGGAGGAAGGCAGCGACGCCGCCTAAGAGCGGTGCCGCGAAGGCGGTGAATTCCTTGATGAAGCCCCTGAAGAAGCATCTCAGGCCGCAGAGCGCCACGATGGCGATGGCGACGATGTCGAGGACGTTCATGCGATCCCTCCTGCGCGTTCGATGATGAGCTTGGCGATCGTCGGAGCGGCGGGCGCGCCGGCGACGGAGCGGGCGGCGTCGCGCATGGCGGCCTTTCGGGACGGATCGTCCTTGAGGATTGCCATGGCGGAGAGAAGGGGATCGAGGGCCGCGTCCCCCGGAGGGAGGACGAAGGCCGCGCCGCGCTTCGCGAAAAGTTCGGCGTTGAGCATCTGGTCGCCGCGGGAGGCCGCGGACCTGAGCGGAAGGAGGACCATGGGCTTCCCCAGGCTCGCGCACTCCCAGATGGTAGCGGCGCCGCTTCGCGCGATGACGGCGTCAGCGGCGGCGAGGATGTCGGGAAGCTCGTCGCGGATGTACGGAAGGGGGAGGTAGGAGGGCGATCGCGCGGCGGGAGCGTCGTTGGCGGGACCGGTCTGATGGACGACGTCCCAAGAGCCCGAGAGGCGGCCTAAGGCCGAAGCTACGAGGGCGTTGAGCTCACGCGCGCCCTGGCTTCCGCCGAGGACGAGGGCGATCGGCTTCTCCCCCGAGAAGCTCATGAAGGTACGGCCGCGCGCGGCGTTCCCTTTGAGGACGGCGTCGCGCACGGGATTGCCCGTCACGACGGCGCGCTTCCGCGCGGACGCGGAGAGGTACGCGAGGGTCTCCTCGTAGGACACGAGGACGCGGTCCGCGAAGCGCGCGTTGAGGCGCGTGGCCAGTCCCGGGCTCACGTCGGACTCGTGCGTGAGGACGGGAATGCCGAGGGACCGGGCCGCCGCGCAGGGCGGGACGGAGACGTAGCCGCCCTTGGAGAAGAGGACGTCGGGCCTCATCTCCTTGAGGACGGCGCGAGAGGCGGCGAAGCCCGAGATCACGCGGAGGGAGTCGCGGAGGTTCTTGAGGGAGAGGTCGCGCCTGAACTTGCCCGCGGGGATGCCGCGGAAGGAGATGCCCGCCCCCTCGACGATGGAGCGGTCCATGCCCTCCTCGTTCCCGATCCACTCGATGAGGACGCCGGGAACCGCTTCCCGGAGGGCGGCGGCCACCGCGAGGCCGGGGTAGATATGACCGCCCGTGCCGCCGCCGGCTATCGCGATCTTGAGGGCCATGGCGCGCCTACAGGCCGAGGATGCGGGCGATGGCCTTGAGGGCCCCGTCCTGAGCGGCGCCCGAAAGGACCTGCTTGGCCAGTATTTTCCCGAGCTGGACGCCCTCCTGGTCGAAGGAGTTTATATTCCAGAGGAAGCCCTGGAACATGACCTTGTTCTCGAAATGCGCGAGGAGGGCGCCCAGAGACTCGGGCCCGAGGGACTCGCCGTGGATGAGGGTGGAGGGGCGTTCGCCCGAGAAGTTTCTGTTGGCGTCCGCGTCGGGTTTGCCCTTTGCGAATGCGACGATCTGCGCGGCGAGGTTCGCGACGAGCTTGGCCTGCGCGGTCGATCCCTCGGATTCGGTGTCCAGGGAGTACTGCGCCTTGCGGAAGCCGATGAACTGCAGGGGCACGATGTCCGTCCCCTGGTGCAGGAGCTGGTAGAAGGAGTGTTGGCCGTTGGTGCCCGGCTCGCCTAAGATGACCGGCCCCGTCTGGTAGCTCACCTGCCTCCCCGAGCGGTTCACGCTCTTCCCGTTCGACTCCATGTCCAGCTGCTGGAGGTGGGCCGGGAAGCGCGAGAGGGCCTGGGAGTAGGGGAGGATGGCCGCGCAGGGGTAGCCGAGGACGTTGCGATGGTAGAGGCCGACAAGAGCGTCCATGAGTGACGGGTTCTTGAGGGGATCGGGCTCGAGGGCGAGGAGGTCCTCCTCGTGCGCCCCGGCGAGGATGCGCGCGAAGGCCTCATGCCCGAAGGCGAGGGACAGGACCGCGCCGCCGACCGCGCTCGTGGAGGAGTAGCGGCCGCCGATGAAGTCGTCCATGTAGAAGCTCGCGAGGTAGCGCGGATTCCGCGCCAGGGGGCTCGTCTCGCTCGTCACGGCGACGACGTGCTTGGCGGGATCGAGCCCGCGGGAGGAGAGCCAGGAGCGGACGAAGGTCTCGTTGGCCAGGGTCTCCTGCGTTGTGCCGGATTTCGACACGAGGATGAAGACCGTGGCGGCGGGATCGAGCGAGCGGAGGACCGCGTTCGCGTCATCGGGATCGACGTTGGAGATGAAGGACGCCTTCATCTTGAGGCATCCCTTCTCGGCGGCCCAGCCCTCGAGGGCGAGGTAGAGCGCCCGCGGCCCCAGGTCGGAGCCGCCGATGCCGATCTGGCAGACCGACGCGAAGGGCTTACCCGTGGACCCACGGATGGCTCCCGAATGGGCTTTCTCCGCGAATTCCGCTATCGCGCGGAGCTGGGATCGGTAGAAATCGCCGTAATCCCTGCCGTCCTTCACGACCTTGCCGGCGCATTCTCCGCGCGCGAGGTGGTGGAGGACCATACGTTTCTCGCCCGGGTTCATGACCTCGCCGGAGAGGAGGGCCCGGTACTTCTCCACTGCCTGGACCTCGCGCGCGAGGTCCGCGAGGATGGCGGCGACCGCCGGCTCGACTCCCGATGCCGCGTAGTTGTAGGCGAGGCCGGCTCCCATGGGGAGCTCGCACGAGGCGACGCGCTCGGCGGTGAGGCTCTCCGCGAGCGACCGAGGCGACGGCGATGCCGTGAGCCGGGCGAAGGCCTCGCAGGCGTCCAGATCCTTGTATTCGGGCATTATCCCCCCCGCGCGCTCTCACGCGCGCCGCGTAATAATGGACTCCCTCGCGGCATCTTGTCAACGAAAGCGCGCGATAGATGAAGAAAACCGCTTCACAAAATCGAGAATATCATATATAAAAGAGCGGTCCCGGGACGTTCGCCATGGCGGACGGATCGGGGCCGGCGGCGGTTCCCGCGACCGGGAACGGTCCCGCGAAGTCCAAAGGAGGATATGATGGCGAAATCGAAGGCAGCCGGCACGAAGGCCCCGGCGGCGAAGAAGAAGGCCGCGGTCAAGGCGACTGCCGCTTCCAAGAAGGTCGCGTTCCCCGATAAATTCACCATGACCACCATGGTCGGCTACGTTGCGGACAAGACCGATATCAGCAAGAAGCAGGCGAAGGAGGCCATCGAATCCTTCATCGAGGTCTTCACCACCGGCATGATCTCCGGCGAGCGCGTACCCTTCGGCACCGTCGGCAAGGCGTACGTTCGCGAGCGCCCGGCCACCAAGAAGCGCCTCGGCCGCAACCCCAAGACGGGCGAGGAAGTCGTCATTCCCGCGAAGCCCGCCGTTCGCGTTCCCAAGTTCACCTACGGCAAGGCCTTCAAGGAGGCCGCCAAGAAGGCGAAGGTCAAGAAGTAGGACCTTCCCTCCGTTCAGAGGCCGGCGGCGCTCCCCGAAAGCGTCAGCCGGCCCGATGCTTCAATCGGGAAGTCGCGAGGAGGCAGACGAAGCGCATCGCGCGCACGCCCCTCTATAGGCGATGAGCGCGCCGCTGCGATCCCGTAACCCCGCGCGCCCGGAGATGCGATGCATACGAATTATTCCCTCGTCCCCCGGCTCCTCACGCAGAATCCCAAAGTGGCGTTCCAGATGGCGAGCACCTTCCTCGAGCAGTTCAAGCTCATGCAGACGGACTACAAGTCCAAGAAATTCCTCTCGTCGGGCATGCCGCTCGTCACCTTGAAGATCACGCCGCTGTGCAATCTCCGCTGCGTGATGTGCGGGCAACGCGGCGTGAAGGGCATGCTCAAGGGGCACGACGCCGCGGAGAAGGCCAAGGACATCCTCAGCATGGACCAGTTCAAGGGCTTCATCGACGACGTATCCAAGAAGGCCAAGCTCTTCTACGTCTGGGGCGGAGAGCCCTTCATGTACCCGAATTTCATGGACCTCGTCCAATACATGAAGAGCAAGATCCCCCTCGTCACGGTGAACACGAACGGCACCTTCCTTGAGCAGAATGCCGAACGCATCGTCCGCGACGAATGGACGGGCATCTTCGTATCCCTCGACGCGTTCGAGGACGTGAACGACGCCATCCGCGGCAAGGGCTCGTACGCCAAGGTCATCGCGGGCATTAAGGCCGTCAACGCGGAGAAGAAGCGGCAGGGAAAGACGCTCCCCATGGTCGGCATCGTCACGACCGTCTCCAACATGAACTACCTCGACCTCGCGAACCTCGTGCGCGCGACCGATGGCATGGACCTCGCCTGGCACATCATCAACCTTGGGACCTATTTCGACGAGAAGATCGGCGCGGAGCACGTCGCCTGGGTGAAGGGCAAGCTCGGCATCGAACCGAAATACTGGCGGGGCTTCTCCACGGGCTACAACGAGGGCATCGACGGCGAGAAATTCTCCGCGATCCTCAAGGAAGTCCACGAGCACTCCTCGAAGGTGAAGCATCCCATCATCACGGTGCCCGTCATCACGCCGAGCGTCATCGGGACGTACTACTCCAAGCTCGACGTCGCAGTGCGCGACCACTGCAAGGTCCCGTGGTTCATGGTCAACCTCGACTACAACGGGGACGTGCATTTCTGCGCGGACCACCCCGATTGGATCATCGGCAACGTCAAGGAAGAATCGATCTGGGACATCTACAACAACGACCGCGCGCGCAGGTTCAGGAAGGCGCTCAAGGAAAGCCCGGACGGGATATTCCCGGGCTGCAAGCGCTGCTACCAGATCATGCTTTGTGGTAAAAGGCGCAAGGGATTCTAGCCGGGGCGCGCTGAGGAAGGGGGGGGGCATGGGAGCGAGGTTGATAGACGGGAAGGCCGTCGCCGGATCCGTGAAGGCGTCGCTTCGTCCGCGTATAGCCGCGCTC
>CAZIEI010000037.1:0-10297 GCA_964538705.1 uncultured Spirochaetales bacterium | reverse complement strand
GGGAAAGGCCGCCATGCCTTGCCGTCGTCCTCGTGGGCGATAATCCGGCCTCCCTCTACTACGTGGAGTCGAAAGAACGCGACTGCGCGGAAATCGGTATTGAGAGCCTGGACGTGCGGCTTCCGGGGAACATGAGCCAGGAGGGCCTTGCGGCTCGGGTGCGGGAACTCAACGCCGATCCCGCCGTTGACGGCATCCTCGTGCAGCTCCCCCTGCCTGAAGGCTTCGACCAGCGCGCCATCATCGCGGAGATCGGGCCGGACAAGGACGTCGATGGCCTCACACCCATCAACGCGGGGCGGCTCGCCATCGGCGAGGAGTGCTTCTATCCCTGCACGCCTCACGGAGTCGTGAAGCTCGTGGAGGCGTCCGGCATCCCGCTCGCGGGGGCGCATGTCGTCATCGTGGGGAGGTCCAACCTCGTCGGGAAGCCGCTCGCGAACCTCCTCGTCAGGAAAGAATTCAACGCGACCGTGACGCTTTGCCATACCGGAACAAAGGACCTCGCGGCCCACTGCCGGCAGGCGGACATCGTCGTAGCCTGCGCGGGAAAGCGCGGCCTCGTGACGGCGGACATGGTGAAGCCCGGTTCATGCGTCATAGACGTGGGCGTGAATCGCGTCCCGGACGCGAGCAAGAAAAAGGGCTACCGCATCGAGGGAGACGTGGACTTCGAATCGGTCTCCGCCGTCGCGGGCTGGATCACGCCGCCCACGGGCGGGGTGGGCCCCATGACGCGCGCGATGCTCTACGTGAACACCGTTCGCGCCGCTGAGCTCGGGGCGGCCGCCCGTGCGGCCGGCGGAAGATGAAGGACGTCCAGAGCGAGAAGGACGGCCGTCGGATCGCGCTCCTCAAGGTGGGAGTCAAGGGGCTTTCGTATCCCATCACCGTGCTCGACCGCGCCAAGGGCGTCCAGCACACGATGGGCACCGTGAACATGTTCGCCGACCTTCCGCACGACGCCAAGGGCACGCACATGAGCCGCTTCATCGAGGTCTTCAACGAGCACCGGGCGGACCTTTCCATGAAACGCTTCCTCACGATGCTCGAGGAGATCAGGGCTTCCCTGGACGCGGAAGACGCCTACTCGGACCTCTTCTTCCCGTACTTCATGGAAAAGCGGGCGCCGGTGTCGGGACAGGTCTCCATCATGCGCTACGACGCCGCCTACCACGGGCGCGTCTCTTCAGGCGGGAGCGTCTTCCGCGTCAGCGCGAGCGTGCCGGTGCAGACCGTCTGCCCCTGCTCGAAGGCCATCTCCGATCGGGGCGCGCACAACCAAAGGGGCGTCGTGACGGCCACGGTGGAATCCAAGCATTTCTTCTGGATCGAGGACATCATCGAGATGATCGAGTCCTCCGCCTCATCGGGGGTCTACTCGCTCTTAAAGCGCGAGGACGAGAAGTGGATCACCGAGCGGGCCTACGACGAGCCGCGGTTCGTCGAGGACGTCGTGCGGGAGGTCTACGCGAAGCTCGCGGCGGGCGGGGCCTTCCCGCGCTTCTCGGTCGAAGCGGAGAATTTCGAGAGCATCCACAATCATTCGGCGTACGCGTACGCGGAGTATCCGGCGCCCGGGGACGGAAAAGCGACGTAGAGCGGCCCCTCGGAGAGGGGAAGGGGGAGAAAGTGGCGAAGGACCTCAAGGCGCAGTACAGGACGATCAACAAGGACTCGTTCCCCGCGCGGATGGAGATCAGCTTCTTCGACGAGGCGGGAGTCCGGACGGGGCTCTCGTACGAGAAGGTCGAATGGATCGTGGACGGCGAGAAGGCGGGGCTCCGCTACGGGGAGAACCCGGACCAGCCCGCGGCCCTCTATCGCCTCACGGGCGGGAACCTGGCCATCGCCGGGATCGAGACGATCCAGCCGGGCAGGTGGCTCGTCTCGGACATCGACCTCCTCCAGTCCGGGAAGCACCCCGGGAAGACCAACCTCACGGACGTCGATTCCGCGCTCAACATCCTCCGTTATTTCCAGGACGACGTCGCCTGCGCCATCATGAAGCACAACAATCCCTCGGGCGCTGCCCTCGGTTCCTCGCCCCTCGAGGCCTATAAGAAGGCCTACATGGCCGACCGCGTCGCGGCCTACGGCGGCGCGGTGGTCTTGAATCGCGAGGTGGACCTCGAGACGGCGGAGGCCATCGCCTCGAGCTACTGCGAGGTGGTCGCGGCGCCGTCCTTCGCGCCGGCCGCCCTCGAGGCATTCAAGAAATGGAAGAACCTCCGCGTGATCCTCGTGAAGGACATCGCGCGGCTCGGGAGCTACGTCGGGACGCGGGTCCTCGACTTCAAGTCCCTCATGGACGGCGGTTGCGTGGTCCAGGCCTCGTTCAAGCCCGCGGCGCTCAGGAAGGAGGACTTCCTCGCCGCCGAGTGCGTCTACCAGGGCAAGGAGTACCGCGTGGCGCGCGAGCCAACCGAGGCCGAGTGGCGCGACATGGTCTTCGGCTGGCTCGTGGAGACGGGCATCACCTCCAACTCGGTGATCTACGTGAAGGACCGCTGCACCGTGGGCATCGGCACGGGCGAGCAGGACCGCGTGGGCGTCGCGGAGATCGCCCGGGACAAGGCCTACATCAAGCTCACGGACAGGATCTTCTTCGAGCGCCACGGGGAACCCTACAACTCGTCCAAGGACGAAAAGGCCAAGGCCGCGGCCGCCGAGGAGGCCCGGGCCCGGAAGGGCGGCATCCCGGGCTCGGTCATGATCTCCGACGCCTTCTTCCCCTTCCGGGACGGGGTGGAGGTGGGGCTCAAGGAGGGCGCCACGGCCGTCGTCCAGCCCGGCGGGGCGATCCGGGACGTCGAGGCGATCGAGGTCTGCAACGAGTACGGCGCAACCATGAAATTCACCGGCCAGCGCTGCTTCCGGCACTGATCGGGCCGTCGGCCGGGCCGCGGGAGACTTGGCCCGAAGCGATCTTTTTCGATATCTTGTGCCTATTCAGCGCGGCCTTCGGGCGCGCACAGGGAGGTTTTGGTATGAACGACCTGGTTCCGGCTACGACTCAGGAAGTACGCAAGTCCGGCATGGTGGGCGTGGGCGCCGGCGTGAGCGGCCTCGGGCTCCTCATTCTGCAAGGGTTTTCGCATGGTTGGGGCGGCCTCATCGTCGGCCCCCTCGTGCTCTTGGGAGGCCTCGGCATCATGGGCTCCAAGGACGCTTCGAACGCGGCGGATAGGCGCCTGGGCGGTCTCATCGCAACGGCGGGGGCCGTCACCGCGGGCGCGTCCATCCTCAAGATCATCGGGCTCAAGGGCCTCGCCGGCCTCGGCACCTTCGCGCTCTGGGGATCGGGTATCGCCCTCCTCGGCATCGGGATCTGGAACATCGTCAAATTCGTGAAGGGGCTCAAGAGCCGCGGATGAGCCTCCGCTACTTTATAGAGACCTACGGCTGCGAAATGAACAAGGCGGAGTCCGCCGCGGTCGAAACCCTCTTCCGTGGCCGCGGCTGGACCGCCTCGCCTTCCGGCGATGACGCCGATCTCGTCCTCATCAACACCTGCTCCGTCCGAGAGACAGCGGAGACCCGCGCCAAGGGCCGCATCGCGCAGTACGCCGCGCGGAAGCGCGTCCGGCCCTTCGCCCTCGTGGTGACGGGCTGTATGGCGGAGCGGGCGGGGCGCGAGATGAAGGAGTCCTTCCCCGGGATAGACTACGTCGTCGGCAATTTCTCCAAGGACTCACTCGGCCCCATCATGGACGCCGTCGCTTCGGGCGAGCGCGTCGAGGCCGACGCGCGCACCGGTGCCGGCGCCCGCGCGGAAGCCGCCGAGATCGAATCCGATCTCGCCGCCGAGACCGTGCTCGGCCAGGGCGCGTCCTTCGTCTTCGCTCCCTCGCACCTCGAGCCCGGCTCCTTCCGCACCTACGTGCCCATCATGCATGGCTGCGACAACTTCTGCAGCTACTGCATCGTCCCCTACGTGCGCGGCCGCGAGGTATCGCGCCCCCTCGCGGACGTCCTCGCCGAGCTCCGCGCGGCGGCGGCCGCGGGCGTGCGCGAGGCTGTCCTCCTGGGGCAGAACGTGAACTCCTATCGCTTCGAGCGGGACGGGGCGGGGACGTATTTCCCCGGGCTCCTCCGCGCGGTCGACAACGAGCTATCGCGGCTCCGGGAGGAGGGGATCGGCGACCTCCGCTGGGTCCGCTTCCTCTCGAGCCATCCCAAGGACTTCACCGGCCCCGCCATCGACGCGATGGCGGAGAGCCGCTTCCTCTGCCGCCACCTCCACCTCTGCGTCCAGCACGGTTCCGACCGCATTCTCGAGGCGATGAACCGGCGCTACACGAGGCGGGCCTACCTCGAGCTCGTAGGGCGGATCAGGGAGGCGATGCCCGGCATCTCGCTCTCGACGGACCTCCTCGTCGGCTTCCCCGGGGAGACCGAAGAGGATTTCCGCGAAGTCCTCTCCCTCATGGAGGAAGTCCGCTTCGAGTATGCCTTCATGTACCACTTCAATCCCCGCGAAGGGACCGCCGCGGCCTCCCTCTCCGGGCAGATCCCCGTCGAGCTCAGAAAGGAACGCCTCGCCCGGGTCCAAGAGCTCCAGGCCCGGATCACCCGGAGCGAGATGGAGTCGCGGATCGGCGACGAATGCGCTATCCTGGTGGGGTCCTGGTCGCGCCGCTCCGGAGGAGAAGTCCTCGGGCGGACCGAGCGCGACGAGATGGTGGTCCTGCCGGGAGGGGAGGGCGACTTCGGCGCCTTCAGGGGCGCGAGGCTCGTATCCCTCTCCGGCAACACCTTCAGGGGTGAAAGGATGGCGGAATGCCCTGGAAACTGATTGTCGCCCTCGTCATCGCGGTCCTCGTGGCCTTCTTTATCGGCTTCAACCTGCAGAACGCCTGCAGCGTGAGCTTCGGCTTCGCCACGATCGATTCGGTGCCCGTGTACCTCACCGCGATGATCTCCTTCATCGCGGGCATGCTTCTCGTCCTGCCCTTCATCCTCGTCGCGGGGAGAAAGCGCGTGAGAAAAGCGAAGGAGAAGGCGAGGGAGAAGGAGAAGGGGCAGGGCGGCAAGCCGGCCGATCCTTCGGACGGCGCCGAACCGGCTCCGAGCCCCGATGGCGAACGGCCGAGCGGCCTCTTCGCCTCGATGCGGAAGAAATCCGCGCCGCGCGGTTAAGGGCAACGGTGCGCTTCATCCGGGCGGCCCTCGTCGCCGCCGCGCTCTGTACGGGCCCGCTCGCCGCTCAGGCCTCTCCACCCGCGCCGGGGCGATCCGCGCGCGACTGGCTCTCCGCGAACAAGGGTTCGCCCGACTTCGCTCCCCGCCTCCTCAAGGCCGCCGCGGAGGAGGACGATCTCGGAAAGGCCATCCTCCTCATCGCGGACTACCTGCCATCGCTGAAATCGGGCGCGGACCGCGTCGCCGCCGCGAGGCTAGCCGCCTCCTATGCCGAGGCCGTCGGGCTCGCGCGCGAGGCCGCGGACTGGTACGGCAAGGCCCTCGCAGAGCCCTCGGGAGCGGCGGACCGCCTTCTCGTCTACCGCTACGCCGTGTGCGAGCTCAAGGCGGGCGAGGCCGCCCTGGCCTTCGCGGCTTCCGAGCGCGTGGCCAAGGACCCGGCCGCGGATCCCCGCGTCGCGCGGAAGGCCCGCCTCCTCACCGTCTGGGCTCTCGCCGCGCTCGGGAGGCGCGAGGACGCCGTGGCGCTCGCGCGGAGCGCCCTCTCTGAGGGGCCGGGAGCGGAGCTTGCTCCCGCTTTCGCGTACGCCGCCGCCTACCTCGACGAGGGGCCTCCGTCAGCGGAGCCGCCTTCCGGCGGCGGCGCCGACCATCCCGACGCGATCCTCCTCGCCGCCCGGACGGGAAGCGGCTCGAAGCGGACGGGCGTGAGCGCCCTCGACGAGCCCGTGCTCTACCTTTCGGGAATAGGTTCGGATGGCACGGCGCTTCCTTCACCCGCGCCCGCCGCGAGCTCGGGCGCGCGGGACGGCGGCGTCGCGCGGGACGGCGGAGACGCGCCGAGCCCGCCTCCGGCGAGCCCAGACCGCCCCGCGGTTTCCGAGAACCCGACGCCGCGCGTCGCCGGCTTCAGGCAGGCGGGCGCCTTCTCCGTGAGAGCGAACGCCGACGCCATGGCGGTGCGGCTCGAGGCGGCGGGATTCAAGGCGGAGATCAAGGAACGCGCCTCGGCGGCGGGAGGGAAGCTCTACTTCGTCGTGGTGCCCTTCGGGGACGACGGAAAGCCATCGACCGTAGATCTCAAGAAGGCGGGTTTCGTCACCGTACCGTATCCCTACTGAGTCCGCGGCGTTAGGCGGATCGGATCGGCGTCGAGGTACTCGGGGCCGTTCACTCCGATGGCGACGGGCCTCAAGACGATGGCACCCTCGCTCGGCCGCTCGAGCTCGAAGCTCCTCGTCCTCGTGATCACTCCGGAGGCCTTCACGCTCTTCAGGACGAGGATCTCCTTGTCGCCGAGGAAGTACGCCGAGTACAGGCCCGAATCCGGCTCGTTTCCCGAGCGGGAGTAGCGGGGATAACTGAATTCGAGTACGCCGCCCGAGTCCGCCGCGTAGGCGCCCGGGGAGATACCCGGCTTCCGTCCCGCGGCGGCGGAGGGGCTCGGCCCCGGTTCGCGCCCCGAATGCTTGCGGTAGATTCCGTTCCAGGGATTCTGCGAGTCCGCGGAGAAACGGACGTTGTCGAAGCTCCGTACGGAGATCGTGTCGGCGCCCGTGAGCTCGACGTCCACGAAGCGCTTGAGCCGGATCTCCTCGTGGCTCGAGCTCGCGTAGATCCCCCGCTTCGTGGACTCGGAATTCTCCCAGGTGAAGACGCTCAGGGAGGGCACTTCGCCCTGCTCGCTGAAGACGATGTTCCTGAACTCGGGGGAGAATTCGATGGCGCGGGAGCCGGGACGCCCAGGGGGCGGAAGGGACTCGAGGTACCAGATCCCCGCGAGGAAGCGCTCGAAGGTGGCGGCGTCCCCGTTGAGGTAGCGGTCCACGATTCCCTGCTCTATGGCGCGGCCCGAGATCTGCCTTCGCTCTTTCGCGGCGTAGGCGCCCTTCGCGGGATCGTAACTCCACCGCGTTTCCACCTTGTCCATGAAGTTCCGGGAGGCGAGGTCCTGCTCGTGGCTCAGGATGTCCCAGGGAGGCTCGTCTGTAAGGCCTCGCTCGTAGGCCTCCGAGCGACCGGTCTCGACGATCTCGATGGACTCGGCCTCGATGGCCGCGATCCGGGAGTAAGCGGGCACGCCGGGCCCGCCCTGCCTGTCGGGATGGAGTACCAGGACGGTGTGGCGGTCGAGGTCGTTCATGCCCGTGCAGACGAGGTCCTTGTCCCGCGAGCCCGTCATATCCTTGACCCCGACGTCGAAGGTCGGGAACTTGGTGGCGAGCGTCGTCTCCTCCCAGAGTCGGACCCAGGCCGAGCGCTGCCCCTCCTGGTCGAGTACCACGATCCCGATGTACGAGGAGGAGCTCTCGAGGCTCTTCACGACGAGGATCTGCTCATCCTCGGGATCGGCGTCGATGTCGAGCGAGACGACGCCGAGGAGGACCTCTCCCTCCCGGGGCGGGAGCCGCGGGCCCTCGGCGGGCGCCGTACCGCGGCCCTGCCCGGGCCGTTCGCGGCCCTCCGAGGCGGGATCGGCCCGCTTGATCTCCGCGTAGTAGGCGCCCTCGGGGCCGTCGCCATCGCGGCAGGAAGCGAGGGCGATGGAGGAGGCGGCCGCCGCGGCGAGGAAGGCGGCGCGGAGCGGGTGAAGCATCGTCATCGGCGCGCGGCGTCCCGGAGTGCCGCCTCCACCGCGAGGATCGCGTCCGCCTTCTCGGCGGCGAGAGGGCGCTTGCACTTGAAGCCCGCCGCCGCCTTGTGGCCGCCGCCCCCGGAGCGCTGGGCGATGGCGGCTACGTTGACGAGGCCCTTGGACCTGAATGAGCAGCGGAGGAGGCCCTCCGGGCTTTCCTTGAAGAGGATCGAGACCTCCACGTCCTTCGCGCTCAGGGGGATATTGATGATGCCCTCAGCGTCCTCGTAGCGCGCGCCGGTCTCGGTGAAATCCGCCTTGGAGAGCGCCTGCACCGCCACGCGCCCTTCCGCGAGGATCTCCATTCCGGATACCGCTCGCTTCATGAGGAGGAGGGCCGCCGTCGTCTGGCTCTCCCTGAGGAGGGCGTGCGCGCGGGCGGGGGACGCGCCCGCCGCCACGAGGCGGCGCGCGGCGTCGAAAGTGAGCTCGGTGGTCTTCGAATAAGAGAAGCTCCCCGTGTCGAAGGACATCCCCGCGAAGAGCCCGGAGGCCGCGTCCTCGCCGAGGGGGGTCCCGAGGCCCTCGACGAGCTCGAGGACCATCTCGCAGGTGGAGCTCTTGCCGGGATCGAGCCAAGCGGGGCAAGCGGACTGTGACGCCTCGTGGTGGTCGATGACGAAGAGGCGGCCCTCCCAGCGCGGATCCCAGAGGTCGGGGATCCCGGCGTTCCCGAGATCGTTCGAGTCGAGGAGGACCGCTGCCCGCCCGTCGACCGCGCCGGGGCCGGCATCCCGGTAGGCGCCGATGAGCCCGTCCGGGTCGAGGAAACGCCATTTTTCGGGGATGTGCTCGCCGTTCAGCGCGAGGCAGTCCTTGCCCAGCGCGCGCGCCGCCTTCACGAGGGCGTACTCCGCCCCGATGCCGTCCGCGTCCGCGGAATCGTGCGTCGTCAGGAGAAGGCGCTGATGGGACCGGATAAAATCAAGTGCTTCTTGGATCGCCATCGTTCGGGTCGTCTCCGTCGTCTCGCTCATCGCGGGCGGATTGTACGCGTTTTCGCGCGACAAGGACAATCGCCGCGGCCAGGAGGAGGGCGAGTAGCGCGCCCAGGGCGATGACGAGCCCTGGAGACGAGGCGTAGGCGCGCTCGATCGCGTTCCGCGGCGCCGCGCCGGCGCCCGAGTCCGAGACGCCTCCGCTTCCGTCAGGCCCGATGAGGCGTGGATCGGCGTTAATGAGGCGCTCAGAGGGCAGAGACGTGAGGACGCTTTCGAGTTCCTTCATGGACGACTCGACCTTCTCCCCGATCCCGACGCCGATGGTGATCGCCTTCCACGAGCCGTGCTGCTCGCGCCGCACGTAAGTGAGGTAGGCGTGAGCGAATTTCCCGTCGGGCGAGAAGTAGGGCGATCCCGGGGGCGCTTCCTGGATCTCGTCGGTGAGGAGGATGATGTACTTCTTCCTACCGTTCGCGAACGAGGCCTCGAGCTTGGCCTTGAGGGCGTCGAGGGCGTTCCCGATGTCCGTATAGGCTCCGTCGGGTTTGAGGCCGGAAATGCGCCGCATGAGCTCTTTCTTGTCGGCCTCGTTTTTCACGGGGCCGTCCCATACGGTCTCGGCCTTCCGGTAGAAGGTGATGACAGTGACGTTGTCTTCTGGTATAACCACCGGCCCAATAAAGGATCCAATGAGCCAATTCTTGGAATCCTGGGCCTTGCCCTCGAGGCGCATAGAGAGCGATCGGTCATAGACGAAGAAGAAGTCCATGGGTGTGAGGCGCTCATCGGCGACCGCTTGCAGGGCTAGGAGGAGGCCGAACGCGAGGGGAATCCATCGTTTCATAAGACACTCCCGACATTCTGGTAATACCAGGGCTGAGACACCTTAGCCCCTTCCTGTCCGTTTTTCCAGCCGGTGGCTTGAAAAACGCATTTCGGACTTCCTTTACACATTGAGCTTACCATATAACGCAAAACGGAAGGTAACAAATTTTTTTTCGCCTCTTTACTTTTTAACTGCCATGAGTCTATGCTAAACGCAGATTTTCACATAGTAAGGAGTTAGCGATGGGAGCTATTGATCTGCCCAAGAGCCCTAACGTATTCCACCCGGAAAAACCGAGCGCCGTCGGTTCCAGAAACTCTCTCGCCCAGGAAGGGCGCGATCAGCAGAAGGAAGTCAACCAGCTCCTCGAGGAAGAGACCAATAAGGTCATTCACCACCTCACGTCCCGGCTTCCCAAGGAAGTCCTCGAACGCCTGGACGTCATGGGCGGCATCAAGGAAAAGCTGTACAACTACTACAACCATAACTATCAGAACATGTTCAATCGGTACATCACCAGTACCGAGGACGAGATGACCAAGAAAGTCAGGAACTTCATTGACCGCGAGGAAATGAAGGTTCTGGCCCGCTACACCCCCAAGGAGATCGCCGAGCTCCTGGACCAGGTCGGCGGCGCTGACAAGTTCAACACGGGCGAGATCGAGAAATCGATCATCAACATGTACGGGCACCTCCAGGGCCACATCCAGCGCGGCGTGAACGACCTGGAGAACCTGACCAACAGCCTGC
>CAZIEI010000036.1:0-24038 GCA_964538705.1 uncultured Spirochaetales bacterium | reverse complement strand
ATCATGTGCCGGCTCTCCGGCGTGAGAGGGCAATGGAGGGAGATCGCGTCCGAGCGGCGGTAGAGCTCGGGGAGGGGGACGTAGGCCGCGCCGATCGAGGCGGCCCAGGCCTCGTCCGGGAAGGGGTCCGAGAGGAGGACCTCCATGCCGAATCCCCTGAAGATCCCCGCCGCCACCCGGCCGATCTTCCCCGTGCCCACGAGCCCGATGGTCTTTCCGTGGAGGTCGAAGCCGAGGAGGCCGTTCAAAGTGAAGTTTCCGTCCCTCGTGCGGAAATACGCCTTGTGCGTTTTCCGGTTGAGCGTGAGGAGGAGGGCGGCGGCGTGCTCCGCCACTGCATACGGCGAATACGCGGGGACGCGGACTACGTGGATCCTACCGAAGGCGCGTTCGAGCGACACGTTGTTGAATCCCGCGCAGCGAAGGGCGATGAGGCGGATCTCCAGCGCGTGGAGGGCGTCGATCGTTTCCGCGGAGATGTCGTCGTTCACGAAGGCGCAGACGGCGTCGGCGCCCGCGGCGAGGGCGGCCGTTTCCTTCGAAAGTTTGACCGGGAAATATTTCAAGTCGAATCCGAAGGAGGCGTTCTCGCGCTCGAAGGATTCGCGGTCGTAGGGCTTCACGTCGAAGAACGCTATCGTATGGGGCATAGAGCCTCCTTTCTTTCCGATTCAAAAGTACGGCGTAGGGGAAGTCGATGGCAAGGATAATGGATAAATATTTATCGAAATTGACGATCGTCAAAAAGCGGTCTCCGGCGTGAAAAGGAAGGCCCGCCGTATCGCTTCCGGGAAAAGGGGCGGGCTCCGCGCGCGAGCGCTTGCACCGCTTCGAAGGCGAAGCGCCGGTCGAGGGGGAAAGGGCGGGAGCCCTGTCCCCCTGAGGAGAGTTGCACAGTGTAAAGCGGCCAATCGAGGACTAGCGAATTCATTCGTGCAACGGTACACTGGCGCGAAACCAAGTACCGGGAGAGGCCTATGAAGTACGGCTATTTCGACGACGAGAACAAAGAGTATGTGATCACGCGGCCGGACACGCCGCAGTCCTGGTCTAACTACCTCGGGTCCACCGAGTACGGGGCCGTCATCACCAACAACGCGGGCGGCTATGGCTTCTACAAGTCCGGCGCGCAGGGCCGCTTCCTCCGTCTCCGCTTCAACGCCGTCCCCATGGACCAGCCCGGCCGCTACTTCTACCTCCGCGACGCCGACTCCGGCGACTACTGGTCCGCCTCCTGGCAACCCGTCGGGAAGCCCCTCGAGAGCTACGAGTCCACCTGCCGCCACGGCACCGCCTACTCGATCTTCAATTCGCGCTACGAGGGGATCGAGTCCGAGGCCACGTACTTCGTGCCTCTCGGGCAGACTTTCGAATACTGGCGCCTCAAGCTCGTGAACCGGAGCGACCGGAAGCGGAAGCTCTCCGCCTTCACCTACTGCGAGTTCACGAACCAGTGGAACACCTTCCAGGACCAGGTCAACCTCCAGTACTCGCTCTTCATCGTGAAGGGCGAGAAGACCGGGGACTTCTTGAGGATCGCCATCCAGGACAACCTCGCCTCCCAGGCCAACAAGCCCGGGCGCTTCTCGAGCGACATCTCCATGAACGCCTGGATGACCCTCGTGGGCGCTCCCATCGCGGCCTACGACACCGACAGGACGGCCTTCCTCGGAACCTACGGAGGCTATCACGCGCCCGCCGCCGTGGTCCGGGGCCGCTGCTCCGGCTCGAGCGCCTACGGGGACAACTCCTGCGGCTCCATGCAGGCGGACATCGAGCTCGCGCCCGGAGAGAGCAAGGAGATCCTCGTGATGCTCGGGCTCGGGGACGCGAGGAGCAGGGGCGCGGAGACGCGGAAAGAATTCGGGAGCTTCGAGCGCTGCGATGCGGAACTCAAGAAGCTCAAGGCCACTTGGCACGGCCGCCTCGGTTCCCTCATCGCGAAGACGCCCGACGAGGACGTGAACCACACAGTCAACGTATGGGGGCTCTACAACTGCCTCATCACCTTCGCTTGGTCCCGCGCCGCGAGCCTCGTGTACAACGGTGAGCGCGACGGTCTCGGGTTCCGCGACTCCGTGCAGGACATATTAGGGGTGGCCGCCGCCATTCCCGAGGAGGCCGTGAAGCGCCTCGAGCTCATGCTCACGGGGCAGGTGGCCAACGGCGGCGCCATCCCCGTCATTCAGCCCTTCACGCATAAGCCCGGCGAGGAGAAGGAGCCGCCCAAGGAGGAATACCGCTCGGACGACTGCCTCTGGTTCTTCAATGTCCTTCCGGTGATGGTCGCCGAGACCGGGGACTTCGCCTTCTACGACAAGGTCCTCCCCTACGCTGACAAGGGGAAGGACACGGTGCTGGGCCACCTCAAGCAGGCCCTTCTTTTCAACCTCGAGCGCATGGGCGCGCACGGCCTCCCCTGCGGCCTCTCCGCGGACTGGAACGACTGCCTCCGTCTCGGCTACTCAGGCGAGAGTCTCTTCGTGGCCTTCCAGCTCCGCTATGGCCTTACGGTCTACTCGGACATTGCGCTCCGCAAGGGGCTCAAGAAGGAATCCGACTGGGCCCTTAAGAATCGCGATACCTTGGACGCCGCCATCCAGAAGCACTGCTGGGACGGCGAATGGTTCATCTGGGCCATCGGCCAGGACGGGACGGTGTACGGGACCAAGGACTTCGAGGAGGGCCAGGTCTACTTCAACACCCAGGTCTGGTCCGTCCTTTCCGGGGCCGCCACGCCCGAGCAGGCGCGGAAAGCCATGCAGGCCGTGAAAGAAAAGCTCGCGACGCCCTACGGCCTCATGCTGGCCGCGCCTCCCTTCACCAAGGCCTCCATCGAGGTCATGCGCGCGGTGGTGTTCAACCACGGCATCAAGGAGAACTCCGGCATCTTCAACCACACCCAGGGCTGGGGCATCATGGCCGAGGCCATGCTCGGGAACGGCGAGCGCGCCTTCGAGTACTGCAAAGCCGCCCTCCCCGCCGCCTACAACGACAAGGCCGAGATCAGGCAGATGGAGCCCTACGTCCAGGGCCAGACCACCTATTCCGCCTTCTCCCCGCGACCAGGCAACTGCCGCACGGCCTGGCTCTCCGGCGCCGCTGCTTGGTGCTACTACAGCCTCACCCAGTGGATCCTCGGCATCAGGCCCGAGTACGACGGCCTCCGCCTGGATCCCTGCGTCCCCGCGTCGTGGAAGGGTTTCTCCGTGGAGCGTCGCTTCCGCGGAAAGACGGTCAAGATCGAGTTCAAGAATCCCTCGGGCGTCTCCAAAGGCATCAAGGAGCTCACCCTGAACGGCGAGCGCATCGAGGGCGACCTCCTGCCCGCGGACAAGCTCAAGGCGGACAACGTCGTCGTCGCCGTGATGGGTTGAGGCGAACGAAAGCAAAAAAAAGCGGGAAGGACACCTTTTATGAAAAGGTTTCCTTCCCGCGCCCATCCTTCCAAAAAAGCTCAGTGCTGCGCCCCCGAGGGGCGCTTTTTTTTACCCGCGCTTGTCGTTCAAGATCGGCTTGAGCTTGGCCACCGTCTTAACGAGGTCGCGCTGGGCGCGCATGACTTCATCGAGGTCGCGGTAAGCTTTCGGCGCCTCGTCGCGGAGAAAGCGCTCCCGCTCATCGTCGAAAACGACGCCGCGCATGGAACCGAGGAACTCGCTTTTCCTGACGCGGCGGAAGGCCTCCGACCGGCTCATCGTCCGCCCGGCGCCGTGCGCGGACGAGCGGAGAGACTCGGGGTTTCCCTTTCCCCTGACCACGCGGGCGCCGGCGGCCATGCTGCCCGCGATGATGCCGAGCTCGCCCTCGGCCGCGGAATTGACGCTCTTCCGGTGCACGATCGCCTCAGCGCCGCCGTGAATCTCCCGCCGCCCGAAGTTGTGCGGGCAGTCGATGAAGCTCGCTTCCTCGGGCTCGGCGTCGAAGCGCTCGCTGAGGACCGCCGTAATAGATTCGATGATGGCCTTCCGGCTCTCGCTCGCGTAGCGGACGCACCATTCCATGTCGGACCAGTACGCCGCGCCGGAAGGGCTCCCGGCCTCGAAACCCTTGAGGCCGTTTTCCCCGATCCTCTCCGCGCGGGCGGCGTGATGCCGAAAAACCTTTTGACCCATACCGCGCGAGCCCGAATGGACGAGTACCCAAGCGAGGCCTTCCTCATCCAGGTCGAGCTCGATGAAATGGTTTCCGCGACCGAGCGTTCCGAGCTGCAACCTCCCTGTACGCTCGGCCTCGGATACGAGACCGGCGGCGCTCAATCCTCCGGCTCCGTCGTCGCTCGCCGTCGTTCGGCGATCGAGGGGAACGCGGCGGAGGATGGTCGGTACCACGCGGTTGAAAACGGGTATCAGGCGTGACAACGCGCCTTCAAGGGACGCTTCGCCGCGGGTGAACGCGTCGCAACCGTTCGAGAGCCGGATCGCGGAATAACCGCAACCGATGTCCGCGCCTATGAGCTCAGGATATATGACGCCGTTCGTGGCGACCGCGACTCCGTTCAAGGCGGAGCCGCAGCCGTGCGCGTCGGGCATCACGACGATCGATATCACGTCATCCTGCGCGGAGAGCGCGCCGATCGCCTCGGTAACGCTCCGTGATCGGCACGGACCGAGCCAAGAACGGATTTTCTCTTTCACCTCCTTCATAATCGCGCTCCGGGCGGAAGCACGTGGAACGATACTTCGGGAGTCTTTTTGCGGTTTATCGACCCCGCGATGTCCCTCCGGAGCGCTCCCTTGGAACGGCGAAGCGACTCGAGGAAATCCCCCGCTTCGCGCTCGGATACCGCATCCGCGCAGGAGAAGACGACGATGTAGGTGTCCCCCCTGCCGGAATACGCGACCTCTTCGAGCGTGAATCGCTCTGATCCCGGGATGGCTTCCAATGCCCGGCCGATTATGATGGCTTCGCGGATGCGGGCGCCGAGGCGCAGGGCCGCGTGGTCGGGCTTGCCGCGGCGGTTCTCCGCCCGCTCGCTCAATGAATCATACTTCGGGTCGGCGCCGTCGCCGTACGCGTCGCCCCCGAGCCGTCTTTTTCTCCTGAAATCGCCGTCTTGCGAATTCAATGCGATCATCCTTCTTCAAGCGTTCGAGGAATGAGGAATCCCCATAGGGGCCGTCGAGGCCGTTCCTGAGGAATCGTGAATTCGCCGGGAAGGGGATGAGGCGTCGGAAAGAATGGTTAGAAAGGTTTAGCGTGCTTTCTTTCCCCGATGCCCGGCGCGTGAACGGTGAATGTCGGAATCGATCGCAAGCATGACGCGCCTCCTCGGAAAAAGATGAGGGAGAATAAAAGATCGCGTTTTTTTTGTCAACGGTTTATGGCTGATGCCGACGTCCGACGCTGTTTTTTTCTACCGGTCGTTGCGGAACCGATCGGGCATTGCCGGTTTCCCGCATCCGGTTTCTACGCGCAGGAACGCGCCGCGGTGTCGAATACTTGAGCAAGTCGCCGTAATTCAGTAGTGTTTTATCAAATGTGAGCGCGGTCCGCCGACTCGATTTCTGAATGTTCGTAATCCTGACAATGTACGCTTACTCCGACGACTTCATATTCGTTGAAGTCCCCGTAGCAATAGGCATTCGATCGATTTACGCGGCGCGGATCCGCGGAAGGGGCTCGGGTGAAGGGCAGCAAGACCATCGGATTGCTCACCAGTTGGATCTACAGCACGTACAACATGGAGATATGGGCGGGGGTCGAACGCGGCGCCAGGGCCCGCGGGTACGATCTCGTCACGTACCGCGGCAACGCGGTCGGGTACGACAAGGCCGCAGGAAAGATCGCGCCGAATTCCGTTTATGACGCCATCGACCTCGACCTCGTCGACGGATTCATGCTCGTGAGCTCCTCCATCGCCAACGCCGTTCCGCAGGACGCTTACCGGGAATTCTGCTCGCGCCTCAGGTCGCGGCCCCTCGTCAGCATAGGGCCGGCCCCGGATTTCGCGCGCAGGTGCCTCGTGGACAACAGCTCCGGGCTCTACGAGCTCGTGAGCCACCTCGTCAAGGTCCACGGCTGCCGCTCCTTCGCCTTCATGGCCGGCCCGGAGGGGAGCCAGGAAGCGACGGTCCGCTACGGGGCCTTCAGGAAGGCCCTCGAGGACAACAGGGTTCCGTTCGACGAGGCCTTGTTCCGCCGCGGCAATTTCCGCATCGGGCTTTCCACGGAGGCGATGAAGTCCATCCTGGAAACCAACCTGGAAATCGACGCCCTGGTGGCGGCGAACGACGACATGGCCATCGCCTGCGCGGGCGTGCTCAAGGACGCGGGATTCCGCGTGCCGGAAGACGTGAAGGTGGTTGGCTTCGACGACGCGCCGAAGGCGCTCACGGCCGATCCGCCGCTCTCCACGGTCAGGCAGCCCCTCTACAGCCAGGCGTTCCGCGCTGTGAACATGCTCATCGACTCAATCGAAGGAAAGCCCTCGTCCATGGAGGAGTACATCGAGACGATCCCGGTCATCCGACGTTCCTGCGGATGCGGTTCGGGCGAGGCTGTCGCCGACGCGGCCAAACCGGAGTTCAAGCGGGAATATGCCTTCGGCGGCTCCGAGCGGACCGCGATCGTCGGAGCGGTCAAGGCCAGGGTACGCCATTCCTTGGACGAGCAGCGCCTAGCCGCCATCGAGGAGCTCGTATCCGCCTTCGACGCGGGCCTCTCCGGGAGGCCCGCCGAATATACACGCGCGCTCGACGGGCTCCTCTCGGGCACGCAGGACCTCAACGACATGGATATCTGGAAAGAAGCGACCAGCGCCATAGAGAAAGGCTTCCTCGGAATCCTCGCGGCGGAACTGTATCCCGCCTTCAAGGCGCTCCTGGAAGAGCGCGAGCGCCGCATCAACGAAAAGGTCATGCGACTCCAATCGCAGAAATACGCGGTCGCCTCGCTGGAGAACAGCAACCTCCGGGAGATCCTCCAGGGCCTCGGCTACAACTTCCGCTTGAGCGACATCCACGACTTCATGTCCCGAAACTTCAAGAGCCGCCTCGGGATCAAGAGCGGCCTGCTTTTCCTTTTCGATAAGGAAGGCGGCGACGGAGGCAGGATCATCGCCGGATACGACGACGGCGGCAAGTGGGACCTGGAGGCGCGCGGGGCGAGGGCCTCGGCCATGAGACTCATCAGCGAGGGCATCAGGGACCATTCGGGCAAGTCCTTCTTCATCTGCCCCATCAACTTCAACGAGGAAGACATCGGCCTCACCGTCCTCCAGACGGGAACGGCCGAACCTTTCATCTATGAATCCGTCGCGGCCCAGCTCGCGAGTTCGGTGTGGGGCTCCTTCCTCCTCAAGAACAGCGAGGACGCGGCGACCCGGAACAAGGAGCTCAACGAGCGAATAGAGTCCCTCGTGAAGCCCATGATCGAATCCGTGAAGCGCGTGACCGACATCTCCGCGGAGCGGCTCAAGACCATCTCCCTCCTCAACGAGCAATCCGCGGCGAGTTCGGCCAAGATGGCCCAGACCTTCGACACGATCAGGGGCATATCCGATCGCTTCTCCAAGATGCTCGAGATCATCACGATGTTCGAGGACATATCGAATACGGTTAACCTCGTGTCCATCAACGCGTCCATAGAGGCGAGCCATGCGGGCCAATACGGCGCCGGATTCAAGGTCATCGCGAAGGAGATCAGGAAGCTCTCGGAATCCACCCGACAGAACGCGGACGTGATATCACGGACTCTCAAGGCCGTGGTGGAGCAAGTGAAGACTTCCATCGGCGCGAGCGAGGAGAGCGCCGTCTCGTTCCGCGTCCAGGAGGCGTCCATGCGCGAGATCATGGATTCGATGAAGGCGATCTCCGGCCTCATGGCCGAGCTGGACGAGGGAAGCAACGGCATCCTCGCCCTCATGGGCGATACGTAATCCGCGGCGGTTACCGGTTTCGACTCTAGTACCGCTTCAGGAGCTCGAGCATCCGGCGGTCGAGCTTCCTCCCGCGGAAATCCTCGTACGCGACGTCGCTCCTCTCGCTGTCGATGATGCCGAAGGACCCCGTGAAATTCCAGAGCGCCCAACCCAGGCCCATGGAGCGTATCTCCATGAGCTGGTCCTCCAGGTAACGGAGCGAGACGTCGTGGGGCGTAAACTTGTACACGCCCATTTCGCCCACCATCGCCTGGCCGCCCTTCGCGAGGTAGTCCTTCCAGGGCGCGAAGTATCCGTCAGGCGCGTAGCGGGACTCGAACCCCGGAGGAGCGGATTCGAGCCGCAGGGAATCCCGGCCCAACGCGAACGTCGCCTGCGGAAGGCCCCACTCATCCAAAGAGACGTTCGCGTCGACGCGGCCGTCCTTTAACGAAGAATGCATGAAGGATATCCTGTTGAAGACGCACCAATCGCCCTGATCGTTCTCGACCCTGAGCTCCTTCGCGTCTTTCTTCAGCGTGAATCCGCATTCCAGGTCGTACTCGTTCCGGTAGATGTTCCACCGTTCGTCGAAGAACGGTTTCACCCATTCGCCCTTGCCCGGGCCGGGCACGAAGAGCCGCTCGAAGATCCGCTCGCCGTCGGCGGAGACGGCGATCCTCGACCTGCTGGATACCGTCGTCACGTTGATGGCTACCTTCATGCCCGCCTTGAGCTTTCCGCGGACGACGAGGGGGGAACGGTATTCGCGCTTCTCCGGTCCGTACAGGTAGCCGTTCAGGGGAACGATCGGCCAAACCGGAACCGGATAACGATCCGATCCTTCGACCCATTCCGCTTTGTAATGCGAGACCGAGAAGGGCGCGTAGTCGTGGAGGCTCTGGACGATTCCAGTTCCGAGGAGTTCGGGCACGGGGACGCGCCCTCCTTCTATCCCGTCGGAGTGAACGGGCCTGTCAGGATCTACGGCCCTGATGGCTTCGACGGCGCGAAGCGCGATGCGCGCGTAGGCCGGGCCGTCCACGCCGTACGGCTCGTTCACGAGATTGAAGCTCAGCCACTCGGGCGGGATGCGCTCGTACCGTCGCGCGAAGAATACCCAATGAGCGATGAAGGCCTCCTGGGCCTCGGGATCGGTCCAAAGGCTTTTCCGCTCCGCGGGCGGATTGATGCAGAAGCCGGGCGCGCGGTGGAGATTCAGGTTCACGTGGATTCCGTATCGTTGGCCCCAGGCGACCGCGGCGTCGATCATGCGGATCCGGTCTTCCTTGAAGAGGAGCCAATCTTTCGCATCGGCGTAGGTGCGGTAATCGACGGGGAGGCGGACGAAGTTGAAGCCGAATTCATGGATCTCGCGGAAGTCCTCCTCCGCGTATCCCGCGTCGCTCCAATCCGCGGAGAAGAGCCCGAGGAGGTTGAAGCCGCGGTACCGCCCCGAAACGGGGACGGGGGCTTTCTCGGGCTGAACGGTTGATGTCTCGCCGGCTTTGATGAGCCGAACCCTGTCGGGCGCCGCGGATCCGCGTGAATGGACGGCGAGGAGAACGGCCGCGGCGGCCATCGCGAGGACGAATCGGCCCCGGGTCCGCAGGGCAGCCGAGCCTCCGCGTTTCGATCCCATTTCCTTCATCACGGTTAAAGTATCTTCCCGTCCATTGTCCGCGTCAATCGCGATCGACGCCGGATGAGCGCCGGACCGTTTCTCGGGACGGTGCTTGCCGCTCGTTCGCCCTCGGTTTAGTATGGGCGCATGAGCACAACGCGCGAATCTACACCTTCTTTACAGGATCGCGGCGACGGGCGGATTGCCCTCGTCGCGGGCGGAAGCGCCTTCCCCGTTCTCGGCGGAGAACTCGGCAACTCGATCGCGGCCGACAGACCGGCCATGCGGAAGCTCTGGGCCGACCTCAAGGCCATGGGACTCAATACGGTCCTCACGCCCGTCTATTGGGAGCAGCTCGAACCCGAGGAGGGCCGCTTCGATTTCTCGTGGATAGACGAGGATGTCAAGGCCGCCCGCCGCGAGGGCCTCAGGATCGTCTTCCTGTGGTTCGGGGCCTGGAAGAATTCCATGTCCTGCTACGCGCCCTCCTGGGTGAAGTTGGACCAGGCCCGTTTCCCCCGCATGATGGACGAGAAGGGGAACAAGCAGGACATCCTGAGCGCCCACGGCGAGGAAACGCTCGCCGCGGACGTCCGCGCGTTCAAGGCCCTCATGACGAGGATCGCCAAGATCGACTCAGGCCGGGGCACCGTGATCATGGTCCAGGTCGAGAACGAGATGGGCTCGATCCCCAGCGCCCGCGACCATTCGCCCCTCGCGGAGAAGGCCTGGCGCGAGCCGCTTCCCCAGGCGGTGCGCGAATTCCTGGGAACGCGAAGGCACGCGTCCACCTGGGCCGACGCCGCGCGCGGCCTCAAGGGGGCGCGGCTTGCTGCCGTGGAGGAACTGTTCACTGCCTGGCACCTCGCGCGCTACGCGGAGGCGATCGCGAAAGCGGGGAAGGGAGTCCATTCCCTCCCCCTGTTCGTGAACGCGGCGCTTCCGCGGTCAGGCGCTCTCCCGGGAGAGTATCCCGCGGGCGGGCCGTTGCCGCACCTCGCGGGTGTCTGGAAGCTCGCTGCGCCGTCCATCGACATGCTCTGCCCCGATTTCTACAATCCGGACTTCGAGGCCTGGTGCGACGCCTACGCCGTAAAGGGTAACCCGCTCTTCATCCCCGAGCACCGGTTCGACGCGAGCGCGGGCGCCAAGGCGCTGTACGCGTTCGGAGAGAAAGGTGCTATCGGCTTCTCGCCCTTCGCCGTGGAGAAGGCGCCGCCCGAGGCGGCGGAAGCCCTGAAGGGGGCCTATGCCCTCATAGACGAGATAATCCCCCTCCTCGATCCAGCCGAGGGCAGGCTGGAGGAACCGCCGCGCGCCGCACTCGTCCTAGGCGGGAAGAAGGAGATCCGGCTCGAGTTCGACGGCATCGTGGCGCGCGTGGGTCACGAGTGGGCGCTCCCCTGGAACGCTTATGCCGCTCAAGGAGAATGGCCCGCGGCGGCCGTCATCGTTCTCCGGACCGGTCCCATGGAGTTTATCGTCGCGGGAACGGGTGCGTACGTCGAGTTCGCAACCCCGCGAGGCAAGCCCTTCGCCCTCCTCGGCGTGGACCGAGGGAGGATCCAGGATGGCGAGTTCTTGCCAGTGCACCGGCTGAACGGGGACGAGACGCACCAGGGCCGGCACGTCAGGACGCCGACCGGGTCCTACTGGATCCAGCGCGCGCGGATCTACCCGCTGTAGGACGTCGCGGGATACGCGAGGTCGTCAGGTTCTCAGCGCTCCGAGAGGGCCTTCATGCGATCCCGGCGGGCGAGCACGTAGGCATCGAACCGATCCATTCTCGCGTTGAGGATCGCGTCCTCCCGGATCCCCGCGGTCGTCGCGGCCGCGGCAGCCACCTCCAGCCTCCCCACGTCTCCCGACCAGTGCGCGTCCGAGCCCAGCACCACCGTGGCGCCTACCTCAGCGCAGATCCGCGCGAGGACGGGGCAGGTGTCTGCGCTTCCCTTCCTGAACCTGAAGGACGCGTCGTTGATCTCCAGGGCCTTCCCCGAGCGCTTCGCCGCTTCGGCGATCGCGCGGAAGTCGACGGGATATACGGGATTGCCCGGATGGGATATCGCGTCGACGTAGGGGTTCTGCAGAGCCGCGACCATCGCCCTCGTGTTCTCCTCCTCGGTCCCGGGAGGCAGGGCCGCCTCGTGGAAGCCTGCGAGGATGAAGTCGAGTCGTTGGGCCGCGTACTCATCCAGGTCGATGCCGCCCGACGCGTCCATGATGTTCGCTTCCGCGCCGTGATACACTCGGACGCCCTGGATGCGCTCCGGCAGGACGCGGAGGTTGCTGAAATGCCAGGGATGCGGTCCGCAATTGAGGCCGGGGCCGTGGTCCGCAAGGACGAAGCCCTTGAGGCGGCGCTTCCGCGCGGCGCGGACAAGCTCCTCGACGGTCGAGTACGCGTGACCGCTCGCGACGGAATGGACGTGGACGTCGATAGGGACCTTCATGGCGTAGATGATACCGAATGGGCCGCCCGAGCATCAACGGAGGCGCCGCTTCGCCTGTTTACGGGCGAACGCGGCGGACCTATACTCGGCGGCGGAGGCCATCATGGACGATTGCGTGTTCTGCAAGATCGCGAGAGGGGAACTCCCTTCCTTCAAGCTTTACGAGGACGGCGACTACCTCTGCTTCCTGGACATCAATCCCGTAGCCAAGGGGCACTGCCTCGTCATTCCCAAACGGCACTTCGATAACCTCTTCGATTTCGACCCGAGCGCCTACCCCGGTTATCTCGCCCTCGTGCAGACGCTCGCCAAGCGCGTGGCGGATCGGCTCGGGGCCAAGGACTTCAACATCGTGAACGCCTCGGGAAAGGCGGCCCAGCAAAGCGTGGACCACCTCCATTTCCACATCGTGCCGCGTTTCCCCGATGACGGGATCGACATGTGGTTCCATGGGAGGAAGAAGTGGACCATGGACGAGCTCAAGGCTCTCGCCGACGAGCTCCGCTGAACGGCTGCCCTGACTAACTCATGGGGGCGCGTCGACCCCGGGGGCGGAACCAAGAGGGCCGATGGGGCGCGATGACGGAAGCGATCGACTGACGGAGAGAGGCATGGACATGAAATCGCAGCTCGCTGTGATGGCGAAGTATAACCGGATCGCCAACGAGGCCCTCTTCGGCATCATCGGGGGCCTCCCCGAGGCCGAGGCCATGAAACCGCGCGGGTCGTATTTCGGATCGATCCATGGCGTCCTCTCCCATATCTACTCGGGGGACGTGAATTGGCTGAGGCGCTTCAGGGATTTCTTCGGTAGCCTCGACGCCTTCTCGAGCCCGCGGCTCGATCCTCCCGGGGCCGTCTGGACGGGGTATTCATTCGCGTCGTTGGCGGAGCTTGCGGATGCGCGGAGGGACGTCGACGCGATACTCGAGGCCTTCGTTTGCCAAGCAGCGGGGGATCGGTACGGCGAGACAATGCGCTACGTCGATTCCCATGGAACGCCGCGGGCCTTCGCCGCTGGATCGCTCGTTCTGCATCTCTTCAACCACGAGACCCACCATCGCGGACAGGTCTCGCAGATGCTCGACGAGATGGGGGTAGCGCACGATTTCTCGAATGTCATCGCCGCGCTCGATCCGCGGTAAATGTCCTCTGGTAAAAGATTCTCGTGACCCTATTCCGGAGCTTGCCCCCTAGAACGGCCCGTAACGGATCGCGACGGCGAGCGCGAGGAATGACAGCGAAACGGCGAGCATAATCCCCTGGAGGGGCAGGGTCCACTTGATCCACTTCCCGTACGAGACGTTCACAAGCCCGATCGCTATGAGGAGGAGGGCGTTCGTCGGGTAGAGCATGTTCGAGAAGCCGTCGCCCAGGTCGTAGGCGAAAACCGCCGACTGCCTCGTGACCCCCGCGAGATCGGCGAGCGGGACGAGGATGGGCATCACCAGGAAGGCCTTGGCGGACGCTGACGCCACGAAGAACTCGAGGCCGAGGGTGACGAGGTACATGAGGAAGGCGGCGACGAAGGGATTTGTTCCCTTGATGGCCTCAGCCGCGTGGAAGAGGACCGTGTCCAGGATGCCGCCCGCCTGTATGATGACCTTCACGCTCATCGCCATGAGCACAAGGATGACGGGGCCGATCATGGCGCTTGCTCCCTTGAGGGCGGAACGGAGCGTCGCGCCCGCTCCCATCCCGGAGAGCAGTCCCGCGCCTATTCCCGTTATCAGGAAAAAAACCGAAACGATGGGGAAGGCGTAAGTGGAGAGGGCCTCGAACCTCGTGACCACGATGATGAAGAGAATGGACGCGGCGAACCACGAGCCCATCCACGCGACCGCCCTCTTCATCTCTTTTCCGCCTGGAGCGCGTCCTGAGTTTCCGGCCATCTCCGATCGGGCCGTCGCGTCCTGGAGGCGCGTCGGGGACAGCTCGGGATCGCGTTCGATCCTCCTCGCGTGCAGGAAGGTGAAGAGGAAGGTGGCCGCGTAGGTGGCGAGGAGGAAGATGACGCGGAACCAGGAGCCGGAGAAGAGGGGGAGCGAGGCGATGGATTGCGCGACGCCAACGGTGAAGGGATTGAACACGGAGGCGGAGAACCCGAACGCGAGGGCGAGGAGGCTCATGCCGAGACCGGTCATGGTGTCCCAGCCAAGGGCTAGCGCGAGCGGGACGATGAAGACGACGGCCGGGACGAGCTCTTCGTAGATGCCGAGGAGGCTCGGGGCCGCCATGAAGAAGAGCATTATGGCCGCCATGAGGAGGTACCGGCGGGACCTGAAACGCCGCACGATCATTTCGAGGAGGGCGGTGAGCACGCCCCCGTCCTCGAGAACGCGGAAGGCGGCGCCCACGAAGAGCATGAAGGCGATGAGCACGATGACGATCGTCGCGTCCGGGCCGGCGAGGACCTCCGCGGGGGCGGTGATCCAGCGCCAGGCGGGGTAGTGGGGCCGCTCGGTCGCGCGGTACGTCCCGTCGATGACGAGGGTCCTGCCGCCCTCCTGGACGCGATCGTAGGCGCCCGCGGGGACAATCCTCGTGAGGACGCCGGCCGCCAGCATCAGCGCGGCCAGGACCGCCGCGGCCTGGATGAAGGATTTGAGTTCGATGGAGGCGGCGCCTTTCCGCGCCGCTATTTTCTCAGGCACGCGTTTTCCCTTCCATGAGGCCGCGGTAGAAGGCGACGCAGCGCTCGACGTTCTCGATCGAGACGCGCTCGTCATTGGAATGCATCCGCGCGATCTCGCCTTTGTCCATGATAGCGGGCGTGATCCGGTATACGGCGTCGCAAACCGGGAGGTAGTGGCGGGTGTCGGTGCCGACCGTCACGAGGTAGGGCATGACGGCGCAGCCGGGCGCGGCCTCACCGAGGAGCGAAGCGATGCGGCGCCACGCGGGCGAGGACGAGCTCGATTCCGGAAGGGGATCGTTGGCCTGGGCCCAATCCTTCACCGACGCCTCGACTCCGAAGCGCGAGACGATCTTAGTCACGCGCTCGAGGCAGGAGGATATCGTTTCTCCCGGAATGATCCTGATGTTGACGTTCGCCTTGACGGCGTCTGGCAGGACGTTCTCCTTCCGGGAGCCCTCGAGCATGGTGAAGGCGGTCGTGCTCCTGAACATGGCGATGGCCTGGGGGTTGTCAGCCAGCGCCGCCGCGATGAGGGACGAGAAGAGCCTCGGACGGGAGAGGGCGAAGGAGAGGGGAAAGGGCGCTTCCGCGGCGGCGGCCTTGAGGAAGGCCGCGAGAGTGTTCGTCATCCTGACGGGGAAGGGCGCGCAGTCGAGCGCGCGGATCGCCCGCGCGAGCCTAACGGCCGCTTGGTCCCTGGACGGGGCCGAGGCGTGCCCGGATTTTCCCTTGGCGACGATCTCGACGTTCACGTGGCCCTTCTCGGCGAGTCCCACGAGAGCCGCGGGCCGTTTGATGAAGGGGAGGGCGTCCTCCATGATCGTCCCGCCCTCGTCGACGCAGAACTCGAAGCGGACCTTCCGGTCCGCGAGGTGTTTTCCGATGGCGGCGGCTCCCCGCGAGCCCCCGACCTCCTCGTCGGCCCCGAGGGCGATGACGAAGCCCTGCTCGGGGACCAGGCCGTCGCTGAGGAGCCCTTCGGCGGCCTCGAGGATCGAGACGACCGCGAGCTTGTCGTCGTAGGCGCCGCGGCCCCAGACCCGACCGTCGGAGATCTCGCCGCCCCAGGGATCGACCGACCAGTCGCTGGAGGCGTCCGCGTCCACCACGTCGTAATGCGCCATGAGGAGGAAGGGATCGCGCGCGCGATCCTTGCCCCGCATGGAGAGGGCCAGGCCCCAATCGCCGATCCGCTTGAATCCGAGGAGCCTCGCGCAGCGCGGGTAGCGTTTCGCTATCCAACGTTCCATGGCGCGGAAGGGCGTGGGGTCGGTGAGGGAATAATCGAGGTGGGAGACGGTCTTGAAGCGGATCGCCTGGGAGAGGCTCTCCGCGGCGCGCGTGGTTCGCATGGCCCGATGATACCACGGGGGAGCCCGATGAGATATACTCGGGGGCATGGACGAGCCTTCTGAGGTATCCTCCTCGCGGAGAGCCGCTCACGGAAAAGTGCTCATCGTGGATGACGATCCCCTCGTCCGGTCCATGACCAAGCGGGCGCTCGCGCGCACGGGCTGGGCGACTGAAGATGCGGGGACCGGCCGCGACGCCCTCGAGCTGTTCCGGGCCGACCCTTCGTCCTACGCCTGCGTTCTCCTCGACGTGGGGCTTCCCGACCTCGACGGGGAGGAGGTCCTCGCGTCCCTGCGCGAGACCGATCCTGAGGCCCTCGTTATCCTCTGCACCGGTTCTGACGATTCCGACGAAGTGAAGCGTCTCTTCGACTTCGGCGCCGCGGCCTTCCTCCAGAAGCCCTATTCCCTCGACGAGCTCGCCGGGATCATCGGCCGCCTCCTGGGCTGAACGCTCCTCTCTATAAAAAGCGATGCTTGAAAATGAGAATTCCGCCAGGACGGGCTATATTTTCGCGCGGGGGGAATTCCCGGCAAGGAGCCGCGCATGAAAGAATTGTATATCGATTTGACCGTCAGGCTTCCTGACGTCTCCAGTTACGCCGCCATGGATCCCGCGTACACCCGCTACGGCAGGTTCGCCGTCACGGAGTCGGGGCATTTCTGGGCGGCGGAAGTCGTTTCCAATTATCCCGCGCGGATGAAGGATGGTTTCTTCTGGGCCTTATCCGAGGGGAAGCTCCTCATCTCGCCGCGCGGAAGCACCTACGGGTATCCGGGGAGCGTGACGCCCGATCTCCTCGGCCAGCTCCTCGAATATCTTAGGATGCATCCGGATGTCATCGTGATGAAGAAGAGCGAGGAGGAGACGGTCCGCGTACCCCTCAAGCGCGAGAATCCCGTCGTCGTCGGTCATCGTTGAGAACGGCGCGGAGCGGTCGTTTCACTGAATGACCAGTCCGCCGTTCCGTTCCGAGACGCGGAGGAATTCCGGTCGTTCGAGCGGCGTCTCGTTCGGGCGGTGGAAGGCTATCCAGAGCCCTCCATCGAGATCGCGGAAGGACATCCCGTGGCCGCCGTCCCCGTCCACGATCGGCTCCGCCTCCTGCGTCCAGGGCCCCAACACGTTTCCGCTTGGCGAGCGGGCCACTCCCATCGCGTAGCCCTTCGGGGAAATGCTGGACCAGAGCATAACGAGGCCGCCCTGGGATAGCCTGTGGATGAAGGGGCCGTCGGTCACGCGGGCGTCCTTCTTTCCGCTGCCGTCCCGCCGCTCGAGCGGAGCCGTCCAGGGGGCCTCCGATGCGCGGAAAAGCAGCCGGAGTTCGCCGATCGCGGTCGCGAGGTCCTCGCTCAGCCTGATCGCGTGGATCTCACCGTCATTCGCCTGCACCCATTCATGGCAGAAGACCATCCAGGGCGCGCCCGCTTCGTCTATGTGGAGCGTTCCGTCGAGGCATTCCCAATCCGCGGGCGTGAGCGGGCCGTACGAATGCGGCTCGTAGGGGCCAAGGACGCGTTCCGAGCGGAGGGCCTGCGTACCTCTCCGTCCGCCATCCGCGATGAAACTCGCGAACAGGTAATAGGCGCCGCGATAGGCGTGGACCTCGGGGGCCCAGAAATTCTTTTTTCCCCGGAAGCCCGGCTTCGGCCTGAATACGGGGAAGGGGCCTTCCCATTCCTCGAGGTCGCGGCTCGCGTAGGCGTCGAAACCGACGCCAGGCGCTTTCCATGGATCCGGATCGGTCGTCCCGAAGAGGTAGTAAGCGCCTTCAGCGACCAGGACGAAGGGGTCGCGGATCTGGATGTCTTCTCGTTTCATTGAACGCTTTCATGAGGCGGCGCGTGGCCGCGGGGAGCCGGGTCGCCGAAAGGACCGCGGCGATCGCGCCCGTGCGGAGCCGCGGTCGCCGCGTGTCGTCGACTCAGTCCCTGACCGCGGAATTGACCTTGTAGAGTGCGGCGGCGACGACGAGGTAGATGCTCAGGAAGAGGAGCCAGTTGGGGAACCCGTCGACGAAGCGGATCCCGTTATTATAATCGATGCCGAAGACGAACTCGGCGAGGAAGGTCTGGATGAGCCAGAAGATGAGGACGATGAGGCTCGCCGTCCGCGTCACGCGCTCGGAAAGGCGCATGAAGCAGGAGGAGAGGAGGAAGAGCCCGCAGCCGAGCTGGATGAGGCCGAAGATGATCTCGAGGGAGGTCACGTCGTAGATGTCGAAAATCGATTCATCGACGTTTGGCAGGATCCCGTATAGGCCTATGATGATGAAGAAGGCGCCGAGGAAGAGGCGGAGGAAGAAGGTCGAGAGCGACATTTTCATGGGAGCTCCTTGCAGGCAGGATTTGCCGCCCACGGGCGGTCCGCCGACGGGCGGCTGGCCCCATGATACCGCAAGGCCGTCGGGGGGACAAGGAAGAACTTCGCCTCAGTACGGCTCTCTCCTTGAATTCTCGCTTACCGCTGGCGCCGTTTGACGGTATATTCGAGGGCGGAGGTACACCCATGAAAAAGGGTCTCGTAGCGGCCGCGCTTTTGCTGGCGGTCGCCATCCTCGCGGCCTGCGCGCCGGGGGCGAATGATCTCAGGGGAACCGCGGATTCGGGCGGAAAGCCGGCGGGTTTCTGGAAAGGGCTCTGGCACGGGATGATCGCGCCCATCACGTTCATCATTTCCTTGTTCAAGAAGGCCGTGAACGTTTACGAGGTGCATAATGCCGGCAATTGGTACAACTTCGGCTTCGTGCTCGGGTTGTCCATGTCCCTGGGCGGCGGCGGCGGCGGAGCCGCGGCTGCGCGGCGCAGGAGGCGCATGCGGTCGGACGAATGACGGAAAACGGCGCTCAGCCGCGATCGTAAACGGGCCGGTCCGCGCAGGACCGGCCTTTTTTTTTATTACGATCGGGAATACCCGAGTCGTCCGCCCCGGATCAGGCGTACGGCGCGTCGAAGCGCCGCTCCCAGGCGCCGTTCTTCTTGAGCAGGTAGTTCCAGTAGAAATCGACGAGGCCCGTCGGCTTGAGGGCGCTGAGCGCGAGCCTCGCGAGATCGTTCAGCTTCCGCGGCGTCGCGAGCTTCGCGAGGACCTCCTTCTGGAAGGCCTCTCCGCGCCCCATCGCCGCTCCAAGGGAGCCGTACATCGATTTGAGCCGCTTCAGGGACTTTTCCGGCCTGAGCATGATCCCCTCGACGCCGCCCCGCACGGCGATGCCGAGGCTCTCGAACCCCAGGCGTTCGCTTAAGCGTACGAGCCAGTCGCGAAGGGCCTCCGATTGCAGGGATTCGGGGAAGCCCGACTGTACGATGAAACCGACGCGCTTTCCCCTGAGTCGCTCCCTCGTCGCCTCGGGATCGGCCTCGATCCGTTCCGCCAAGGCGTTCGCTAAGCGCATGAAGACGCCGGGGGCTTGATCGGTGTAGAGCGGCATCACGATGACGGCCTCATCGGCCTCCAGAAAGGCGTCGATGTGCGCTTGAAGCGACGCCGATGAGGCGAGGTCCGCGACCTCCATTGGCTCCGTGCCCGCATCGGTGGCGCTTTCCAGGCCGGCGGCGATCCAGGAGATGATGAGGCGGGAGTTCGAGTTCTTCCCGCGCGGGGAGGCGTTAAGCGCTAATCGCTTCATGCGCGGCCTCCTTCCCGGCGCCCGCCGTCGTCGTGAAGAGCCTGAGGCGCGAACGCATGTTCCTCGCGAGCCGTTCGTGCATGGTCCGGACGATGTCCAGGTCCCGCTGTCCGTCGTCCGGGCTCGGCTCTACGATGAGCCCGAGGTCGGGATTCCGCGGGTAGCGGCGCCGGTGGTGGCATTCTCCGTTCACGATCTCGATGTAGGGATGCACGAGGGGGATCATGCGGTCCTGGACTTTCTTTACGAGTGCGCTCGTCGTGCCGAGGATCAGGGGGCTCGCGTACACCACGAGGTCGGCGTGGACCGCCTCGCGCAGGATGCCCTCCATTCCATCCTTGATGGAGCAGAGCCCGGGCGTCTTCAGCCAGCAGGACCAGCAGCCTGTGCAGTACCCGATTTTTTCATCGCGCAGGATGTGAATGGATGCGGCGGCGCCCCCGCCCTCCATGTCCGCGGCGAATCTCTCGATCCAGGCATCGAAGCCGGACGGCGCGGGATTCCCGTTCAAAATGAGGCATTTCATGCTTTCCTCCGTCATGCACCGCGGCCCTGAGGCGCCGCGATGTTTACAGTGTAAACATAAGATACCCCCGCTATGTTGTCAATGTCAACATGCGATATGCTCGCGGTGATCGTTTTCGTCCGGAATCCCAGCGGGCGAAGGGAGGGAGCGGAAGAATGCCGAAGCGGCCGTACCATCGCGAGGACCTTCGAAATGGAATCCTCGCGGAAGCGAAAGCCATGATCGGAAAGGCCGGCATGTCCGCATTCTCAATGCGCGATCTCTCGCGGCGGCTCGGGGTGAGCCATGCGGCGGCGTATCGGCACTTCAAATCCAAGGAGGCCCTGCTCGGCGAGCTGATCATCGACGCGAATCGCCGTTTTTACCGCCGCCTCGCGGAGGCGCGTTCCAGGATCAGCGGCGATTCCGCGGATCGGCTGCTGGCCATCGGCGACGCCTACCTGGATTTCGGCCTCGCCGATCGCGCCGACCTCGAGCTCCTCTTCGGCGGCGAATCCCTGATCCTCACCAGGCGGGCTGTGGAAGCGGGGAAAATAGACCTCGTGAAGATTGGCGATATCGATTCCTTCTCGATCCTCAAGGGCACCATCGCCGATTGCATCGATGAAGGCTATTTCCCGCGGAGCACCGACGCGGAGGCCATGAGCGTGGTCTTCTGGTCGCTCGTCCATGGGTACTGCGTCCTCGCTCGGGACGGCGCGATAGGCGGCATATCCGAGCAGCGGGGCCTACGAGAGGTGGACATCCGGAAGGCCGTCCTCGGCCAGCTCAGGCTGCTCGTCAGGAAATAGTCTCGCGGTCATCATCCGCGAGGCCGAGCGCGGCGGATTCCAATCCCCTGAGGCCCTGGCCTTCCAGTATTCTGTCGCTCCGCGTTCCCGTCGCGGCGAGTCGCCAGGAAACCTCGCCCGAGCGATTCTCTATCTCCGCGCGGGCTATCGGATCAGGGCCGTTCACCGTGAAGCCGAGCCGCGCGAAGAGCCGCCCCGCCCAGAACGCGGCCGGACCCTCGCCGGTAATCGTGACCGACCCGACCGCTTGCTCGGCCGCGCTCCGCGGGAAAATCGCGTCGATGACGGTAGATGGACTGACTGACAAGCCGGGATCGTGGCGTGAAGCGTCCGGTCCGCGGCGTAGGGCCTCGGCTGGGTCGTTGTCACCGCCTCCCGCGGTCCTGCTGTACGCGGTACCGATCTCTCCCCTCATGGCGAGCTCCTCCGGAATGCCCCGGACGAGACGCTTCTCCGCGCGGTCCGCGATCCAGAGCTCGTCCGCCCAATCGAGCGCGAGATCGATCTCGTGGAGCGCCATGACAGCGCTCCTGCCCTCGCTCCTCAGTACGCGCCTGAGCAGGGCCATGGTCTCGACGCGCGTGGGCGAGTCCAGGAACATGGTGGGCTCGTCGAGGAGGAGGAGGGGACTCCCCTGGGCAAGGGCGCGCGCCATGAGGAGCTTCTGCCGCTCGCCGTCGGAGAGCTCCGCGAAGATCCGCGCCGCTATCGGACGGGCGCCGATGGCGTCGATGGCCCCGTCGACCGCCTCGTCGTCGGCGCGCGAGCGCGCGCCCAGGAAACCTGAAGAGGGGTACCGGCCGAGGGAGACGATCTCTCGCCCTGTGATCCACGCCGGGCGGGGCGATTCCGTGAGCACGTAGGAAACCGAGAGCGCCCTGTCCCGCGCGCTCATGCGCGCGATGTCCGATCCGCCGAGTTGGACGCTGCCTCTGAGCGGCGGTAGGAGCCCGCCGAGGGTCGAGAGCAGAGTGGATTTTCCGGAACCGTTCGGCCCGATGAGGCAGACGAATTGTCCGCGACCGATCTCGAGGTTCCCGCAATCGATGATCTCGCGCTCGCCGCGGCCCCGGTACCCGATGGCGAGGTCGCGCGTCGAGAGGATCGCGGTCTCGGACGACGCCGCGGGAGCCGGATCGGCCGCCTGGACGGAAGCTCGAGCCCTCATGACAGGATCTCCCTGCCTCGCCTCAGGACGAGGTAGAGCACCACGGGGGCGCCGATGGCGGCGAGGAGGGGATTGAGCGGCAGGACGGAGCCGTTCCGGGGGAGCTGGGTGAGGATGTCCGCGCCCAAGGCCATGGCCGCGCCGGAGAGGAGGGTCGCCGGCATGAGGATCGCGTGCCGCTGGCTCTTAAGGAGGGAGCGCGCCGCGTGCGGCGCCGAAATGCCGAGGAAGGCGACGGGGCCGCAGAAGGCCGTGACGGCGCCGCCTAAGAGGGCCGCCGCCGCGATGGCCGCTCCGCGCGTCGCGGAAAGGTTGAGGCCCATGCTCCGCGCGTAGCGCGGACCGAGGAGGAGGGCGTCCAGGGGACGCGAGAGGAAAAGGGCCGCGGCGATTCCCGCCGAGGCGGCCCCCGCCAGCGCCGGCAGTTCCGCGGGACCGGGGCTCTGGAAGGAGCCGAAGGTCCAGGAGAGGTAGGCGCTCGTTCGCTGCGGGAGCGCGGCGTAGATGAGGAAGGACACGAGCGCGTTCGCGATGAAGCCGATCATGAGGCCGGCGATGAGCACCTGGGCGTTTCCCTCCGCGCCGAGCGAGATCGAGAGCACGATCGCGGTCACGAGGGCCGCTCCCGCGGTCGCCGCGATGACCGTGCCGACGGGGCCGAGGAAGCCCGGGAGCCTCGCGAAGAGCGTGGATCCACCGCTGGCGCCCGCGCCGAGCATGAGGAGGGCGACTCCTGCGGAAGCGCCCGCGTTGAGTCCGAGCACGTCCGTTCCCGCGAGCGGGTTGCCGAAGAGGGTCTGCAGGATGAGGCCCGAGGCCGCGAGAGAGGCGCCCGCGAGGAGGGCCGTCAGGGCCTTGGGGAGCCTGAAGGAGAGGACGATGCGAGCGGCAGCGGACTCGGAATCGGCGCGGCCGAGGAGGGCGGAAAGGGCCTCGCCCGGCGGAATCCGAGCGGAGCCGGACGCGATATCGGCGGCGAACAGGACGAGGACTCCCGCGAGGAGGGATGCGAGGAGGAGCGCGATCCTGATCCTGGCATTAATCGAGGAGGCGGTAGTACTCAAGGGAAGCCGGCTCCTTCACCGGGTTCGATCCCGCCGCGGCGAAGACGGCGGCCAGGTCGCTGAGGAGAACGTGGGGAGAGAACGTCGCTCCCTCGAAATAATCGTTCGCCCCCGAGGGGAGGGTCTTCCTCGTGTTGGAGAACACGGCTCCGCGCGCGAGGGCCGGGATGCCCGAGAAACGCCGGTCCGTCGCCGCGAGCTCCGTGAGGGAGCCTACTGTTCCCGGATTGATCCAGACCGTCGCGCGGAGCGAGCGCTCGTACGCCGCCTCCATGGAAAGCGAGAGCCCTCCCGAGCCCGGGTCGTCAGCCCAGAGGTAATCCCCACCCGCGTCGCGCACCAATGCGGCCAGGTAGCTCCTCCCGCCGGGCACGTTCCAGGCGCCCTGGAAGGGCGCGTTGACGAGGACCGTCGGCCGCTTCCTTCCCTTCATGGTGGCCGCCGCGGAAGCCCTCGCGGCCTCGTACGCGCGCTCGATCCCGTCGAAGGCGGCGTCGGCTTCTTTCGATTTTCCGTAGAAAAGCGCAAAGAATTTAAGCCACTCGGCGCGCCCGAGGGGGCTGTCCTCCATCCATTCCGCGCAGACCGCGACGGTTAGCCCGGCCCGCGTGAGGGCCTGGTGGCTGTCCCATTCGTTCCCTGTCGCATAGGAGAAGACGACGTCCGGGGCGATGCTCGCGAGGAGCTCAACGTCCGGCATCCAGTTCCTGCTCGTCTCCCTCGCGAGGCCGGCGGCGAGCCGCGCGCGGGCCTTCGCCGAATAGACGTAGGACGCGTTGTCGACGCCAGCGAGACTGTCGATCTCTCCGAGCGCCTCGATCGCGGCCACGTAGGAGGCGGAGAAGGCAGCTACCTTCCTGACCGGTGTTTCGACGATGACCGCATCGCGTTCGACGTCCGGAGGGCGGGACGCGCCGCGGGGGATGAACACG
>CAZIEI010000035.1:0-24948 GCA_964538705.1 uncultured Spirochaetales bacterium | reverse complement strand
GTCCGTCCACCGAGTATCGCCGTCCGTGGTGGTGCCGCGGCCGTCCGTGAGCGAATCGCCGATCGCGACGAGCGTCCTGGCCGGGCCGTCCGGGACGAGATCCATCCCGGCGAGGAAATACCAATGCTCCGTCCTGGCGGCGTCCGGAAGCGCGACCGTGCCGAGGGCGTCGCCCGCGGACAGGTAGGAGGTCGTCCGCGACCCAGGATGGGCGGTCACCTTCTCGGGACAAGATCCGAAACGGATGTCCGCTGAGAGCGGCGCTCGATCGTTCACGCGGAGATCGACGGGATCGGACCAAGCGGTCCCGCCCGGCGGCACAGTCACGCCCTCGGCGCCGCCGAAGGTGAGCCTGCGGCCGCGGCCCGCATCGATCCTATCCATTCCGAGCGAGGACGCGATCATCGCGCCGGCGATCTCGACCTCAGCATCCCCGTATTCGTTGGAGAAAAAAAATCGCGGAGCGGATCCCGCGAGGGATGGACGGAAATTCTGCCTGAGCGTCGATCCTGAGAGCCCGGGCGCCGGCGGCAGGTTATACGGCTCGCATTCTTGCTGCGAGGGCGACCATACGCGAATTCTCCGTTCCATCGATCCACTCCTCGATCGGATTCCCGGCACTGGTCGTTCAAGGCCGCACGGCCAGGCAGGGTCCGTCGCGAACGGCCTTACCCGCCATACGGCGGGGAGAGGCGCGTCCCGAACCTCTCCCCGGGGGCTTCATCCCTTTTATTATATCGTTAGAAGATTTCCCTCGCCGTGAGCGACATGCAGTCGTAGGTGCTCGGGGAGCCCATGTACTGAGCGCCGTCGGTCAGGACCAGGGCGATCTGGCCGAGGTCGGCGGCCGAGTATCCGGACAAGAAAACCATTTGATCGAAGGCGATATCTACGGCGTTAGCGGTTCCGTCCGTATACACGGCATGGGTCCCGCCATTCAGGAAATCCGCTACCGCGTCGGTATCGTAGGCCCTGAACGGGGGAGTGCGCCCGATATACGTGCCGGATTCGTCATACAGGTACACCCATCCCGAGAAACAGAGCGCGGACGTCGTCGAGAACGTGAATGAGAGGCTGTCCGTATCGATGGTGAAGACCCCTCCGAATACGCCGCGCCGCACGGTCGCGGCGTACGAAGAGGTCACCGTACCGGTGAAATTCTCGGAATATACCCTGGTTTTGCCGCTCGAGGACGTGCTGCCGGGCGCGGGAACGTTCAATGAACTCAGGCCCTTTCCTCCGCCGTCGACTTCGAGCTCGAATTCGTACTCGCCGAGCATCATCGTCGTGTAATTATCCCGATTGTCGACGAGCGAGACGGTGACGTAATCGTCTTCCGCGTCAATGTCCGACGAGTCGAGGGCGATGTCCCAATAGGTCCCGTCCGGAGCGGTGACGAGGAGAGACCGGAGGTCGGAGTCGTCGCATCCGATGCAGGAGTAATTCACGTAGAATCGGATCCCCAGGCGATTCGATGACGGCGGGTTTGACCAGAAATTCCTGTCGATATTCTCGATGACCCATCCCACGCTCGTGATTTCCACGGATTTCTTCATCCCGCAGGATGCTGCGCCCAGGATGAGGGCGGCGAGCGACGCCGCGACGAGCGACGCCTTGATAATCCTCTTCATTCATTCCTCCAGATAATTAGTTACTACGTTTTTCGATACTCGGCATCATACATCATTTCCCCCACGCGGCCAAGACCGATTCGATCTCTGCGTCGATCCGGGGATCTCTGACCTTGAGCGACGGACGCGCCTCGTAAAAGGCGGCCGACCGCCGCATGCCCTCGTGGAAGGGAACGAGGTTCGCGTAATTGGGGGCGAAGCGCTTGATCTTGGAGTTGTCGAAGACGGCGCAGGGGGCCTTGTCGCCGAGGAGTTCCGCGCCGCGCGTCTCGCTTACCCTTGCTATGAAATCCGAGGGGACGTGGACAATCCTCGGTTCCCGGCCGATCGCGTTCCCGATGACCCGGTGGATCTGGTCCCAGCTCAGGACCTCCTCAGAGGTGATATGGAAGGACTCCCCGACGGCCATCGGATTTCCGAGGAGGTCGACGAAGGCGCGCGCGAAATCCTCAGCGTGGGTGAGGGTCCAGAGAGAGGTCCCGTCCCCGTGCACCACGACGGGCTCTCCCGCGAGGATCCGCGCGGGAACGGTGAAGCCAGCGGAGCCGAAGGACGTGGGGAACCAGCCGTCCGAATACGTGTGGCTCGGCCGCACCACGGTAACCGGGAAACCGTCCCCGCGATGCCTCGCCAGGAGCCAGTCCTCGCAGGCGATCTTGTCGCGCGAGTATTGCCAGTACGGATTGAACCGGTCGGTGCCCTCGGTGATGATCCAGTGATTGGGCGGCTTGCGGTAGATAGAAGCGGAGGATATGAAAACGAACTGCGCCGTCCGCTCGCGGAAGATCGCGTAATCATTCTCGACGTTGGGCGTCGCGAAGGCGATCCAATCGACCACGGCATCCCAGCGTCTCTTCCCGAGGGCGCGCTCCGCGCCCTCGCGGTCGCGGATATCCGCCTTGACGGTCTCGACGCCCGGAGGCGTCAGTTCAGGATGATTGCCTCGGTTCAGGAACGAGACCCGGATCCCGCGCTCCATCGCGCGCTTCGCGCACGCGAGGGATATGTTGCCGGTTCCGCCGATGAAAAGGACGTCCATGGGCCCATGATAGGGGATGGGGCGGCGGATTTCCAGCCCGCAGCGGCCGGCATCGGAGCACCTGCCCTGACGGCCGGCCGGGCTGATCACCTCGTCTCGAGCTCCTTAAGTCCGTGACGCGCCGCCTCCGCGTCAGCGCGGGCGTAATGCCCCGGGGGCAACGCGGCCTCGAGCGCGTCGTAGGCCGCGAGCGACGCTTCCGCTCCCGCGGCGTCGGAGAGCCTGATCCTGCAGATCGCGGAAAGGAGATGCGCCTGCGCCCTCTGGACGTCGTTCGCGGCGGGATCGGCGATCACGGACTGAGCGAGCTCGATGGCCCGTTCGCCCTTCCCCTTCCCGTTCTGCTCGAGCGCCTCGACGAGGAGCTCCTGGACGGGCGAGAGGACCCCGAGCTCGCGCTCGAGCCTCGCCGCCTCGCGCGGGAGCCAGCGGAGCCGCGGCGGTATTTCCTTTTTCAAGGAAAGCTTCTCGTAGGCGGCGAGGAGGGCGATCGCTTCGTCCTTCTTCCCCTGCCTCGCCTTCGCGTACGCCACGTGGTAGTAGGTCTCCAGGGCGTCGTCCCGCTGGAGGATGCCCGCCTCCTTGAGCATGGAGAGTCCGATCCGTTCGGCCTCGCGCCACTTGCCGTTCCGGTTGAGATCCATGAGATGGCCGTTCGTGGGAGCGAGGCAGCCCGATAACGTCGCGACCATCGCCGCGAGGATCATCGACAGCCGAGCGCGCCCGGGCGCGTTCCTTGTTTCCATGCGTTTCCTCCCTTTCCCGACTTGATACCGAGGGAGGATATCCCCGTCACGGGTCCGCCGCGCAATAGAACTTCGGGTGAATTCACGCGAGCTTCCGGGTGAATTCGCCCTCATCAGCCCTTCAGGCGGAGCAACGCCCATCGGCTTCCCACTCCGAGCTTGCGGAACACGTGGTTGACGTGCTTCTTCACCGTGGACTCCGAGATGAAGAGCCGTTCCGCAACCTCCTTGTTCGTCCTCCCTTCCAGGACGAGGGAAACAATCTCGCATTCACGCGCGGAGAGCCCGGCGAAGCGACTGGAATCGATACTGTCTCCCGGAAGGCTCTCGGCCTCCTTCGGGAGCCGGGCGCGAAAAGCGTCGCGGAGCGCCCGCCACGCCACTGCGGCCCCGGCTATCGGCTCCGACAATACGCGCGCCCGCGCGCCGAGGACCGAGATGGCGGGTCCGGCGGATGCCAGATTCCCGATCGATCCGAACAGCTCACCCGCGAACAGCGCCGCCGCGGCGAAGAGGGCCGCGCCCGGCAGTCCGCGATCATCCTCGGAATCATCCGAACGCCGGGAGACGATGAAGGCCGCGACGGCATAGGCGAAGCAGTAGGCGGCGGCGAGCGCTTCCGCGATATCGGGGATGACCGTGTAGACGAGCGCCGAAAGCAGGATAGCGGCCGCGAGAACGGCCGAGAGCGCCGCGAGGGCCGCGGGCGCGCGCCGCCATTTCCGCGTTGAATGGACGAAAAGCGCGAGGAAGATCCACCGCGCCCTCCCCGCCGCGCGCACGAAGCCCCAGAACGCCCTGACGTCGAGGGGGAGGATCGCTCCGGCGGCGAGGAGATCCGCGGCGGCGGCGGCGATGGAACGGATGGCGCCGATAGCGATGAAACAAAGGAAATACGCAGTCGCGGGCCGCGGCCGCCTCGCGAGCGCGACGATGACCGCCGCGATGGACGCGAGGGTGGCGAGGGTCGCGGTCAGGACGTACAGGCTCCTCAGGATCTCATGACGGCCCATGCCCGATGATAGCACGCCCCGAACGGTGCTCCGCTAGTCGTCCGATCCGTCGAGGACTCGACGGATCGTGATCGCCATTTCGCGCTTCTTGACGGGCTTCATGCATACCTTCCTGATTCTGGCCGCTAGGGCTTCGGATTCGGCGAGAGCGGAAGTGTAACCGGTGCAAAGGATCACCGGCAGGGAGGGATTCAGCGATAAGGCTTCCTTGGCGAGTTCCAGCCCCGTCATCCGGGGCATAGTCTGGTCGGTGATGAGGAGCGCGTAGCCGGCGGGATCGCCCTCGAGTATCTCGAGGGCGCGAAGGGGATCTGAGACGGCGGTTACGGAATAGCCGAACGAGATAAGGTTCCGCGCGGTGAAGTCGACGATCATCTGCTCGTCGTCCACGAGGAGTATGCGCTCATTCCCGACGGGGACGGGCGCGCTGTCCTTCTCCTCCTCTTCGACCTCGTCCGCCCGCTGCGGGAAATAGAGCGTCACCGCGGTGCCGATCCCCGGTTCGCTCTCGAGCGCGATATCGCCCCCATGGCCCTGCATGATTCCGTACACGACCGCGAGCCCCATTCCGGTCCCTTCGCCGTGAGGCTTGGTCGTGAAGAAAGGCTCGAAGGCCTTGTCCATAGTCTCCGCGTCCATGCCCTTGCCCGAATCCTTGAATTCGAGCGTCACGTATCGTCCGGGCCGGATGACGCCTATCCTCCCACGCATCGGCTCGTCGATCGAGATCTCCCTCAAGGCCACGCGGAGGGAACCTCCGCGGTCCTTCATCGCGTGGAGCCCGTTCGTGGCGATGTTCATGACGGCCTCGTGGAGCTGCGTCGCTTCGGCGAGCACGGATCCGCTCTCGTCTGCCAGCTCGACCTCGATATCGATGGAGGCCGGAGCGGACATCCTGAGGAGCTTGAGCGCCTCCTCGACGACGCCGCGGATCCTCATCGGCATGAGCTCGCCGGAGGCGCCTCGGCTGAACGTGAGGATGCGCTCGACGAGCCGCTTCGCCCGTTCTCCCGCGGAAAGCACCTGCTCGAGGCTCGATCCCGCGGGATGGCCCGGCTCGAGCTGGGATTGCGCGACCTCCGTGAAGCCGATGATCCCGCTCAGCATGTTGTTGAAGTCGTGCGCGACGCCGCCCGCGAGCTGGCCGATCGCCTGCATTTTCTGTCCCTGCCTCAGGGCCTCCTCGAGCCGCTTCGTCTCCTCGGCGGCGCGCTTCGCCTGGGTCACGTCCCTGAGAACGCCCTCGTACCAAAGCGTCGTTCCCGTCCGGTCCTCGACCCTGCGCGCGTTGATGGACAGAGCCGCGATCGAGCCGTCCTTTCTGACGAACTCAGCGTCCTCGTTCTCGATCCGTCCGTTCGCGACGAGTCGGGCTTGTATTTCCCGCATGTTATCGGAATATCTCAAATAGCCGTCGACGCCCTTGCCGACCAGCTCCTCGGGACCGTAGCCCAGGACTTTCCTGGCGGAAGGGGAGAGGATCATGAACCGCCCATCCGGTCCGACGCGGAAACTCACGTCGATGAGGGACTCGAAGAGCTCCCTGTACCGTTTCTCGGAGATCTCGAGCATCGAAGCCGCGTCCTGCCGGCGCTCCTCGTTCATGACGAGGAGGCTGCCGAAGAGCACCCCCACGGATATCGCGGAGCCGTAGGGCAAGGCCATCCCCAGCATGAGGTTCCAGCCTTCCTGGAGCGTTCCGATGGGGAGGAAGCCGGGAAGGACGAAAACAGCCGCGGCGACGGAGGCGACCGCCATCTTCCACGGGGATTCGAGCTTCCCCCTGTATCGCTTGAGTATCGTTCCCGCCAGAGCGGAAAGGACCATGCCGAAGGATCCCCCGAAAACGCCGGCGCCTCCGAGGAAGGCGCGGTAGGAAATCCCGGCCGCCGCCGCTATGAGGGCCGAGAGCGGGCCCCCGAACAGTCCCGAGAGGATGATGATCGCGTTTCGCTGGTCGACCTGCACTCCCGGGGCGACGGGAATTTTCACGTGCATGCATCCGAACACGAAGGCGGCGAAAGCCGCGCCCATGATCGCCTGCCGAGCCAGGGGCCGCGAGTTCCGGAGTACCCGCCTGAGGCCTCCCAGTACGATGACGAGGAAGATGAAGATGGCGAGATTATTGAAGAGGCTGATGAAGAGAGCCATCCCCGAGGAGAAATCCCGCGCGCCCTGCGTGGCGAATAAAAGCGAATCGAATCGCCTCAGGAATTCAATGGCCTTATCCAGTCGATCGCCCCCGACGGCCGTCCGGGCGGCCGCTGCCTATACTTTAACGCATAGGCGCGGGGATGCAAGCGCCTAGCGGCGCCATGGACGGCTCAGTCGCCCTCGCCCGATCCCGCGTAGAGGCGCCAATAAGCGCCCTTGAGCGCGACGAGCTCCTCGTGCGTCCCCGACTCCGCGATGCGTCCCTTTTCCACGAGCATGATCCGGTCGGCGTTCCTGATCGTCGAGATCCGGTGCGCGATGATGAACGAGGTGCGCTTCCTGAGAAGGGTCTCGAGCCCCTTCTGGACCGCGCGTTCCGTCTCCGTGTCCACGGAGGACGTGGCCTCGTCCAGGACGAGGATGGCCGGATCAGCGAGAAGGGCGCGCGCGAAGGCGATGAGCTGGCGCTGGCCCATGGAAAGGCGCGAGCCCCGTTCGTTCACCTGCGTGGCGTAGCCGTCCTTGAGCCCGGCGATGAACCCGTGCGCGTGAACGGCCTTCGCCGCCTCGACGACGTCCTCGTCGGACGCGTCGAGGCGTCCGTAGCGGATGTTGTCCGTGATGGTGCCCGAAAAGAGGAAGGGCTCCTGGAGCATGACGCCCATGCGGCTCCGGAGCGAGCGCTGCGTCACGCTCCCGATGTCCTTCCCGTCGACGAGGATCCGCCCCGAGTCCGGCAGGTAGAATTTCGAGAGAAGGTTCACGATGGTGGTCTTCCCCGCGCCGGTCGGCCCGACGATGGCGACGGTCTCGCCGGCCGCCGCATGGAAATCGATGCCGTGGAGCACGGGATGGCTCGTCTCGTAGCTGAAGGTCACGTCCTCGAACCGGACGTCGCCCTTGATCTCCTGGAGGTCGACGGCTCCCTCGCGGTCGGGCGTGCCTTCAGGCTCGTCGATGGTCTCGAAGATGCGCTCGAGGTAGGCGGCCGCGACTACGAGGTTGTTGTAGAAGTTCCCGATGTTGATGATGGGCTGCCAGAACCGCCAGATGTAACCGACGAAGGCCATGAGCGCGCCTAGGGTTACGGTGCCCTTGAAGGTGACGATGCCCGTCCAGTACACGAGACAGACGCAGGCGACGGAGGTGACCTCGATCACGGGCCAGAGCGAGAAGAGGATACCGACGGCCTTGAGCCATGTCGCCTTCCATTTTGCGGAGAGCCCCGAGAAGATGCCCTCGTTCTCCCGCTCGCGGGCGAAGGACTGGGTCACCTTCGCCCCCGAGATGCTCTCATTCAGGTAGGCGTTCAGGTTGGACTGCTTGGCGCTCATCGTCTGCCAGGCCACTCGCTGCTTGTTCTTCATGAGGAAGACGAAGGCGACGAGGAGTGGCAAGGCAGCGAAGCAAACGAGGCTGAGCTTCACATTCATTATCAGCATGAACAGCATGATGAACACGAGGTTCAGTAAATCCGTGACGAATTGGATGAGGCCGCTCGACAAGAGATCGGAAAGCGAGTTCACGTAGTTCACCACACGGATGAGAATCTTCCCGTGCGGCCGCGAATCGAAGAAACTGAATGGAAGGGACTGGAGGCGCCTGAATACGTCGCTCCTGATGGTCAACACGACGTCCTGCCCGATCACGGACATGATCCTGATGCGCCAGCGGAGGCATACGGCGTTTACGAACTGACCGGCTAGAATCGCGCCTGCGAGAAAAACGATGAGACGCAAATCCTTGTCGGGGATCGCGTCGTCTATGGCCACTTTGACAAGGTATGGGACCATCACCGTGATGAGGGAAGCCACGGCCATGAGGATAACCGCCGCGAAGCCTTTCTTGGCATAGGGGCGGACATAGGATAACATGCGCTTGAAGCCCTTGAGATCGAAGGCGGATTCGAGCGGTTCATCGATGTCGTACTTGTTACGCGCCATCGCCGCCCCCGGCCGCGGCCGCTCGCTCCGCCGAACGAGGCGCCGCCGTCCCGTGATCCGCGAAGGCGTAGCCGCTCTGGTGTTCCCATACCTCGCGGTAGTAGCCGCGGGCGCTCGCGAGCTCGTCGTGCGTTCCCCGCTCCTCTATCCTGCCATCGCGGACCACCAGGATGAGGTCCGCGTGCTGGATACTCGAGATGCGATGCGCGATGATGATCATGGTGCGCTTACCGTGCAGACTCCGCACCGATTCACGGATGCGCGCCTCCGTCTCCACGTCCACGGCGCTCGTCGTGTCGTCCAGGATCATGACCGGAGGGTCGCTCAAGAAGAGCCGCGCGAGGGCGATGCGCTGGCGCTGCCCGCCCGAGAGCCCGACGCCCCGTTCCCCGACGATCGTGTCGTAGCCCTCTGGCAGCTCGCGGATGAACTCGTCGGCCTTGGCCATCCTCGCGGCGGCTTCGACGGCCGCCATGCTCGCATCGGTATTCCCGAAGGCGATGTTCCCCTCGATGGTATCGGAGAAGAGGAAGACGTCCTGCATCGCCATGCCGACGTTGCGCCTCAGCGCTTCGAGGCGGTACGCCCTCACATCGCGCCCGTCGAGGAGGACCTGCCCCCGCGTGGCTTCGTAGTAACGGGATATCAGCTTGGCTATCGTCGACTTCCCCGAGCCCGTGGGCCCCAGAATGCCAACGGTCATGCCGGGCTCGACGCGGAAATCGATGTCCTCCAGGACGGGCTCGTCGCCGTAGGAGAAGCCCACGCCTCGGAATTCGATGGTCCCGAGCGCCCTGCCCGGATCGAACGGCTGATCGGCCTCCGCGATCGCCGGAACGACGCAGCTCAGCGAATGAAGCCGCTCAAGGGATGCCACGAAGCGCTGGTAGTCGTTGATGAGCCACCCCGCCATGCGGAGCGGCTGGCTCAGCGCCCAAAGCAAGCTCGAGAAGATGACGAACTGCCCTAGAGTCAGGGCGCCCTCGATGATAAGAACCCCGCCGACGAGCACGTGTATCGCGGCCATTGCTCCCGAGAAGAAGTCTATCGGCGGGATGTACTTCTCCCAGATGACAGCGGATTCGAGGTTCCGCTCCCTGAATGCCTCATTCTCGACCTCGAACCTCCGTATCTCGTGGTCTTCCCGGGCGAAGGCCTTGACCACGCGGTTCCCCGCGATGTTCTCCTGGACCACGGAGTTGAGCCGGGAGAACTGCTCGCGCACCCTGGAGAACGTTGGCTTCACCTTGACCGCGAGGAGCCGAGCGAAGATCGCGAGGAACGGCGTTGCGGCGAGGAGGGTCAGGGTGAAAAGCCAGTTCACGGTGAAGAGGACCACGATGGATAGGATGAAAATCGTCGCGTTCTCGAAGACCTGGTAGATCACCCAGGCCACGAAATGCCTGACGGCGTCGACGTCGCCCGTCATCTGGGCCATGATGTCGCCGGTCTTCGTGCGGTCGAAGTAGCCGAAATCCATGCGCTGGATCCTCGAAAAGAGGCTTTCGCGCATCGACTTTATGGTCGCCTGCGACGCCCGCTCGAACATAATCTGGAAGGCGTACCGTATGATCACCTTGACCGTCACGGCCGCGAGCATGACCGCGATGAGCTTCCAGAGCAGGTCCGTCTTCCCGCCGACGATGACCTCGTCCACGACCTTCCCGGAAAGGTACGGATTGATCATCGCCATGGAAGCGGTGAGGAAGGTCAGGATGAGCGCGACTGACAGCCTGGCGCGGTGGGGCTTGAGCCAGGTCCATAACCAGCGATACACGGTGTCAACCCCCTGGTGACACTTCGATCCTACCGAAAAGCCCGGGCTTAGTAAACACCCGCCTTTATTTGCTTTATATCAATTACTTGACGGTTGACGGGGCCGGGCCCGCGGCGGCGTCCGTGGCGGGACCGGAGGGCGGGCGCTTCTCGATGATAGCCTCGCTCACCCTGCCGCGGCTCATTTTCTTGACGATGATCTCGAGCCCGTCGGCCTCGTAGGTGCAACCGGCCTTGAGTTCCCCGGCACAGCGCCTGACCGCCCAGTCGGCCACGTTGAGGTTCCTTTCCGGGAGATCGGCGCCGATCGTCTCGGCGATGAGCGACACCGGGGCCCCGCCGCCCGCGAGGTACCGCGTCATGCTTATCGGATACAGGTGCGAAGGGAGGACGTCGTACTCGTCCTCGAGCTCGCCGATGATCTCCTCCATCATGGTTTCGAGCGTGATGAGGCCCGTCGCCCCGCCTTCCTCGTTCCTCACTATGGCGATGTGCTGGTGGCTCGAGGTGATCTTCTTGAAGACGGAGGGGTAGAGGTCCTCCTCCCGCACGGAGATGATCGGGCGCGCGATGCCCATGAGCGACGGGTTCTCCGGATTGATCTGCATCGCGGAGACGATGTCCTTGAAGTTGATGTAGCCGACTACCTCGTTCGATCCCTTGGATTTGAGCAGGGGGTACCGCGTGTGGTTGTGCACATGCGCCTCCACGAGCGCCTCGAGCATGGTCATATCGAGGTTGAGGAAACGGACGTTCGGGAAATCGACCATGACGTCCCTGGCCTTCACTCCGGCGAGGTTCACCGTACGGTTGATGATCCGCTCCTGGTCCTTGGAGATGAGGCTGTCGTTCGAGGCGATGCTCGAGAGGATCGATATCTCCTTCGTGATGTCCATGCCCTCGCCCGCCTTCGGCCTGCCGAGGAAGGGACGGTTCAGGAGCTCGATGAGGCGGACGAGGGGGGAGAAGACGCCCGTGAGCAGGGCCAGCGGCCTCGTGATGGCCTTCGCTATCGAGCGGTTGTGCTTCACGCCGAGGCTCTTGGGGAGGATCTCCGTCCATTGGATCATCGCGAACGAGAAGGCGAGCGAGTATCCGATTATCCACCTGGACCCGAAGAGCCGGTCGAACTGCGCCCCGGACAGCGAGGCGCCGAGGGTCTGCGCCAGCGAATTGACGATGAGGATGACCGCGACGGGCTTCTGGATGTTGTCCTTGAAGCCGCGCCAGATCGCGGCCCGCCGCGGATGCTTGAGGGACATCTCGGCCACGTCGAAGTGCGATATGCTGAGGACGCAGGCTTCGAGGAGGGAGCAGAGCGCGGAGACGCCCAGGCTGATGACGATGGTGGCGATGAAGACGATCATGCTGCCTCCTCGGGGATAGTATAACTTTTCGACGGGGAATTTCCCACAACCCTTCGCGCGAGGATCGTACCGTTCCGGGCGCTCGGTACGCGCGGCTGCCCGGCTCCTACCCGAGCTCCCTGAAGCGGATCCTGAACTCCGCGCCGTTCCCGCCCCGGAGCTCCATTCCGCCGCGGAGCTGCTTCACGAGGGTCCGGACGATCCTGAGGCCGAGGGTTTTCGCGGAGGCGGGATCGAAATCCTCGGGCAGGCCCTTGCCGTCATCGGCGACGACGAGCTCGAACCAACGCTCCGCCGTCCCGGCCTTGACGGTCGCGCCCGGCGCCTCGGGCGGCTCCGCCCTCGACATCCTGACGGATACCCGTCCCCGGCGCCCCTCGCCGAAGGCGTGCTTGAGCGCGTTCGTGACCAGCTCGTTCACGATGAGCCCGCAGGGCACGGCCGTGTCCATTCCGAGCGTCACGTCGCCGATTTCGATCGAATACTCCACCCTCCCCGGCTCGATCTCGTACGACCGGAAGAGTTCGTCCAGGAGATCCCGCAGGTATCCGCCGAACGCCATGCCGCCGGGCGATCCCGACTTATAGAGCTTCTCGTGGATGAGGGACATCGAACGTACGCGCTCCATGCTCTCTTGGAACATCGACTTCGTGGTTTCGTCCTTGGCGTAGCCCGCCTGGAGGCTGAGGAGGCTCGAAACGACCTGCAGATTGTTCTTGATGCGATGGTGGATTTCCTGGACGAGCAGGAGGTTCTTGGCGGCCTCCTCCGCCTTGATGCGCTCGGTCATGTCGCGCGCGATCCCGACCACCTCCCTACCCGACTCGTCCTAGTTCCTCATGACCGATCCCGAGAACAGCATCGGGATCGCGCGCCCGTCGGCCGACAGGTACTCGAGCTCGTAGTTGGAGACCGATCCGTCCGCGAGGAGCTCCGCCCACCCAGCGGAGGAGAACGGGCCGATCTCGCCGTTCACGATGTCGCGGACGGTCATGCGCCTGAGTTCTTCCTCGCTTCTTCCCAGGAGCTCGCAAGCGGCCCGGTTCGCTCGCCTGATCGCCCCGCCCGAGTCGGCGATTATGAGGGTATCGCCCATGTCGTTGAGGCAGTTGAGGACGTTCTCGTTGTAGCGTTCGAGCTCCATGAGGTCGACGATGGTCCTATGCAGCGACATCCCCTGGGCGATGATCGACCGGATGGTCTTCATGAAGTCCTCGTCGCCCTCCTCCCGTTCCGCCTCCTCCGGCGCCACGAGGAACCCGAGGACGGCGCCGCCGGCCTCGAGCGGATACGCGCGCACGAGCCCCCGTCCGCCGGAGTCGCGAATCACGATCCGCGCCGCCTCCTCGCTCGCGCGGTCATTGGCGTAGATTCTCGTCGCCCCGCCTTTTCCTCCGTAGGCGATGGCGCAGGTCTCGTAGTCGAGGAAGTCCTTGAGCGCGCTGATGACCGACGACATTACGGAGTCGAAATCGGAGAGCCCGCGGAATTTCTCGCTGAGGATGAATAACAGCGTTTGCTGCGTGATCCTGCGCCTCATCATCCTGAAAATGCCGCTCTTCTCGATCGCTATCGCCGCCTGGGTCGCCACCGTGGAGAGGAAGCGGAGGTCGTCGTCGACGTACATCGTTCCGGATTTCTTCGGACCGAGCCCTATGCTCCCGATGAGCCTGCCGTTGAGGATTATAGGGGCTGCGACGGACAGGTCGGGATCGTCGAAGGGGCCCGGGCGCTCCTCTACGAGGTGCCGCGTGCGCTGATCGTAGGCCGCTTCCTCCCGCACTATCGGCTTGCCCGAGCGCTCGAACCATTCGGCGAGCCTCGATCCGGGGCGAAGGGCGATGGCCGCAGCGCCGCTCGCCGGGGACGAACCCGCTCTCTCCCGCGCCTCTCCGCCGGACCTCGGCCCCTCGATGAGCGCGATGGAGATGTCCGAGGGCTTCACCGCGCGATCGATCGAGTCGCGCAGGAGATCGAGCACGGCCTTGCGTTCGTAAAGCGATGAGATCGCCTCGCTGAAGGCCTGGACCTCCTTCTGGTAATCGATTTTCTGGCGGAAAAAGATCTTGTCGAGGACCCGCTGAAGAGCGTCGCGGAGGGGAAGGAACAGGATGGCGAGAAGGATGACGGCGACGAATCCGTACGCGGGCCCGGAGTAGCCGAGGCTCCGTTTCAAGAACGCCTCGAGGAGGAAGACCGTTCCGAGATAGGCGGCCACGAGCATCGCCGTGAGGACGGAATAGGAAAGGCTCCTCGCGAGCATGATCCGGATATCCATGAGGCGGTACCGTATGACGGCGTATCCGATAATGACGGCGCTCGCCAGGTTGAAGGCGATGTCCACGGGATAATCGCGCAGCGGCGTGAGGTTCGTGCTCACGCCCACGAGGACGATGACCGCGCCGACGAGGACGTAGAGGATCCGGTTCCTGAGCACGGGAGACTTTTCGCGGACGAGGCCGCGCACGAGGTTCGCGATCCCGAGCAGCCAGAAGGCGTAGCTTATCGGTCCGAAGACGACGAGCCAGGGGCTCGAGTACACGGGGATCCAGTACCCTCCGCGCCCGATGACGGCCTCCTGCCAGGGCAGGCGGAGGATGCCGGCCACGAATACCGCGGCGCAGGCGATGTAGGAGAGAGCGGAGAGGGCGCGCTGCCCCTTCATCCCGAGGAGCGCGCGCGTGAAGGGGAAGAAGATGATATAGAAGGTCCCGGATCCCGCGATGAGGAGGTTGTACCAGAAAAGCGCTTGCCGCTCGTCGGCGGCGAGCCCCGCCATGAGGGAGCTGAATTGCCAGAAGAGCATGCCGCCGAGGAAGACGGCGAAAAACGATCGAGACGCCTTGTCCGCCTTGCTCTGTGCCACGAGGAGGAGGAGTCCGAGGTAGCTCGCGAGGGCTACGCCCTTTAGCGCGGTGAAGAAGGGAAGCATCGTCCTCAGTACCTCCATGCGCTCATGCGGATGAGCCGTTCGAGTTCCTTATCTGAAGCGTTCACGTGGGGCGGCTTTATATGGGCGATGTCGGCGCCCGCCGCCCGCCGCTCCTCGCCATACCGCCGGAACGTGCCTTTCGTGAGCCGCGTCGCTCGAATCGGACGTATCCCGGAAAGCGTCTCCATCTCGCGGTAGGGGGCGTCGATGCCCTTGAGCCGTTCGTGTATCGCGTATGCGATCCCCGACTCGGGGGGCGCCGCTCCCCTCGTCTCTATATAGACCCGTATGATGGGCTTGCCGCCCTCGTACTCCTTGCGCGCAAGCCACTCCTCGTAGGCTATCCCCGTTTCCTCGATGGCCCGCCATATCGTCTTCTCGGTCAGCCGCGTGAGGCCGCCCACGTCGATGAGGCCGTCGATCCTCGAAACGAAGGACAGCTGCGGCAATCGCACCCCGATGGCCGGGTCCTCGAGGGAAGTGAACGTTATGAGATCGCCGATCACGTAGCGGGATAAGGCGCCGAGGTAGAAATTGGTTCCCACGAGCACGTACTCCGCGCCGGGCCGGACCTCGTCCATGAGCTTTGTCTCGGGGATATAACCGGGATCCGCGAGGGTCCGGCGGTAGTCGGCCTCGGACATGAACTCCCAGAAATTTGTATGCGGGAAACAGGTCATGCCCGTCTTGTTCCATGCCTGCGTCGCGATGCCCCCGAATTCCGTGGCCACGTACGCCTCGAGGGGTTCGACGCCCCAGAGATCGTACACCTTGCGCTTGAGGATCGACGTGTCCATGCCCCCGCAAAGCACGCCCCTGACCTTCCATATATCCCGGGGCAGGAGCTTCCTCCCCCTAAGGGCGCTCTTGATCGCGGCGACGGCGAGCCTGAGCAGGCCGCGCGGACCGGGAGCGGGGCCTCCTCGCCCCATCGAACCGGGATTCCTGAACGTCTCCGCGATCTTGATCATGATCGACGTGATGCCGAAGAAGTAATCCATGCCCTCGTCCAGGGCCATGACGAACGCCTTCCGGATCCTCTCCATGAAATCCATGGACTCGGACTCATCGAGGGGCGGGAGCACCCTGAACGGGAAAAGCTCGAGGAGCCTCTGCGCGCCGACGCCCGTGACGTACGGCGGCGGCGCTATCGTGTACGGGAAGGTCATGCCTTCCTTGAGCACGACGTCGCCCCGTCCCTTTGCGGCCGCCAGGATGAAGCTCGAGAGCGCCGCCTCGCCGACTTTGTCGTACATCCCCTGCGTGAGAGGCACCCACTTGTAATCGTACTCTCCGCTCCGGCCAGAGGTATGGCACCACGCGCGCGGCGCGGCGGGAAGCCCCTCCGCGCCCCGAGACGCGAATCTCGCCGCGTAGTCCCGGTACGTCGTGATCGGCGCCATCCGCCTAAACTCGTCAACCGTGCGGGGCCGTTTCCCCTTCCAGAGTTCCCGTCCGAGTCCGCTTTCCGCGTAAGCGGCCAATTGCGCCTCCAGGAGGCTCCGTTGCTCCAGCATATATCGCCCGATGTCCCAATCGAGGAATCCGCAGTATTCGTCCCAAACGGCTTTTTTATTTTTTTGACGCAATAGTTCAACCACCTGATGCATTGCCGGCGCCTCCCCGCTTTCGCGCGATGCTACATGCGAATCTGCGAGCGCTCGCTCCGTTCGGGACGAGGAAGGGCGCGCGCCGTTTATATGCTTCGTATTCCGCGCCGAAGATGGCCGGGAAGAACCAGCGGTCCTCGGCGTACACGACGAGGAATTCCGCCGCCGACCACGCCGGAGCGGCCAAGAGGAGATCGACGGAATCCGCGGCGCACGCGACGAGGGGCGCGGCCGCGGAGAGCCACCAGAAGCCCGGATGTCTGCAGAGCGCGTACGTTCCGACGTCCACCACGCGCTCCGCGCCGCGCGAGACGAAGCGCACCTCGACGAACTCGGAGACCACGAGCAGGACGATGAACGGGATCGAAAGCGCCGCGCAGGCGATCCTCAGGGGCGCGGTCGCTCCGATGCGCCCGCCCGCCAGGATCCCGACGGCGACCGCGGCCGCGAGCGCGGCGGGCGACGCGAGCGACGCCGCGGCCGCTATCCCGCGCGCCGCGAACCTTCGGAAGCCCCTGCCGGGCGTCCCCGCCCGCAGGATATCTGATATAGACACCAAGGCGAAGGAAAACACGCCGATCAAGAGACACGCCATCAAGTGACATCCGCGGGCGGAGCGCTTCGCGCCTCCGAACCCGCCGCAACCGCCGTTCCCATGCGTATAATGATAATCCATGGGCGCCCGGGGAGGAAGGGCGGTCCGGGCTTCGTTCGGCCCGGTTTTCCGAGCGCGGAAACCCCGCCCGATGTATACTTACCGGGTCCGGCGCCCGATCCGGTCCGGGGGCGGAAGGGCGCGGAGCCTGGCAAGGAGGGTTCATATGAGGAGAATCGTATTTACGCTCATCGCCATCGCGGCCTCGGCCGCGCTCTCGTCCTGCGGGAAGTTCAAGGAAGCCGGGGACGCGATGAAGACCGCCTCGCGCGCCATCGATACCGCCAAGGCGATATCGAAAGCCCAGGAGAGCGGGAAGGAATGGGAGCTCACCGAGGCCTCGGCGCGGAAATTCTACGAGGCCGTCGCCAAATTGAAGAAGAAATACCCCGACATCGACTTCGAGAACTCCGCCTCGGCCGCCATCCAGTGCGTATCCGCGGGCAAGAGCATCGAGAAGATCGTGCCCGCCGACGGCGGGATCGCATTCGACGAGTACGCGGGCCTGTCCATGGCCATATCCGCCCTCATGCTCTCCCAGGCCGAGGAATCGCTCTACGAGGAAGCAGTCCCGGAGCTCGAGGAATCCATCAGGGAACTCAAGGCCACCGATACTTCGGCATACGGAGCGGAGCAGAAGGAAGCCCTCGAAAACGCCATCGACCAGCAGCAGAAGCTCCTCGACGAGCAGCGCGTAAAGTCCGAGAGCCCCGAGTACGAGGAACGCAAGGAGAAGCGCGCGATCATCGAGGAAGCGAGGAAGGCCGCGGGACTCTGAGAGACCGCCTGAGAGGCCCGATGCCGCCCGGACGCCGTCAAGGAGTGGCCGGGGAGGATCCGAGCTCGGCGAAGACGGCCGGGTGGTCGGAGGGCCCCTCCCCCAGGCACGCGCTCGCGAGGACGCGCGTCCCTCGCGAGACGAAAATGTGGTCGACCTTGCTCGGCGCGGCCGGTGCGCCCGGTTCCGTGACGCGGCCTTCGGCGATCGACCACGCGTCGTCCAGCTCGGCCGTCGTGGCCCGGTATTGCTCCGAATACGCGTTGAAGTTGAAGTCGCCCATGAGGACCGCGCGCTCCCCCGGCCGCGTCCGCTCCCGGATCCTCTCGAGGATCGCGGATTGCTGGGCCCAGTCGCCGTTGTTCCCGAGGTGCGCGACGAAGACCCGGTAACGCTCCCCGCCCGCCGATATCAGGGCCTCTATCGCCGCGGCCTGCTCGCCCGGGGACGGCAGGTAGAACACGCGCGCGTCCATGATCGGGTACCGCGACAGGAGCGCGACGCCGAAGGTCCCGCTCGAGGGGGAGGGGCCGTAGAACGTCCTCATCCGCAGGCGGTCCGCGAAGTACCTCACGACGTCCGAGTTTCCGTTCGCGATCCTGGCGCCGTCGGTCTCCGACAGCGCGATGACGTCGGGCCGCATGCGCGCCATCTCGCGCAGCTGTTCCGCGTGCGCGCGCTCCCCGTCCTTCGACCGCCCCTGCTGGACGTTGTAGGCCATGGCCCTGATCGTCGGCGACGGAGCCTCGGGAAGAGGGCGCAGCGCGGCCAGGGGAGCGTAGAGCGCGGCGGCTCCCGCGAGCGCGGCGAGCGACGCGGTCCAGAGCGGATGCCTCCTCGTCGGCCTCGCTCCCCGCTCGGCGCCGATCCCCGCGTGGACCGCCGCTATTCCGAGGAGCAAGGCGGGAGCCGCGGTCGCTCCCGGGAAGCGGTCCCTGAACGCGTGCCCGACGGCCGGCGCGTAGTCGTACGCGGTAGTGAGGATTTGCGCCAGCACGCCCACGGGAAACGCGATCGAGGCGGCGGCCAATCCCGCGCCGAGAGAGCCCGGGTCCATGGAAGGTCTGCTGAATTCTCCCGCCACGAGGGAGAAATCGATATAGACCACCGGATGGAGGACGATCGCCGCCCAGAAGAAGGCCGCGGCCGCCCCTCCCTCCGGCGCGTCCAGAGGAAGGACGGACCACGCCGGATACGTGGGCCGGCTCAGCCGCAGGCACAGGAGGAGGGACGCCGCGAACGCGAGGTTCCAGGCGATGAGGAGTCCCGTCCTCGGCGTCCGGCCGAATCGCGCGAACGCCGTCGAGAGCAGGATGCATGCGAGCTCCGTGACGAGAACGGCGGGATAGAAGGCTTCCCCCCATCGCGCCAGCGCGGCCGGACTCGAGAGGATGAAATACGCGCAGGCGACGGCGGACCAGAGCCCGAGGCCGAGACCGAAAGCGCGACCGATCCCTCCGGGCCGGACGGAAGTCCCGGGCCGGACGGATCCCGACGCGTCGTCGGCGGATGGTTCCGCGGCGGGTTGAGCCGCCGCGCCGTCCTTGCGTTCGGCGAGCATCAACGCGATCGCGAGGGCCGCGGCCATGACGCCCGGAACGATGAACTGCGGATCGCCCTGGAAGAGGTTCCCGGAGCGGAAAGCCCTCGCGACGGCGGAGAGGAGGACCGCCGAACCGAGCGCGGACGCGAGGTCCCGCCCCGGGAGGCGCGCGCTCCGGAGGCGAGCGGGGATATGGATGAAGAGGAGGGCGCAGGCGATTCCCGACGGCGCGATCCCGAATCGCGTCCCGAGAGGGAGGCTGGCCGCCCACAGCGCCGCGCCGGCGACACCGCTCCAGAGCTTGAATCGCGCGTCGTCCAGGATCCGCGGGAAGGCGATGAAGACGAGCGGCGAGAACAGGAGGAGGGCCCACGCGGCCTCAGGGGGGAAATCCACGCGGACGAGCCCGGCCGCGTACACGTTCTCGATGAAAAGCGTGATGGAACAGAGAAGGATGAAGAGGGCGAGCGCGAGGAGGAGGAGCGGGCGGAGGGCGTCGAGACGTCCGGAGTCCGGCCGCCCGGCCTCGCGATCCCTCGCCGGACGCATCCTCGGGCCATCGGCCGGTTTCCGGGCATCAGTGCTCATGCGTATCATGATAATCCATGGATGGCCCGGAGGGTAGCCCCGGAATCAGGCGAGGTAGTCGAAACGCTTGAAATCGGCAGGCGCTCGGTACTCCAGCATGTCGCTCGCGGCGATGGCGGCATGCGCGCCCGTGAAGCCGATCGGGTGGATCGCCTCGTCGCTGAGGGCGCAGAGGTCCTTCTCGAGCCCGCAATCCTTCCAATCGGCCCCGCCCGCCCTCCAGGAGAACCTCACGACGCCGGCGCGGCTCTCCACCCTCAGGGACGCGGGGCCGGCCTCGGGGAGGGGGGCTATCTTCCCGGCGTAGCAAAAAGTCCCGTCGATCTGCTCCATGTAGGCGACGACTTTTTCACCGGTTTCGGGCAGGCGCGTCACGTGGAGATAATAGAATGCGCTCTCGTCGTACCGGAGCATGAGGCCGGCGAACTGGTACTGGCTCGCGGGATCGAATTCCAGTTCGGTCTCGACCGAGAATTCGAAGCGCTCGATCCGCCGCGCCACGAGGCTCTGCCTGAAACGGGATACGGGCGACTCGCGCCCGCGGAGGCGGAGATAGCCCGGCCGTTCGTCGTTGAGCGAGCACCAGGAGGGATCGAAGGGCGAACGGAGGCTCCTGAGCTCGAGCGGCATGCGCGCGAGGGAACTGAAGTCCATCGTTCCGCTTTTCCCTTCTGCCCCGCGAGCCCCTCCGTCCGAGCCCGTCTCGAAGGATTCGGGCGGCGAGGCCGCGCCATCCGCGGCGCCGGCGATGCGGGGCCAATCGTCCTTCCATTCGATCGGGCAGATCCCCGTCTCGCGCCCGAGCGGCGATCTCCCTTCCGCGCTTCCCGGCGCGGGCCGCGAGCAGAGGAAGGTCATATAATCGCGCCCGTCCGGACCGCGGAAAATATTGCCGTGGCCGACGCGCCTGAGCGAGGATCCTTTTCCCGCCGAAGTGAGGAAGGGCGTGCGGGGATGGAGCTCGTAGGGACCGCGGATATCCCGCGACCGCGACACGCAGGTGGCGTGCGTCGAACCGACTCCGCCCTCCGCCGTGATGAGGTAGTACCAACCGCCGCGTTTATGAATATGCGGGCCCTCGTAGATCTGCGTCTTGATGAAGTAGTCGATGGGGAGGTTCGCCCCGCGGTAGATCGGGACGGCGTCCCCGGAAAGGCGGCCCGCCGCGGCGTCGTACTCCCGGAGCATGATGCCCTCGATGAGGCGTTCCTTCGCGTTCCGGTAGTCGCGCCTCGCGTAGAGGAAGTACTTGCGCCCGTCATCGTCATGGAAGAGCGAAGGGTCGTAGCCGCCGCCCGTGAGGAAGACGGGCTCGGACCAGGGACCGTCGGGGCGCTCGGCCGTGATGAGGTAGTTGTACTGGTCGCGGAGTGGGGTCCCGAGCTTAGGCTCCCCGTGCCAGTTCTTGGTGTCGGTATAGAGGAGCCAATATTTTCCATCGGCGTAACTCAGCGCGGGCGCCCACACCCCCGAGGACGGCGATTCTCCCGAGAGGTCGAGCATCGTTTTCCGCGCTAAGGGCGCGGCGACGAGATCCCAGGTCGCGAGATCCGTGGAACGGTAAATGTTGACGCCGGGGTACCACTCGAAGGTCGAGACGGCGATATAGACCGCCCCGTCGTGCCCGACGCAGGCGCAGGGATCGGGGGCCGATCCCCTTATGACGGGATTCCTGACCATCGCCACAGGGTTTCTCCTTCGCATCATTATGGACGCTTCAGCGCATGCTCACAAGAAAAAACTTACGTCGCACTCTGCAACTCATGGCATTTCCGAGATTTGATTCCATCAGATTTTTGTTGCGAAATCGTGAAAAGGACCGTACACTGTTTCTGATACTGAAACCACGTTTCATGATATGAAACTTGGCGGTACACCTACTACAGGAGGCGACATGAAAAAGGCACTGCTCTGCGTCATGGTCCTCATCGCGGCGGTCGGAGCCCTTTCCGCCCAGAAGACCGTGGAACTCAAGTTCGGGCACTACTCCACGGAGGACCACCCGGCGCACCTCGCCGCGGTGATGTTCGCGGACGGCGTCGCCGCGCGCACGAAGGGCGCGGTGAAGGTGACGATCTATTCAAACTCCAAGCTCGGAAGCTCCCAGGAGATGGTCGAGCAGACCGTCATGGGCGCCCTCGATTTCGTGATCCCCACGGAACCCGCGCTCGCGAAGTACTCCAAGAAGCTCAACCTCGTGGGCGGCCCCTTCGCCTTCAAGGACTACGCCGCCGTGGACAAGTTCTTCGCGGGGGACTTCCTCAAGTGGGCGGGCCCGGACCTCGACAAGGCCGGACTCCAGTACCTCGCTCGCTGGGAATGGGGCTTCCGCACCTACACCAACTCCAAGCGCCCCATCGAAAAGCCAGAGGACATGAAGGGCCTCCTCATCCGCACGCCGCCCGACTTCGTGAACGCGGAGACGGTCAAAGCGCTCGGCGGAACGCCCAAGACCATCGCCTTCGCCGAGCTCCCCATGGCCCTCAAGCAGGGCGTGGTGGACGGCCAGGAGAACCCCATCGGCGTCATCTACTCCGGCAAGATGTGGGAGACGCAGAAGTACCTCTCCATCCTCAACTACACCTACGTCGGCACCCACCTCGTCATGAACAAGGCCGCCTTCAAGAAGCTCACCAAGGATCAGCAGAAGATCGTGCTGGAGGAAGGCAAGAAGGCCGGCGACTTCATGATGAAGACCGTCCGCGACAAGGAAGCCGGCCAGATCGAGGAGATGAAGAAGCAGGGGATGCTCGTGAACTCCCCCGACATCGCCCCCTTCCAGGCCGCCACCGCCTCCGTCTGGGCGACCTTGAAGACCCAGGCCGGCGACGCCGACTATAAGAAGTTCCAGGATCTCCTCGCCGCCAGCAAGAAGAAATAACCGTTTAGCGGGGCGCCCCCCGGGGCGCCCTTCCCCCCCCGCGGGCGCCGCCGCGCGCCTTTATCACCGGCCACCGCGCCGACGGAGTACGCCATGCTCACGGTATTGGTATTCATAGTATTGCTCATCCTGATCCTCCTGGATCTCCCGATCTTCATATCGATCGGGCTCACGGCCGTGCTCTTCTTCCTCGGAATGGGCGACATGAGCAGCCTTTCCATGATCCCCCAACGGATGTTCTCCGGGACGACGGGCTACACCCTCCTCGCCGTGCCTTTCTTCATCCTAGCGGGCAACCTCATGAACACGGCCGGGATCACGAACAGGATTTTCCGCTTCGCAAAAGCACTCGTCGGGCACATACCCGGCGGCTTAGGCCACGTTTCGGTCGTCGCGGAAATGATCTTCTCGGGCATTTCCGGATCGGCGGTCGCCGACGCCGCGGGCCTCGGGCAAGTGTCCTACAAAGCCATGAAGGATAACGGCTACAAGCCGGAAATCGCCGCGTCCATCATCGCCGCCCTCGATCTCCTTCGTCCTCTATGGATCCCTGGCGGAGGTCTCAGTGCCGCAGCTCTTCCTGGCGGGCATGATCCCCGGCATCCTCATGGGAGGCGCCATCATGCTGGCGATCGCCCTCATGGCCAAACCGAGGGGCTTCCCGACTAATCCGCGGGCCGGTCTCAGTGAAGTCTGGGTCGCCACGAAGCGATCCTTCTTCTCAATCCTGTCCGTGGTGATCATCCTTGGCGGCATCTTCTCCGGCCTTTTCACGCCGACCCAGTCGGCGGTCGTCGCTTGCCTCTACGCGATCCTCCTCGGCTTCTGTTATAAGGAACTCAAATGGAAGGATCTCCCCGGAATTTTTTGGACCTCCATCAAGCAGTCCGCGGCGCTCCTTATCATCATGGCTGCCGCGAACTTCTTCGGCTATTTCACGCTCATCAAGCAGATACCCGACCAGATAATCGCGCCACGAGTTTCGGGGTCATGGCGATATTCATCGGCATCATCATCGTCCTGGGCCTTTTCCTGGAAGGCAACGCGATCTTCCTCATAACGATCCCCATCTTCGTACCGATAGCGAAGAAATTCGGAATCGATCTCGTGAACTTCGGCGTGGTGATGACTCTCCTCATCATGATCGGCAACCTCACTCCGCCCGTCGGGATGTGCCTCTACGCCGTTTCGAGCTTCACGAAAGTCAGGATAGGGAAACTCGCCAAGGAATGCCTGCCCTACCTCGCCGGCATCTTCGTCGTGACAGTGATCATCGCTTATATTCCGCAGATATCCACCTGGCTGCCTTATTGGCTCATGAGAGGGAAATGATGAAAGCGAACGCGCTACTCGAAAAGATCGATGCCAAGGCGACGCTCGTCCTGAAATGGATATGCGTCGCGGCCCTTATAGGACTCACGCTCATCGCCACGGCCGACGTGTTCGTCTCCATCTACTCCAAGATCGCCTCGAAGCTCATCGAGTTCGGGATCTCGCTGCCCGCCGCTCCCGATATGGATTGGCAGACGGAAATAGACGAGCTGCTCTTCGGCTACATGGTATTCTTCGGTTCAGCCGCCATCTGGATCGAGAAGGGCCACTTCAGCGCCGGGGATTGGATTGAACGGAGAATCAAGAACGCCCGCGTTAGGGCGGCCTACCAGCTCATCCTGGAATTGATCTGCATCTTCTTCGTTCTCGTTTTCTTCAAGTACTCGAGCCGGCTCGCCTCGCTCAGCCGGGAACTCTCGCAGACGCTCTCCTGGCAGAAATGGATTTGGTATCTCTGCATGCCCGTCTCGGCCGCGATCATCATCCTATACTCGGGAAGGTTTATCGTGGAAGACGTGGCGCGGATCATTAATCCGGGCCCGGAGAATCCTCCCGAAAGAGCTGACACCGAACCCTGAGAACGGCGGAGAAAGGCGGAGAAAGGCGAATCCAATTCGTCGACGCAGCTTGCCGTTGTATAAAATAAAAGGGCCGTTCGGGGCATTTCCCGGACGGCCCTTTTCATTGGCGCCTTCTGCGGACGCCGTGATGGCGCGCGGATGACGGCACGCGCCTCAGCGCGCCAGCCATCCTCCGTCCACCGCGATCGTGAATCCGTTCACGTAGTCCGAGGCCGGCGAGGCCAGGAAGACCACGGGCCCCATGACGTCGGCCGGGAGCCCCCAGCGGCCGGCGGGGATGCGCTTCAGGATATCCTCGGAACGATCCGCGTCCGCCCTGAGGGCGGCGGTGTTGTTCGTGGCCATGTAGCCGGGCGCGATGGCGTTCACGTTGATGCCG
>CAZIEI010000034.1:24759-25824 GCA_964538705.1 uncultured Spirochaetales bacterium | reverse complement strand
CCAGAGCCCGAAGGACCAGGCCGGAGGAAGCGCCGGGCGCCCCGTGAGCGCCGCGTATCGCTCGAGGACGCCCTTGGGCCCCTCGCCGGCGATGACGTAGTACTCGAGATATTCGCCCTCGACGGCGAACTGCACGCGCAAGACCTTCTCGGAGGCGACCTCGAAGGATACGAGGCCCGCGTCGTTCACGAGGACGCCGTAGCCCTTGTTCGTTATATAGAAGGGGACGTTCTTGTAGGAGAGCTCGCTCGAGGTGCCTCCATCCGCGTTCCACGCGTCCACCGCCTGGCCGTTCCTCACGAAGGGCGTGAAGCGCTCGCCCAGGCCGTACACGCACTCGCCCACGCCCAGGGCGAGTTCCTCCTTGAGGTACGCCGCGCCGCCTTTCTCCTTGATATATCCCGAGTTCTTCCAGCGGCTGTTCGTGATCGCCCGTCCCTTGTAGGAGAAATCGAGCGACCAGGAATCACCCTTCTTGAGGCTGAGCTCGAGGTCGCCGCTTTTGAGCATCGCCCGTTCCTCGCCGTCGTTGATCGCGACCGGGGCGTCGCCCGTCGCCGCGAGGTCGAAGCCCTTGCTCCTCCGCTTCTTCCCCTTGTAATGCCAGACCTGCACCCTGATCACGTTTTCCAGAGGAGAAGAAAAGCGGTAGGTGAGGAGGGGGCCGGTCAGGGTTTGCCCTCGATTCTGAACGTCGAAGTACGGCGCGAAGGCCGTGAGCGAGACGGCATCGGATTCCGTCGCCCAGACCTTGTAGGCGTTATACACTTCGAAATTCGTCCGATTACGCCAAAAACCGTCTGTGTATTTCATGTAAGTCCCTCTCATTCAGAGAGTTGTATCGATGCACTAAAGCGATCCTGATTATGAATCGGTTTTCTGGACCTGTCAAGGTGTATCGTTACACCTTTTCTCTCTTACGATGACTCGCGAACAATGAGCTCGGACGGGAATTCCACGATCTTCCCATACGCTTCCTCATCGCCATCCACCATGCTGAGAGCGAGACGGAGAGCCGCCTGTCCGATTTCGTAGGCGGGCTGTCTGATGCTCGTGAGGCCGAGC
>CAZIEI010000034.1:0-24749 GCA_964538705.1 uncultured Spirochaetales bacterium | reverse complement strand
CGTCGTCGTCTGCGCAATGATGGAATCGTCGAAGCCCATGACCGCGACGTCGTCAGGGACGCGCATGCCCTGCTTGATTGCTTCCTTCATGAAACCGGCGGCAGTGACATCGCCCGAGGCGCAGAACACCGCGTCCGGGCGCTCGCCTGACTCCATGATCCGCGCGTAGATCGATTTCCCGCTCTCCAGCGTGTACTCGCTTAAGTCGATGACGAGCGAATAGTCGAGGCCAAGCTCGCGGAGCGCTTCGCGGTACCCCGCGAGCCGGTCGTCCACGAAGCGGTGGCCCTTGAACGCGGTCACGCCGAGCGCCAGCGCGATTTTCCGCCGCCCCGCTCCAGCGAGATGACGCACGGCCATGTGCGCGGCGCCGCGGTTGTCGAAGGTGACGCCCGCGTATCCCGGGACCACGTCCTCCACCAGCACGAGAGGCTTGCGGGCCGCCTTCAGCTTCTCGAGGAATTCCGCTCGCGCGATGTAGCCGAGGGCGATCACGGCATCGGACATCTTGCCGTAGAGGATCTCCTTGGCCTTGGCCTCGAGGCCCGCTTGGTCGGCGTGGAACTCGCGGAGCTGGTAGGGCGTCCCCAGGATAGCGCGCTCCACGCCCGTCACGAGATCCATCTTGTAGAGATTCTGGAAAAAGGCGGAGAGGAAGGCGACCGCGTCGGTCCTGCCCTGCTTGAGGAGCTTCCCCGAGTGGTTGGGGTAGTAGTCCATCTCCTCGATGATGCGGAGCACGCGCCGCTTAGTCTCGGTTCCGACCTTGCGCGAATCCCTGAGGACGAGTGAGACGGTGGTCGGTGCGACCCCCGCTATTTCCGCTATCTGCTTGATGGTGACGGCCATGGGATCCTATCGCGGGCAGTATGGAAGGCGCTTCCTGGACTGTCAAGCGCGTCGAATTCCTCCCTCCCTTTTTTTTATCGTTTATTGGAGCGTGATTTAGGAATGAATATCGATAATTTATACTCTTTGGTTATACCAAGAACTTTTTTCCCCTCTTCAGAAAAAATCATGTATACTCGATATGGTGTATCGTTACACCATATTGAGAGAATCCAGAGAAATCGTGGATCCAGGAGCAAACCATGAAGCAGATGAAGGGCATCACGCTTGCGACTCTCGCAGCCATACTCGCTACGGCCTCGACACTCAGCGCCTGCCAGAGCGCCGAGCAAAAAACCGTCGCGTCCGTGCCAGAGAACGAGGCCATCGCCTTCGTGAGGGAGATGGGTCTAGGCTATAACCTCGGTAACACGATGGACGCCTGCGGCGGAACCATGGGAGGCAAGATCGCTAACTTCGAGGTCGCCTGGGGGGCCCCAGTCACCACGGAGGCGATATTCAAGGACCTCAAGGCCAGGGGCTTCGAGACGATCCGCATCCCCGTGGCCTGGTCCAACCTCATGGACGACGACTACGGAATCCATCCTGAGCTCATGGCCCGGGTCGAGGAGATCACGAAGATGGTCCTGGATTCGGGCATGCGCGCCATCGTGAATATCCACTGGGACGGGGGCTGGATATCTGGCTTCTCGACCGACTACGACGGGACGATGCGGAAATACGCGCGGATCTGGTCGCAGGTCTGCGAGCGCTTCAAGGACTACGACGAGCGGCTCGTCTTCGAGTCCATGAACGAGGAAGGCTACTTCGACGACGTGTGGAACCGCTACACGGACGGAGCGTCCTCCCCCAAGAAACGCAAGGCCTTCGAAATCCTCAATAAGGTCAACCAGTCCTTCGTGGACCTCGTGAGGGCCTCGGGCGGGCAGAACGCCTCGCGCTACCTCCTCATCGCCGGCTACGCCACGGATATCGACCTCACCTGCTCCCCTGAATTCCGCATGCCGAGTGACGACGCGAAGCGCCTCATCGTCTCGGTCCACTACTATTCACCGCCCACCTTCGCCATCCTGGAAAAGGACGCGGATTGGGGCAAGGCCGCGCGCTCCTGGGGGACGGGCGAGGAGATCGCGCGCCTCAAGGCCGATATGCTCAAGGTGAAAGCCGCCTTCATCGATAAGGGAATACCCGCCGTCCTCGGGGAGTACGGAGCCCCGACCAAGGGCAAGGACCCTGAGAGCGTCCGGCTCTACCTCGCCGAGGTAGCTCGCGCGGCCTGGGGCCTCGGCATCTGCCCGATCCTCTGGGGCGGCGCGGACCAGATCTACGACCGCCGCACGCTCAAATTCGCCGATCCGGCGATCGGCGACATGTACCTCGCGCTCTCGAGGACCCAGCGTTCCGACTGGGCGATCGATCCGGCGGAGGCCGCGCCAGTACTGCTGCCCGCGAAGGCCTCGGACGCCGCGCCGGAACCCACCGCAGAGGCCGCGAAGGCTGCTCCCGCGGAGGTCTCGGAAAGGCTCCTCGACGAGCCCGTCGGCCCCGCGAGCGGGAACCTCCTCGCCGATTCGCTCGGACCAGTGATCGTCGTCGTGGACAAGGACACCTCCTTCACCTCGAACGACGCGCTCAAGGGATCTACGGTGGAGATGGTCGAGTACCTCGGGAAGAAGGCGCTCAAGGTGACTAAAAACAACCGCAACGAGATCCGCGTTGCCTTCGTGCTGGACAAGCCCGCCACGGCCTCAGGCCGCACGAGCCTGGAGTTCGAGGTAGCGGGCTTCGACGGGTGGGAGGGCTCCTACAACTGCGGGCTCCTCTACTCGGACGGCGCTAAATCCTCGGGCGAGCGCGCGGGATCTTTCTACGTCGGCCGCGTCAAGAAACTCGCCTGGACGACCGTGACGGCGAACCTCGCCTTTGACGAGCAGTGGGGCAAAAATTTCTCCCCCGACAAGGCGATCTACTGTCTCCAGTTCTGGTCGAACTCCACGAAGGCCCTCTACATCAGCGGATTGACCCTGAAATGACGAGCCCGGCCGCGCCGATCCGTCTCCGTGAGGCGCGGCCTCCCTCCACGGTGCGGCCGCGCCCGTCCCGGACCACACCGATCCCTACGCGAAAAAGGCCCTATCGACCGCGGTCCGCTCGCCCTTCCGCAATGCGAGCTTCCTCGCCGACGTTCCGTAGACGATGGTCTCCTCGCAGTTCCGAATCGGGAGGAATTCCGCGCGTTCGAGCGCGCCGTCCCTCCACCTGATGGAAACCTCGACACCTCCCCTGCAGCGGAGCCCACGGACCTCGCCGTCCCTCCACGCGCTCGGAAGCGCGGGCAGGAGGCGTATCGATCCCTCGTGCGACTGCACGAGCATTTCCGCTATCGCCGCCGTCCCGCCGAAGTTGCCGTCGATCTGGAAAGGCGGATGGTCGTCGAAGAGGTTGGGCAGGGTCGACCTCCTGAGGAGCTCCGCTAGGTGAGCGCGCGCCTCGTCCCCCTTCCTGAGGCGCGCGTAGAGGTTGACGATCCACGCGCGGCTCCATCCGGTATGCCCCCCTCCGTGGGCGAGCCTTCGCTCGAGCGTCCGGGACGCCGCCGCCGCGAGCTCGGGCGTGCCGTCCACCGTGATCATGTCGCCGGGATGCAGGGCGAAGAGGTGCGAGATGTGCCGATGCCCCGGCTCGGCCTCGCCGTATTCCCTCGCCCACTCGAGGATGGTCCCTTCCTTCCCGATCCGGGGCGGGTGAAGCTTCCCGAGTATCTCGACGAATTTCGAAGCGCTCTCGGACGCGAGGCCCAGGACGCGCTCGGCCTCGAGGCAGGCATTCATGAGCGACGCGATGATCTGGGAGTCCATCGAAGGGCCCGCGCAGAGGGAACCGCGCTCGCCGCTCTCGTGGATATAGGTGTTCTCCGGGGATACCGAGGGCGAAGTGACGAGTTTCCCCGTCCCGTCGTCCACGAGGAAATCGATGAAGAATTCCGCGGCCTCCTTCATGAGGGGGTAACGCTCGGCCAGGAAAGCCTCATCCAGGTTGAAGCGGTAATGCTCCCAGACGTGGAGGCAGAGCCAAGCGGCTCCCATCGGCCAATAGGTGCCGGGGATCCACCGGTCCTGGGGAGCGGTATCGGCCCAGAGGTCGGTGTTGTGGTGCGCGACGAAGCCGCGGCAGCCGTACAAGCGCCGCGCCGTATCGCGCCCGTTCTCCCGCATCCGCGCGATGAGGCCGAAGAGGGGCTCGTGGCATTCGGAGAGGTTGCAGGGCTCGGCGGGCCAGTAGTTCATTTGCGCGTTGATGTTGATCGTGTACTTGCAGCCCCAGGGCGGGGACATCTCCTTGTTCCAGACCCCCTGGAGGTTCGCGGGGAGGGATCCCGGCCTGCTCGACGAGAGGAGAAGGTAGCGGCCGTACTGGAAATAGAGCGCGATGAGGCCCTCGTCGTCCTCGCCCCGCTTCATGCGTTCGAGGCGCTCGTCGGTCGGCAGGGCGGCGAGGCCGTCGTCGACGCCCCCGAGGTCGAGGGAAACGCGGGAGTGGTATTTCCGGTAGTCGGCGAGGTGCCGCTCCTTGATCGCCTCGTAGCCCGCGAGCGCGGCCGCGTCCAGGGTCCGCGCGCAGGCTTCCCGGTAATCAGCTCCCTCATAGAAGCTCGTCGCGGCGGATACGAGGATGACGGCGGAATCCGCGCCCTCGATGATGAGGTCGTCCCCGATCGCGCGTACCGATCCTTCGGAGATGATCGCCTTCGCCATGACGCAGAAGGCCACACCGCCCTCGCCCCCGTTCCCCGTCATCATGATGGCGTCGCCGGAGACGCGTTTTGATTCGTCGGAGAAGAGCCCGCGCCTCAGGCAGGCAGAGAAGCCGAGGCATCCCTTCTCCTTGGATACGATGCGCAGGGCGAGTACCTGGTCGGGGTAGCTCATGAAGCATTCGCGCACGAAGACGTTCCCGGCCATCGAATACGACACGCTCGCGATCCCGGTATCGAGGTCGAGCGCGCGGAGGTAGCTTTCAGGTTCGCGCATATGGTCCACGCCGGCGCGGTCTAGGCCCTTTGCGCGGCGCGTGAAGTCTATATACAGGTTACCGAGGGGCTGGTAGGGACGCTGGCTCTCGGGCGTTCCCGAGAGGGCCCTCAGCGCGAGGTCCTCAGCCTCGCGGATACGCCCCTCGCGGATGAGAACCCGTATCCGGCTCAGGTTCGGGAGCGCGTCGGGATTGATCCGATCGATCGGCCTCCCGTACCAGACCGAGTCCTCGTTGAGCTGGACATCCTCGACCTCCGTCCGGCCATGGACCATAGCGCCCATCCTGCCGTTCCCGAGCGGAAGGGCGGCTTCCCAGCGATCGGCGGGTCTTTTATACCAGAGCCTCATGGCTTCCATATCGATGCTCCGCGCCATGATCCGGCTCCCGCCGCCGCGGCGCGGGTTTCCGCCTCAGGCGGTGAGCCACTCAAACGCCTGGTCTTCCGTCTCGAATACCTTGACGTTCTTCGCGCCCGTGAAAGCGACATAGGACTTATAGAGCACCTTCTTCACCCCGACGATGCCGATCACGGCGATCTTGGAGATCTTCTCGTCCCGCTGCTTTCCGGACTTGTTGAGCTCGCCCATGATCTTCTCCGTGCCGAAGGTCCCTTCGAAATTGCAGAGCTCGGGCTTTTTTTCCGTTATCGTCGCCTCGACTTCGACCGCCCGGCGGAGGATATTCAACATATCGTCCTCGCCTTTGGCTCCGCGATAATCGACATACAGGACGTCTTTACCGGCATGCTGTACCCATTTGACTTCCATGGCGACCTCCTCGGAATCGGTTTCGGCCTTCTGTCCGGGATGAAATTGCCTTTCAGCAAGTATACGCGCTGTTCCACCGTAATACGTCGGCTACGGGCTGTCAAGCTTTATTCAGGAGGCATAATACCCCTTCGATCGTCCGGGCGGCCGCCGGGCGCTCGCGAGCGGGGCGATCAGGGCGCTTCCCTCACTAACAGACCGGAGAGGGCGCATACCAATGGCTTCGGCGCGAGCTTCGCCACGACGGAAAGCATTTTCAAACGCGCGCCGGGAACGCACTGCCGCCGCCCTCGCAGGAACGCGCGCACTCCCTTATCCGCCACCGTGGCCGGATCGCTCCTTCCGGCGAGCTGGTAGAAGCGCAGCCGCCTCGGGAATCCGTCTCCGCTGATCATCGGCGTATCGGTATATCCGGGATTGAGCGTGAATACCGAAACGCCCGACCCCCTCAGCTCCTCGCGGACGGCGTCGCTCAGGCTCTGGATAAACGATTTGGTGGCTCCATAGACAGCATGGCGCGGCGTCGGCGCGAACGCGGAAAAGGAACACACGTTGAAGATCGCGCCCGATCCGCGGGATACCATCGCCGGAAGGAAAAGGCGCATCAGCTTCATGGAGGCGCGGACGTTCACGAGGAGTATCCGTTCCAGGTCCTCGAGCGGGGATTCGTGGAAGGCCCCGTACGACATGGCCCCGGCGTTGTTCACGAGGACGTCGACGCGGGGGACGGTGCCCATGGCCCGCTCGAAAGCCGTCTCCGGTCCCGCGCGTTCCGCCAGGTCCGCCGAGATGGAAGCGGCATCCACGGAATAATCCCTCTTCAGCGTTTTCGCGAATTCCTCGACGGCGTCCCGTTTACCCTCGCGGGACATCATAATGACGTCAGCGCCCGAGCGGGCGAAGCTTCGGGCGAGTTCCTTGCCGATGCCCGAGGAGCCCCCTGAGATGAATACCGTCTTCCCCCTTATGTCGATCCTTCCCATGGTCCGGCCTCCGTCCTCCTCGCGCGCAGCGAGAGTCGGCGTATTGTACTACGCCCGAGCGCGCGCCGCTCCCGCATCGCTCGAAAAAGGAGGCGCCCCGCGGCCGGAGGCGGCCGCGGGGCGCGCGGTATTCAAAAAAAGAGTCGCTTCACATTTCCGGATCGAATCCGTTTACGCCCTGTTCCCTCTCAGTACGCGCCTTCGACGGCGCTGAGGTACTGGTGGTACGCGGAATACTGGTTGTATCTCCCGTTGTAGAGATTCACGATGGCGTACAGCCGCCGAGAGATGACGCTGACCGCCTCCTGGACGCCGCTTAAGTCATCAGGCCGCATGGCGCCCGAGACGAGCTGGAACTGACGGTTGCTGACCTCCTGGTAGTCCTTTGCCGTGGAAATATCCGTCTGGTAGTATTCCATGTCCATGATCCTGCCCTGGAGCCGCTCGATGAGATCGGCGGTCCTGATCTTGATGTCCTGATCGATCTGGGAGAGCTGGTTCTTGTCCAGCGCACGGCTTTCGAGCGCGTCGATGATCTGATTGGAGCTGATCGCGAGCCCAAACTGAAAATAGAGTTTATCGAGGATCAAGTTCGGATCGTCCTCGATCTCCTCGCCGCCGTTGTACGTGGTCTTGGTGAACTCGGGCATCGCGATGCCCCCGACCAGATTGACGTCGAAGTTCCCCATGTAAACGGGAAGGTAGCTGGCCGATGTGTTGAGCATCGCCTCGATGCCGAAGTACACCTCCTCCGCCTCGGTCGTCACGCGGGCGTAGATCCGGGGAAGGAGCCCCATCGTGTCGTTCAGGATCTCGCGTTCCTTGGAGATCTTGTTCAGCGCGGCCGTCCGGAGCCCGATCGAGTTCTGAAGACAGGCCTTGAGGTCGCGATCGTAGTCGATCGCGATGGTATTCAACGAATCCGTGAAGGAAATATCGTTGGAAACCGGGTAGTTGAGGAGGTTGAGGAGGCGGATCTTGTTCCATTTGATATCCGTCCGGTAATCCGCGGCGTACTCCTTGGCGTTGATGACGTAACGGTCGATCTCGCCCTTCAGGTAGGCGTCCATCGTCCCGGAGAGGCCCGATCCCGCCCGTCTGAGCCTCCCGAGCTCCTCGACGAGGTCCTCGAGCTTTCCGAGGTACTCGGTCTTGAGGACGATGGCCGCGTAGTAGTTTCGGACATTCTGGTGGATCGCGGCCTTGAACTGCGTCTCCAGGATTTCCTTCCGGATCGCGACGCTCTTCTGGTTCTGGATGGCCGTAAGGAACTCATCGCTGAACAGGTGCGCGGCGAAGGTGATGTCGTGGTCGTAGAGCCGGCGCTCGACCGTCTCGTAATCGGTCTCGTCGATCTCATCCGTTTTCGCGTAGTTGACCTCGTAGCCGAGGTCGGGAAGGATGGTCTTCCACCAGTCGGTATCGTAGGAAAGGTCGTATTCCCTGGCCCGGAGCTTCGTCATCACGGCTTGGAGCGAGTACCCGTCGGCCCGCTTGAGGCAGTCCTCGAGGCTCAGCTCGACTTTGATGGGGGTATCGGCCGCCGCGGCGACCACCGGCTTGGCGGCGGGGGCCGGCTTGGCGCCGTTCTTGGCCTGGGACACGGCGAAGCCCGAGATGAGGGCTATTCCTGTCACGATTACTATTTTTTTGAGCACGAGCGATCCTCCTCTGCGGATTGTGCCGCCTGGCGGCTACTCTCGATGACTGCGCACCCGCGCGGCTCCTTCCGGAACGGACGGACGCGATCTCTTCTTTTTTACCGAAGAAGGCCTGTATCGATCAAGCGCCGGCGGCCTCCGCGGAGGAAAACTTTTGTCCCTTTTCTCCCGAATTCGCATCGATAATGATCCGCTCTCGGGCAAAACGCCCGTTCCCCGCGCGGTCCGCCCCGCACGACGAACCGCGGTCCGGGATCACCCCGGACGGTCCGGTTCTTCGCCGCCTTGCTCCGCCTCTTGGCGCATTGCGCCGCCTTCTTGGCGCATGCGATAATGCCGCACGAACGCGTGCACACGAGGAGGCTTCCATGCGCCGATACGCCACAGCGTCGATCCTCTCAGCCTTGTCTTTTTCTCTCCTCGTCGCTTCCTGCCAGTCGAGTTCGTCCGGGGGCGCCCCCCGCGGTCTTGAGGACCTGCCCTACCCCTGCTACAAGCTTACCGTCGATCCATCGGAGTCCATCGCCTACGCTCCCGTCGACGGGGAGATCGCCTGGTCCGGTCGCGACCCATTCGGCACGATCGAGATCGGGATCAAGGCGAGCTTCACGGGCTACTGGAAGGGGAAACGCGTGACCGTGCCGTACGAACTCGTCATCGGGGGCCTCGAATCCGCGTCCAGGACCGAAGGACCGGTGAAGGCGGGCGATGCGCTGGGCAAAGCGTCAGCAGTCCCTTACGTGACTGCCAGGTCGAAAAGCCTCGAGCCGACCCTCCTCAGGATGACCCGCGCCTCCGCGCTCCTTCACGGATCGATGTGGCACTATTTCCCCGACTGGCTCGTTCCCGATGCGACCCAGTGGCTCTCCTTCAGGCAGGTCGATTCCTTCGAGGCCGCCGTCGCAGACTTCTACCGCAGATGGGAGATCGAGGGCAACGACGCGAGGGGGTTTACCTTCCATTATTTCCCCGACCTCGACAGGATCAGGGTCTTGCTGCCGCTCCCGGAGTACCCCGTGAAGGCCTTCAGGACCGCCGCCGTGGAGTTCATCGAGAAGGCGTACTACGACGGCCGCGCCTCCTTCTCGTTCTCGAACTCCCTCGGTTCAGTCGCGGGCCACACGGTTAAGCTGTATTGGCAGGAAAGCTTCAATAAGTACCTCAGGGACGAGTACGTGCCCGGGAAACCCCTCTGGGTCTACTGCAGTATCTACGTCATCGATCACGAGCGGAAGGAGATCGTCGTCTGCGCCCGCGACTTCGCGTTGAAGAGCGACGAGGAGGTCGTCGAGGAGCGCATGGCAGGAATCAAAAAAACGAAATAAACCGCGAAGGCGGCGTAATCGTTCGCACTCTCGCGAGGACGGATCGCGGGAAACCTCGAACGCTCGTGGTATAATCCGGGAAACGTTCCATAAACGGCGGTCTCGGCGTCCATCGCGCCGCGACATCCGAAAACCGAAGGAGCATCGAATGGTTCCCTTGAAAGTACGGAAGAAGGACAAGAAGCTCTCCAACCTGGCGCCGGCCATCCGCATTATGGTCGACGAGGTGGAGAAGCTCATCGAGAGCCGGCTCGGTCCGGGGTTCCGGGTCGACCACCGGATCAACCTGTACCTGGGGGACAAGCAGCGATACGCCAACAATCCCCGGAGCGGGAAGATGTATATCCAGTTCGACGGGGAGGCCTTCGACGGGGACGATCCCTACGGGGAGATCCGTAACCTGTACATCTCGGGCGTACTCCACGAGATCGGCCACTCCTACCTCAAGATCGAGAATTCGATGCGCCGCGCGAAGGAGAGCATCGCCTCCGAAGCCCTCGCCAACCTCTTCGCCTACGTGATGCTCGATGAGATCGTCCCGCTCCTCGGGCCCGATTCGCCGATCGTCAAGAACGGTTACGTCGATAAGGAGAAGGAGTGGTTCCGGACGCTCTTCTCGGGCAGCCAACCCCTTCCCTGCCACATGGAAGTCGCGCGGTTTCTTTCGCGGTCCGCGGGATCCGAGAAGCTCCTCGGCATGCTCAAGCTCTTCAACCTGCGGCACAGGACCTTCAAGGAATTCATGGAAATCGTCCTCTCCGTCATGGGCGAGGCCGAGCACGGCCGCCTCACCTCGGCTTTCGCCTCCTTCGACCTCGAGGAGTACGGGAAGAAATACGGCCGAAAGCCGTAACGCCGGGCCCGTCCTTCGCGCGCCCGGGCGGCCCGCCGCGATTGACAAGGGCGGGTTTCCGTTTATTCTGTATGGTGGGTGTCGAGGCCCCGTTTCGCGGAAGCCTTTCCGGGCGGAACCGCGGCGCCACCGGAGGTTCACGTGAAAAAGACGTTATTGCTATCCGCGTTCCTGCTCGCCGCCATCCCGGCCTGCTTCGCAACCAAGCCCGCGGACGGCGTTTACATCGTCGAGATCATCGGATCGCCCCAGACCTTCGAGCTCGTGATCAAGGGCGACCAGTGGATTGACGAGTCCTCGGAAGAGGAAAAGGTGAACACGGTCGTCTACGACGAGGCCAGCTCCACCGTCGTCATACCCTTCCTGAGCGAGCTCTGCGACTCCTTCTCCTACGTCATCGCGAACGGATATGTTGACCTGTACTTCTCGGGCGAAGTGAACATAGGCTTCGTCGAATCCTTTTCGAGCTCCTTTGCGGAGATGAAGGGGGCGAACAGCGTCTCCGCGGACGCTGTCGCCGTCCTCGAGAAGGAATTCCTCAAGATCTTCTACAAGATGCCCATCATCCGCCTCAGGCAGAAGTAGCCGGCCGGGGGCTGATCCAGCCGTAATCCATGTCCCAGCCAAGGAGTTCCCGATGAAATCGAGAATCGCGCTCGTCTCCGTAATCGCTCTCGCGATCGCCGCCGCCCTTCCCGCGGACAACGCTACGGAATTCGACCTCGTCTTCAAGCGCATGGCCGAGAAGATCGCCGCGGTGGAGAAGAAGCTCCCCAACAAGACCGTCGCCGTGTACGGCTTCCAGGTCATCGGCCGTCCGGACGATCCCTACGCGCTGTACGCGACCGAGAAGATCACCCACGAGCTCGTGAACTCGGGCAGCCTCCTCGTCATCGAGCGTTCGCGCATCGACGAGATCCTCAAGGAGCAGGACTTCGCGCACTCAGCGGTCGTGGACGCGGGGACGGCCGCGCGCATCGGGAAGATCCTCTCCGTTGACGCCGTGATAGCCGGTACCATCCTCGTCACCGAATCCCGTACGGAATTCATAGTACGCGTCATCCAGAGCGAGAAGGGCATCATCCTCGCCTCCGTAGACGACCACGTCACCTATACCGTATCCGCGAACAAGAGCGGAACGGATAAGCCTGCCGCGTCTCCTTCCGCGGCAACAGCCAAGGGAACGGCGGGCGGGGCGTCCGCGAACGGCATTTCGCTCGTCGCCGCCAAATCGACATACGCCGCCGGCGAGGAGATCGTCGTTTCCTTCTCGGAACTCGCGGGAGACGACTCGGACTGGCTCACCCTCGTGGAGGCGAGCCGGCCCGACAGCGAGTACGGCGAATACTTTTATACCGACGGCGCGGCCTCCGGCTCGGCGACCTTCGCGGGAGTTCCCGCAGGCGACTGGGAACTGCGGCTCTATTTCGACTGGCCGGCCGGCGGATACGAAGTCCAGAAGCGCCTTAAGATCCAGGTGAAATGAGGGCGCGGCTTGCGCCGTAGTCCGGCGCGAGGTATCATGCCCTCCTCATTCCATTTCGCGGGAGGGCGCATGCCCCAGGATTCGGCAAACGACGTCGTTTGGTACGGTTTCGAAGAGGTCGAGGCCTTCATGGTCGACGTCTTCAAAGGATATGGTGTCCCGGACGCGGACGCGCGGATCTGCGCGGAGGTCCTCATCACGGCGGACAAGCGCGGGATCGACAGCCACGGCGTCGGGCGGCTCAAGCCCATCTACATCGATAGGATCAAGGCGGGGCAGATAAACCCGGTCACGAAGATCGACGTGGTCAAGGAAGGCCCCACCACGGCGGTGCTCGACGCCAACAACGGTATGGGCCAGGTCGTCTCCGCGATGGCGAACGGCATGGCCATCGAGAAGGCCAAGAAATACGGCCTCGGCATGGTCACGGTGAGGAATTCGAACCACTACGGGATCGCGGGCTACTACACCTGCAAGGCGGTCGAGCGCGGTTGCATCGGTTTCTCGGGCACGAACGCGCGGCCTTCCATCGCGCCCACGTGGGGCGTGGAGAACATGCTCGGCACCAACCCCATGACCTGGGCCATGCCCACGGATGAGCCCTTCCCCTTTTCTATCGACTGCGCGACCTCAGTGACCCAGCGCGGCAAGATCGAAGTCTACGCGCGCCAGGGGAAGGAGATGCCCCCAGGCTGGGTGATCGGGCGTGACGGAAGCACCAAGACCGATTCAGTCGCGGTGCTCGAGGAGCTCGTCGCCGGAACGGCCGCGCTCACGCCCGTGGGCGGCATCGGTGAGGACGGCGGCGGCTACAAGGGCTACGACTGGTCCACCGTCATCGAGATTCTCTCCTCCGCGCTCCAGCAGGGCGCCTTCCTGAAGGGCCTCCTCGGCTTCGACGCCGAGGGCAGACGGCAACCCTACCGCTTGGGGCACTTCTTCATGGCCATCGACGTAGAGGCCTTCACCGACCTCGCCTCCTTCAAGAAGACCGCGGGCGATATCTGCCGCGCGCTCCGCGCCTCGGAGAAGGCTCCCGGCGCCGATCGCATCTGGACCTCAGGGGAGAAGGAATGGGACGCCTGGCTCGAGCGCAAGGACAAGGGCGTCCCCTTCGACGCGGTAGAGCGCGCGGAGTTCGACGAGCTCAAGGCCGCGCTCATGCTGGACCGCTACCGCTTCCCCTGGGAAGGCTGAGGGGCGCCTTCACGGCATGGCGCCGCCCGCTCTCACCGAAGCGGAGATCCAGTACCTCATCGTCCTCATCGAGCTCGAGGCCCCCGCGACCACGCCGAACAACGCCGCCTACGTTTTCAATCCCCGAACGCCCGAGGAGGCGGCGCTCTACTTCGGGCCCCTCAAGGTCGATTGGGCGACGGCCCCGGCATCGCTCGCGGCGAAGGGGCTCGTCCGCCCCGGCTCGCCGCTCCCCTCGCTCAGCGCGGAGGGTTTGGCGCGAGCGAGCGAGGAGAGGCTCGCGCGGCCGCCGATCTACTACTGGTACGAGCGCTTCTACGCCGAGGCTCCGGAGAGCCCGGCCTTCTCCAGGTTCTGCGAGCTCCTCTACGGGAAGGCCTTCTGCCAGGACGGCTTCAGCGACATGGATCAGGTCCGCGCCCTTATCGGCGCCGCTCGCGTCGGGCGCGGCGACCGCGTCCTCGACCTGGGCTGCGGCCCGGGCTTGATCGCCCGGTTCGTCGCCGACGAGACAGGAGCCTCCGTCACGGGGCTGGACTACAGCCCGACGGCGATCGCGCGCGCGAAGGCGCTCGAACGCCCCGGGCTCTCCTTCGTCGAGGGCAACCTCGACGACATCCCCTTCCCGCCCGGTTCCTTCGACGCCATCCTCTCCATCGACTCGCTCTACATGCCCAACGACCTCGTCGGTACACTCGTGCGCATGCGCGGCCTCCTCCGCGTGGGAGGGAGGATGGCGCTCTTCTACACGCACGCGCTCTCGAGGCCGGACGAATCCCGGGAGAACCTCCTCGCCGACCGCTCCCCGCTCGGCGAGGCCCTCCGAAAGGCCGGCCTGGCCTACCGCGCCGTCGACTTCACGGCCGAGAACCTCGACTTCATGAGGCGCAAACGGAAGGCCGCCGAATCGCTCCGTTCCGCGTTCGAAACCGAGGGCAGGTCCTACCTGTACGACTACCTCATCGAACAATCATACGGCGATGAATCCCCGCGGGACCCGTCCTCCGCCGATGCGAGCCGATACCTCTACGCGGTGGATCCCGCCTCGACGGGCTAGATCCGGGACCGGGACCGGGCCGTAAGGTCGGCCGGGCCGGGGGCGGAAGCGGAGATCAGTCCGGGTATTCGATCCGGTAATAGGAATCCGCCTCGAAGTCGCCCTCCGAGTAGTCCACGTAGAGGAGCTCGATCGGGCGGTCCTTCGCGTCGTACTTCGCCATCCTGAAACCGGAATGGAGCGGACGCGGCGGCTGGCCCGGCCCGAGATCGAGCCAATGCTCCACGCGGGTGAGCGAGGGCTTCGCCGCGTTACCCTCGTAGGAATGCACGTACCTCGTGACGCGCTTGGCCCCCCGGGCGGCGGCTTCGTTCTCCGCGCGAACGACCCTTCCCGCCGCGTCCGTCTCGACGAGGGCGCGGGATACGAGTTCACCGTCCGCGTCCCTCACTATCTCCTCGCGTCGGTTCCCTTCCTCGCGCGTCTCGGAAACGGTCCCGTCGTCATCGCCCTCGTCAGGGAGGGGCCGCCCCTCGCCGTCGTACCGGATGGCCCCGGTCTCCTCGCCATCGGCGTCGAGCGTCCGTTCGCTCTCGAGCGTCCCGTCGGCGCGGAAGCGGCGCTCGACCGTGGAATCGAGCTCTCCGGAGTAGAGTATCCGCTCGGTCTCGAGAATCTCGCCGCCCTCGGCGGCCTCGCGCTTGAAGCCGTGGAAGACCTCGGACTCCGATTCGGCGAAGTACTCGACGGCCGAGGCGGGTCTGCCGTCGTCCGCGTAGGAGGTCCGTTTCGATTCCACGACCTCGCCGCGGACGCCAAAGCGAATCCGCGATACCTCGCGGCCGGAAGGATCGTATTCGATCTCGAGGCTCTTGGCCTCGTCATCGGGCTTGAATTCGGGACGGGGCTTGTCTCCGAGGATGGAAACGCTCCACGCGTCCTGGAGGGGAACCCGGTAGATGATCGTCTTCGGCATCTTCGCACCTCGCGCTTCGGGCCCGGCCTCTCAGGCGGCGCCCGCGTCAGACTCTACCCGCCCCGCGCCGTCTCCGCAATACGGTTATCGCTTACCGGCGCCGATGGCCTTGCGTCGCGGACGCTCGCGTCGTATAGTGCGTCGACGCGGTCACCATGGCCACCAAGGGCATGGAAAAGGCGGCCAAGGACGCGGTCGTCTCGGATTTCGTGAAGCGAATGCGCTGAGCGAGGGAAGCGATGGGCAGGGGAGCGAATACAGGCGGCGACGAGATCCGCGAATTCTGGAAAAACGTTGCGGAGAAGCGCGGCGGGGAGGCGTCCTCGATATCGTACGGGCGTTACCTCGGGCGCACGGGCGAGCCGGCGGAACGCGATTTCACTGGCCTCGTCTACATCGCGGCCGGTCGGCTCTGGTTCGAAACCGTCGAGTCGAGATCCACCTTCTTCGGATTCCTCGCTCCCGACGGGCCCTTGAGCGCGAAGTACGAGCCCCTCGAGTTTTGCATCCCGCTCGGCGACGTAGCGGGCGCGGACCGCGTCTCATTCGCCGACGCGAGGGCCGCTATGAAACTAAAAGGCTCCGGCCGCCCCCCGCGGCCTCTCGGTCCGCTCGCCGCATTCTTCGTCCGCTCGGTCCTTCGCGTGGCGCTCAGGGACGGGGGCTCGGTCTACTTCGAGGCTGCAGAGGACGGAAGGCTCGCGGCCGCGCTGTCGGAAAAGCGGACCGGGGCGTAGCCGAAACCCGAAAGGCGGAAACGCGCCCCGCTCCGTCTGCGCTCCTCAGCCCTCCATGAGGCTCCTCGCGATCCTCGCCGCGGCCGTCCGCGGAACGAAGCGCGTCATGAAGGCGTTCAACCGGTTCATCGCGCCGGGCACGAAGACGGCCTTTCGCGCGAACAGCGCCGCGAGCGCGCCCCTCGCCACCTCCGGGCTCTCCTGCATGCTCCGCTTCTGAAATCCCGAGAGCTTCGACTGCCCGGCGGCGTCGAAGAAGCCGGTCCTCGTCACGCCGGGGCAGAGCACGGTCACGCTCACGCCGCTCCCCCTGAGCTCCTCGCGGACCGCGAGGCCGTAGCTCAGGACGTAGGCCTTCGCCGCGCCGTACGAGCCGTAGAGCGGGCAGGGTTGGAAGGCTCCGATGGACGCGGTTTCGAGTATGTAGCCGCGCCCGACGCGGCGCATCCTCGAGGCGAAAGCCTTGGTGAGCTGGGTGAGCGCGACGATGTCGAGATCGAGCATCGCCTTCTCTTCCCCGTCGGGAATGGCGTCGAAGGCGCCGTAGGCCCCGTAGCCCGCGTTATTGACGAGGACCTGGACGTCCAATCCCGCCGTCGCCTCGAGGAGGCGGGCCCTCCCCCCCTCGGTCCCCAGGTCGGCCTCCACGACGACGATCTCGGTTCCCTGCGAGGCCGCGCGGATCTCGGCGGCGAGCGATTCCATGGCCGGCTTCCGCCGCGCGGCGAGCGCCAATCCGTATCCCTTCCGCGCGAGTTCCCGCGCGAAATCCGCGCCCATCCCGCCCGAAGCCCCCGTGACCGCGGCCCACCTCGCATCACCCATGGCGCCCTCCTTGATCGTATGCCCTCGACTGATGACCCTCGGCCATTATGCCATTGAACCGACTCGGAGTCATTATAGAGCGAGCGCGGGCCGTCTTCGCCTCGTGTTTCGCCGAGGGCGCGCCCTGACGGCCGCGGCGCCCTTCCTCTTGAGGAATCCCGCGGCCGGCGCCTATACTCCTATCATGAACGCGTACCTCGTCAAGGGCGGCGAGTTCTTCCTCGCGGAGGAAGACGGCCGCGCGGTGGTCCTCACGCGCGGCTTTACGGGCGGAATCGCCATCAAGCGAAGGAATCCCATGCCGAATTTCATCGCGCGGAAGATCTACGCCTCAATGCACCGCAGTCGCCACGTCAAGGAAGGTTTCGAGCGCGCGAAGCGTGACTGGGATCCCCGCGTCGCCGAATACGTCGATCTCGACGCACGCATGCTTCCGAACGCCGAGTACTACGAGCGCGACGACGACGAGACCTTCTTCGAGATATCCTCGCATGGCGGCGCGCTCAGGGTCAGGCGCGGCCGCTCAGGCGGCCTCGGCGAGACCGTCGTCATGGCCACCGAGGCGGAGGCCGGCGGGGCAGAGGCCCTCGAGCGGATGAAGCGGGGACTCGTAGCCGAGCGCGAGGCCGAGGGATATAAGCGCCTTCTTGCGGGACCGACTTTCAGCCTCAGGATCGTCAGCGGGGAGCTCGCTCGCGGTTCTTGAGCGCGTCGATCCATCCCGACTCGCGGGCCACGGCATCAACACGCTCATCGGCGTCGCCCGCCGGCACGCGCTCGAGGAGCTGGAAGTCGAAGGCCGCCGCCGCGAGGAACCAACGCGGTCGGTCGGAGGGCGGTATGGAAGCGATGAAGCGATCGTAGTATCCCTTTCCCCTCCCCAGCCGCCGCCCCGAGCGGTCGAAGGCGAGGCCCGGAACGATGACGAGGATCGATCCGCCCGCGCGCTCAGGATCAAAGGGCGCCGCTGCGGCCACGGGTTCCCTGATGCCGAATGAGCCGCGGTCCCAGGAGCCGGTGGGATCGACGACACGCTTGAACTCCAGAGCATCGCCGCACACGCGCGGCGCGTAGACCTCCTTGCCCTCGGCGAGCGCCCGTTCGACGAGGGGAGCGGTATCGGGTTCCTCCTCCGACGAGAGGTAGGCGAGTACGACCGCCGCGTCACTCCATTCGCCGCGTTCAGAGAAAAGCGCGCCGATGGAAGCCGACGCCGCCGCGCGCGCTTCGGCCCCGAACTCCGAAAGCCGTTCGCGCATGAGTGCGCGGGCCGCGCGCTTCTCTTCCGCGAGGCCGTCCCGCACTGCTATTTCTCCGCCGCTTCGAGACGGGTCGCCTCGGGGTTGGCCTCACAGAAGGCCTTGAGGGCGGGACCCGCCGTCATCCAGCCCTTCATCCAGGGGTCGCCCCCGTCTCGCTGGAACTGCCAGAAGAGCCCGCCCGCGTAACCGCCCTTGAGGAGGAGGGGCAGGAGCTCGTTGACGTCGCCTGAGTCCTTCATCTTGTTGGATGAGGGCGTCGAGGGCGTCCAGCTGGACGAGGGCATCTCGCCTACCACCACGGGTTTGTCAGGTTCCCATTCATCAGCCCCCCAGACGAAGGGGGAGAGGGAGGGGCCGTTCCATCCGTAGTAGTGGAACATATAGAAGTCGAGCGTCCCGTCGGGATCGTCCCCCGCGCCTATGAGGGCCTCGTCCGAGTACCAGGAGAGCTTCTCGGCGGTGACGGCGCTGGTGGATACGAGGACCCCCGGAACGGCGCGCTTGATCGCGCCCGCGATGCGGTTCGTGAACCGCATGACGTCATCCTGCTTGATCCGCTGGCTGGTCCATCCCCCGCGATCCACCATGCCCTCGGGCTCGTTGGCGATCTCCCAGCAGAGGAGGTTGGGGTCGTTTCCGATCGCCGTCACGAGGGGAATGACGGCGTTCTCGATGTAGGCGTCGAGCCCCGCGTCGGTCGTGAGCATTCTCCGGTTGCGCTCGAGGTCCGCGCCCTGGCCGGCCTGCATGAAGTTGTGCGTGAGAAGCACGGGCACGAGGAGGATCCCCTGCTCCCTCGCGATCGCGAGCATCGCCTTCACGTTGTCGATAGTCTTGGAACCGAGACCGGAGACGAGCCCGTCCGGCCCGAACTTGGGATCCCGTGAGCCGTTGGTGGAGAGCCATACGCGCATGGCGTTGCCGCCCGCCTCTCCCACCATCCTGAAGGCGCGGCGGAACTGGCCCTCGTTCAAGGAGGAGTCGCCCACGTCACCCGCGTAGCTCACCCAGGCGAGGTTGAAGCCCGCGACGAAAACGCGCTTCCCCGACGGCAGGGTGATCCGGTCGTCGAAGGGCATGGCCGCGAGGTGAGCCGCGGCGATAAAGGCCGTCATCGCGGCCAGGATCGTTCTGTTCCTCATCGAGGACCTCCGTTCGTTCGGGGACATGATAATCCTGTGCGCCGGAATTGGCAAACCTCGATCGGCATCAGCCGCGCGGGGCTGCCATCGCGCTCGCTTTCCGCTTGACGGATATTCCTTGACGCCGCTCCGGAACGACCGTACAATGCGCCGTCACGCATGGACAACTCCACGGTCATCCTGTTCAACCTGATCGTCCCCATCCTCGCAGGAACCTTCTTTTTCCTGTATTTCGCCTACTTCGTCCTTGCGAATCCGTCCAAACGGCCGTCGTACCGCTATTTCATAGCTTTCCTCGGCAGCTTCAGCGCTTTCCTGTTTGGCAGGGCCCTCCAGGTGGCGGCGCCCCATCCCTGGCCCCTCGTCGTCGTCAACATCAGGATGTTCATTCTCTGCGGCATCGTCGCTCCGCTCGCCCTCCGGGTCTCCGATCTCTTCGGAAAGGAGCGCAAGGGAAGGAAGGAGCTCGCACTCGTCATCGCCTGCGTCGCGCTCGGCGCGACCTACGCGGTCTTCAACACCCTCGGCACCGTGGGGAGTTACGTTCTCCTCGACTCCGGCGGCCTCAAGATCCACGACAACCTCACGCCCTCCCTGAGGCCCCCCTTCTACGGACGCGAGGTCACCCTCGCTGTCCAGGCGCTCACCGGGCTCATGCTCCTCTCGTTCTCCTCGTTCCGCCTCTTAAGGCTCCTCAAGGCGAAGCCGCTCCCCGCCCCCCTCCGCGACAAGAACATCCTCAACAACGCCGGAATCATCGTCTTCGCGGTCTCCTTCGTTACGGGCTCGCTCCTCAAGCAATGGTGGATCTTCTATGCGTCGTCGGTGCTTTCCGCCCTCTCGGTCGGCGCGGGCGTCCTCATCGACGTCAAGGAGGCCAGGACCGCCTACGAGCGCCTTGTCCCTCTCATAAAGGAGGAGATCATCCACGGCTTCGCCCTGCGCGACGCCGCCGAGGGGAGGCTCGCGTCGATGCTGGGGATGTTGGGCAAGCGTCCGTCAATGGACTCCTTCGCCGTCCTCCGCCTCACGGGAGCCCAACGCGACGTAGAGGCGGGCATCTCCGGCCTCGAGGCCGCGGCGTCGGCGCTCGCCGCGAGGTTCGGCAGGGCCCTGGACGAGGAGGACTTCATCGTACTTCCCGTCTCGAACGATCGCGTCGGCGTCGCGCTCGCGCAGGGCGGCGGCCCGGGAGACGACGGCCTCGGCGTGGTCGAGATCCTCGAGGAAGCGCGCGCGGACCTCCTGAGGTCGACGGGGCTGACTTCGAAGGCCGGCGTCGGCCGCCGCTGTTCCGGACTCGAGGACCTGCACCTCTCCTACCGCGAGGCGCTCCTCGCCGAGGAGTACGCGGAATCCGCCGAGGGCGTCGACGTCATGCACGCCGCGAACCTCAAGGCCCCCTCCCTCGCCGCCCCGCGCTATCCCGCGCGCGAGAAGGAACGCCTCATTGCCGCGGTCAAGATCGGCGACGCCTCCGGCGCGCTCGCGTCGCTCGAAGCGTTCATGGAGCGCTTCACTCCTTTCGCGCTCGATAAGCCCGAGGCCCTGGCCGTGAGGATGTACGAACTCATCGGATCGATCATCGACGCGGCGATCCTGGGGGGAGGGGACGAACGCCGCATCAACGACCTCGCGACCGGGTATTTCCAGACCATACCGCACCTCAAGGACGCCGAAGGCGCGGGAGCCCTCCTCCTGGCCGCGGTACGGGAGGTGGCGGGGAGCGTCGGCGTCGCTTACGAACGCCGGTCCAAAGCGCTGATCGAGAGCGCGAAGCGCTGCATCGAGGAGCGCTTCTCCGAGCAGATCGGCTACAAGGACGTGGCGCGGCGGATATTCATCAGCCCCTCGCACTTCCTCAACCTCTTCAAGAGGGAAACGGGGCTGACCTTCACGGATTACCTCACCTCCATCAGGATAGGAAAAGCAAAGGAGCTCCTCCGCACGACGAGCCTCAGCATCACCGAGATCGCCTTCCAGGTCGGGTACAACAACTCGAATTATTTTAGCAGCATCTTTAAGAAGATCGCGGGCGTTTCGGCTAAGGAGTACCGGAGGGGCGCCTGATCCGGGACCACGCCCGCGGGAGGACAGGCCGTCCTATTCGCGGCCGTGCGGACTGGACGCGGAGGCCCGGCCTCCGCGTCCCGGACGATTATCCTTGCGCCCGTCAATGACCCGTGCTATGATCGTGGCGATGATACCGCAATCGCCGCGGACCCGCCGGGAACGCGCGGCCGGGCTCGGACTCAGGGGCAAGATCATCCTTGGGTCCATCGTAATGGTCGCCGCGCTCGCTTCCGCGAACCTCGCGGTCTTCATCCCTATGGCGGCCGCGAATCGGGTCCTCGAGCGCATGGTGGCCGACCTCGTGCTCATGAGCGAGCTCGATTCTGAATCGGCGGGAATCGCCGAGCACGCGGCGAAATTTTACGTGATGAAGTCGGTCGACGACTACGATTCCGCCCTCAGGATCCTCGACGGGAACGAAGCGCGCATCGGGAAGCTGAAGGCCGGCGCTCTCGACGAGGATGGGCTCAAGCAGCTCGAGGCGATCTCCGGACGCCTGGCGGAGATGCGTAAGGCGCTCGTCGAGCTCTCGGCGGCCATTGAAGCGGGCGCTGACAAGGCGCTCGTTTCCGCCATCCTAAACCGCATCGACGGCATCCAGACGGACGCGCTGTCGCGCACTCGCTTCCTCTTCAACGAGCGGACCGTCCTGGACGGCCTCCGCATCATCAAGGCCCGCCGCGACAACGACGCGCTCGTCAGGGGCTTCGGCGCGGCGTCCGCCCTCCTCGGAGTGATCGCGGTCGCGCTCGCGGCGCTCGCCGCGTTCCGTTTCACGCGCCCGCTCGTCCGCGTCGCTTCCTCGCTCGAGGGGATCTCGGGCGGCGCGGGCGACCTCTCCGCGCGCGTCCCCGTGCCGACCCTCGACGAGGCGGGCAGGCTCGCCCTCGCGTTCAACTCCTTCACGGACAGCATCGAGGGAATCGTCATGGGCGTGAGGGACAGGGCGGACCAGCTCTCCGCACTCGGAAAGTCTCTCACGGCCGGCATCGACGAGACCTCCGCTTCCATCGAGGAGATCGCCTCGAACGTCGCCTCCATCGGCAGGCTCATCGAGGAGCAGGCTGCCGGAGCCGAGGAAACACAGGCCTCGGCCGCTTCCATCAATCGCATCATGGCGGAGCTGAGGGAGAAGCTCGATTTCCAGGCCTCCGCCATGCGAACCCACGCCGACGCCGTCGTGAGCCTCATGGCGGGGATCAAGTCGATCGAGTCCACGGCCTCGCGCCTGGAGACTTCCTCGTCCCTGCTCAGGACGGCCTCCGAGGACGGGCGGGCCAAGCTCAGCGCCCTCGCCGAGCACCTCCGGGCCATCGCTGCGCGGTCGGAAGGTCTCTCGGACACCAACGCGGTGATAGCCGGGATCGCATCGCAGACGAACCTCCTCGCCATGAACGCGGCCGACATCCGCGAGGTGGACAAGGATTCGGAGTCGCTGTTCGAGATGAATGAGGTCATATCCAACGTCGCGAGCCGGACCAACCTCCTGGCGATGAACGCGGCCATCGAGGCCGCCCACGCGGGAGACTCAGGCAGGGGTTTCGCGGTCGTCGCCGACGAGATCAGGAAGCTCGCGGAAAGCTCCGCGGAGCAGGCGGGCGAGACCGAGCGGGTCCTCGACGGCCTCGCGGAATCGATCACGCAGGTGGTGTCGCTCGAATCGGAAGCGGACGAGGCCTTCGACCGTATCATCGGCGAGGTGGGCGCCATCTCCGGCCTCGGGGGGTCCCTGGGCGAATCGATTGCGGGCGAGGCCGTGCGGCTCGAGAGCGTGAGGAAGACGCAGGCTGAGCTCGACGAACTCTCGCGCTCCGTCGAGGAGGGCTACGGCGAGGTCGAACGCGCGGGGAGCGACATTCGATCGGCGATGGACGCGCTCGCCGGAATCACGGCCCAGATCCGCGACGGCATGGCCGAGATCTCCCAGGGCGCTGCGGACATAAACGGCGCCATGGCGGCGGTGAAGTCCCTCTCGGGTGAAAACGACCGCGCGCTCGAGGACATCAACGGCCAAGTGGGGCGCTTCAAGACGAGGTCCGCGGGAGCGCCCGCGGAAACCTGGCAGACGGGTTCCTAACGCGTCCCCGCGCGGCGCTATCCGGCTCCGCCGCATGCCGCTTGAAACCGCCGCGGCCGCTGCGCTCTCCGAGAATCCCCCGCCCTTACGTGAGCGACCGTCCGCGCATCAGTAATATTGTGGAGAAAAAAAGTAATCCGCTCTATGCGCCCGCCGCGGCCAGGCTGCAGAGTATCGCGACCTACGGCCGCGGCGCCGGAATAGGCGCGCCGGGCTCCGGCGCGGGATGACGGAGGCGTACCCCTTGTGGGCGACGCCTTCCCGCCCCCCGACGCGGTCCGAGGCGATGGCTCACGTAAGGGGGAGAATCATGCTCACTCGGAAACGGAACGGCGTCCTCGCCGTAGCGGCGGTCGTCGCCGCGCTCCTAGCCGCCCAGTCCCTGGGCGCGCAAGTCAAGGTGAAGAAGCCGGTCAAGCTTCAGATCATCGACACCGCCGGCAACCTGACGCTCTCGAAGGCTCCCATCGAGGCCTTCAAGGCCAAGTTCCCGCAGCTAGTCGCGGAGATCGAGTACGTAAAGCTTACGACACCCGAACTAGCCTCAAAGCTGAAGGCGCAGCAGATGGCCGGCGTCCTCGACACCGCCATGGTCCTCACCGGCACCGACGGCATGGCCTCCGGTGTCGAACAGGGCGTTTTCTACCAGATCATTCCCGCCAAGAAGAAGGATTTCCAGAAAGAGATCGACAACTATCTGCCCGGAGCGAAGGCCGCCTTCGACCTCTACGACGGCAACGGCGTCTGCATCTCCTTCTGCTACGGCGCGCCCATGCTCACCTATAATCCGGAGAAGGTGCCCAAGGTCCCGCAGACCCCCGAGGATCTTCTCGCCTGGGCCAAGGCCAACCCCGGCAAATTCATGTACGCCCGCCCCGCCAACTCCGGCCCCGGCAAGAGCTTCGTCTTCGGCCTCCCGTACCTCCTCGGCGACAAGGACCCCAAGGATCCCAAGACCTGGGACAAGACCTGGGCCTACCTCAAGGAACTGGACCAGTACGTCGAGTACTATCCCTCCGGCACCGGCATCACCTTCAAGGAGCTCGCCGAGGGCACCCGCTGGATCCTCGCGAGCCACATCGGCTGGGACGTCCAGCAACGCTTCCTCGCCACCATCCCCGCCACCTTCCAGGGGACCTGGTTCAAGGGCACGACCTGGATCAACGACGCGCATTTCATGGCCATTCCCAAGGGCCTCGAGAAGGACAAGGACCGCTTCGCCGTCACCATCGAGCTCATGAAGTGGCTCCTCAAGCCCGATCAGCAGGCCTACCTGTACGGCAACGGCTACTTCTATCCCGGTCCGTCGCAGAAGGGCATCACCCTGGACATGGCCCCCGCGGATATCAAGGACAAGCTCAAGCCCTTCCTCCGCCCCGAGTACGACAAGGCCATCGCCTCAATGAAGCAGGTCCCGCCCCTCGGCGCCGCCGCCACGACGGAAGCCTTCGACATGTGGGACAAGCTCGTCGGAGCCAAGGTCAAGAAATAAACGGATAGCCTC
>CAZIEI010000033.1:26424-26725 GCA_964538705.1 uncultured Spirochaetales bacterium | reverse complement strand
AAGACCAAGCACAACGTCCGGGCGCTCGTGAACGTGATGAAAAAAAAGGCGGGCGCCGATCTCTCCCCCTACGTGCACCTTGGCGCCACCTCCGTGGATATCCTAGACACCGCCCATTCCATGAAACTCGCGGCGGTGACGCGAGCAGTCGTCCTCCCCCTCGTCGCGGACTTAGTCGAGAAGCTCGCCGAGATCGCGAAGGCGGAGGCGGACACCCCTCAGGTAGGCCGCACGCACGGCCAGCACGCCGTACCCATCACCTTCGGCTTCGCCATGGCGGAGTACGTCGCGAGGCTCGGGA
>CAZIEI010000033.1:24515-26414 GCA_964538705.1 uncultured Spirochaetales bacterium | reverse complement strand
GCGCGCTCAGGATCGAGGAGCTGGCCAGAGACCTCCGCGGCAAGCTCTCCGGCGCCACCGGCTCGTACAACGCCCTCTCCATGGGCTACGCCGACCCCGAGGCGGTCGAGAAGGACTACCTCTCGCGCCTCGGCCTCGCGCCCTCGGAACATGCCACGCAGCTCGTGGAGCCCGAGCACGCCCTCCGCCTCCTCCTCGAGATGAACGTCGCCTTCGGGGTCATCGCCAACCTCGCCGACGACCTCAGGAACCTCCAGCGCACGGAGATCGACGAGGTCCGCGAGTCCTTCGGCGCGGACCAGGTGGGCTCGTCCACCATGCCGCAGAAGCGCAATCCCTGGAATTCCGAGCACGTTAAGAGCCTCTGGAAGGCCTTCTCTCCCCGCGCGGTCAGCTTCTTCATGGACCAGATATCCGAGCACCAGCGGGACCTCACCAACTCCGCGAGCCAGCGCTTCGTCGCCGACTACGTCGCGGGCTTCTGCGCCGCGGCGGCGCGCATGAAGTCCGTCCTCGGCTCGCTCGGCGTCAACCGCGAGCGGATGATCGCGAACCTCCGTTCCACGGGCGGCTCCGTTCTGGCCGAGCCCGCGTACATCCTCCTCGCGGAGGCGGGCGACGGGGACGCGCACGAGACCGTGCGCAGGCTTACCCTGGAGGCCGAGCGCTCCAAGCGGCCCTTCAGCGAGGTCATCGCCGGAAACGCCGCGGCGCGTTCCGCCATCGCAGGGCGGCTCGCCGCGATACAGCGCGGAAGCCCGGAGGAGTTCTTTAGCGCGCCGGAATCGTACCGCGGCATCGCGGGGAAGAAGGCGAGGGAACTATCGGCGAAGTATTCCGCGGAGATGGCCGCCCTCAGGGGGCGGCTCTCAGGCCGCGGATAGGCATTAACGGGAAGGAGGGCCCGCATGCATTTAGAAGAGACCTTATCCTATGACGATGTGCTCCTCTTGCCGGGGCACTCGGATATCCTGCCCCGCGAAGCGGACGTCCGCTCGCGCCTCGCGGGAGACATCTGGCTCAACGCGCCGCTCGTGTCCGCGGCCATGGACACCGTGACCGAGGAGCGCATGGCCATCGCCATCGCCCTCGAGGGCGGCGCGGGGACGATCCACCGCAACCTCAAGCCCCAGGTCCAAGCTGAGCAGGTGGCGAACGTGAAGCGCTACCTCAACTGGATCATCGAAAACCCCGTCACGGTGGAGGACGACCGCTCCATCGGCGATGTAAGGGCCCTCATGGATCGCTGCCGCGTCTCCGGTCTCCCCGTGGTGAACCGCGAGGGGATCCTCACCGGCATCATCACCCATCGGGACCTCCGCTTCTGCCACGAGGACGCCAAGCTCGTGCGCGATGTCATGACTGCGGACCCCGTCGTGGAGACGCTCGCGGCCACGCAGGATTCGGCGCGGGATAAATTCGACACGCACCGCATCGAGAAGCTCCCCGTGGTGGACAACGCGAGGCGCTTAGTCGGCCTCATCACCGTGAAGGACATGGAGAAGCACGAGCGGCACCCGCGCGCCGCCCTGGACAAGTCCGGCCGCCTCATCGTAGGCGCCGCCGTCTCGCCCCAGGACTGGCAGGTCCGCGTACCCCTCCTCCTCCAAGCCAAGGTCGACTTCGTCGTTTTCGACACCGCGCACGGCGACACCAAGAACGTCATCGACGGCGTCCGCGATATCAAGCGAGCCCATCCCGGGCTCGTCGTCATCGCCGGGAACGTCGCCACCAGGGAGGGCACGCGGCGCCTCATCGACGCGGGCAAGGAAATCGCCAAACTCGGAAAAATCACCGCCGAGATGAGCCGTCAGATACAGGAAAAAGGCTATCTTTCGGGGCTACCCAGGAGCATCGCTCACGCGCAACCTCCTGCGCTTCGCGGATTTCCTGCCGTTC
>CAZIEI010000033.1:0-24505 GCA_964538705.1 uncultured Spirochaetales bacterium | reverse complement strand
GGGCACGCGGCGCCTCATCGACGCGGGCGCGGACGCGGTCAAGGTCGGCATCGGCCCCGGCTCCATCTGCACCACCCGCGTCGTCGCCGGTATCGGCGTCCCGCAGTTCAGCGCCGTGCTCTGGTGCGCGGAGGAGGCGGACAAGTCCGGCATCCCCGTGATCGCCGATGGCGGCGTGAAGTTCTCAGGCGACCTCGTGAAGGCGGTCGGCGCGGGAGCGAGCACCATCATGATCGGGAACCTCTTCGCCGGCCTCAAGGAGAGCCCCGGCCGCGAGATCCTCTTCGAGGGCCGCATCTTCAAGGAGTACCGCGGCATGGGCTCCATGGGCGCCATCAAGGACGGCTCCGGCGACCGCTACCAGCTCGCCAAGGACGAGGTCCCCGCCCCCGAGGGCATCGAGGGCCGCGTTCCCTACAAGGGCGAGCTCCGCCCCTTCCTCCACCAGCTCGTCTCCGGCCTCAAGAAGGGAATGGGCTACTGCGGCTGCAGGAACATCGAGGAGCTCAGGCGCTATCGCAAATTCGTGAAGATCACGCAAGCCGGCCTCCGCGAAAGCCACGCCCACGACGTGACCATCACTCAAGAGGCTCCGAACTACTCGAGGAATTGACGACGCGGGAGGCCGGGGCGCTCCGCATGAGGACGCCTATCCGGCCTCCCATGGAACAGAAAACAGGAAGGCGTAACCGTGGATAAGATCCTCATACTCGACTTCGGGAGCCAGACCACCCAGCTCATCGGGCGTCGCATACGCGAGCTCGGCGTTTACGCGGAGATCCTCCCCGGCGACGCCCCCTTCGCGTCCGCGCCCATGGACGGGGCGAAGGGCGTCATCCTCTCGGGCAGCCCCTGCTCCGTCTACGAGGAAGGCGCGCCCAAGCCCGATCCGGCCTTCTACCGCGCGGGTCTCCCCCTGCTCGGTATCTGCTACGGCATCCAGCGCATCACCGAGGACCACGGCGGCAAGGTCGCCGCCCTTCACGAGCGCGAGTACGGGAAAATGGGGATCAAGTCCGGTGGAGACGCCCGCGGCCTCCTCGCGGGCCTCACGGCTACCTTCTCCGCCTGGATGAGCCATGGCGATTCAATCGAGAAGACCGCGCCGGGCTTCACGGTCCACGCCGTGAGCGAGACCGGCTTCCCCGCCGTCCTCTCCCACGAGAGCCTCCCCATCTGGGGCCTGCAGTTCCATCCCGAGGTCACCCATTGCGAGCGCGGCATGGACATCCTCCGCAACTTCGCCATCGGCATCTGCGGCGCGAAGAAAGAATGGAGCATGGAGCGCTACGTCGAGGAAGTGCGCGATGAGCTCCGTTCCCGCGTCGGAAAGAAGCCCATCCTCCTCCTCATCTCGGGCGGCGTGGACTCCACGGTGGCGGGCGCCCTCCTCCTCAAGACCCTCCCGCCCGAGCAGATCCACCTCATGTACGTGGACACCGGCCTCATGCGCAAGGGCGAAACCGAGGGCGTGGAACGCGGCCTCGAGCGCCTGGGCGCCACTCACCTCCACATAATCCGCGCCGAGGAGGATTTCCTCTCGGCACTCAAGGGCTTATCGGAACCCGAGGCCAAGCGCAAGGCGATCGGGGACTCCTTCATCAAGGTACAGGAGCGCGAGGTCGCCAAGCTCGGCATAGACGACGCCTTCCTCGCCCAAGGCACCCTCTACACCGACCTCATCGAGTCCGGCAAGGGCGTTGGCAAGAAGGCCCACGTCATCAAGAGCCACCACAACGTCGGCACGCCCCTCGTCGAGCGCAAGCGGGAAGCCGGCCTCATCGTCGAGCCCCTCGACAAGCTCTACAAGGACGAGGTGCGCGCCTTAGGCCGCCTCCTCGGCGTGGACGAGGACGTGGTCCGCCGCCATCCCTTCCCCGGCCCCGGCCTGGGGGTGCGCATCCTGGGCGAGATCACCAAAGAGAAATGCGACATCCTCCGCGAAGCGGATTCGATTTACATGGCCGAACTCAAGGGCCGCGGCCTCTACGACGAGATCTGGCAGGCCTTCGCCGTCCTCCTCCCCGTCCGCTCCGTCGGCGTCGCCGGCGACGTCCGCAAGTACGGCTACGTCCTCGCCCTCCGCGCCATCGTCTCCGAGGACGGCATGACCGCCGACGTGTACCCCTTCAACGGCAAGGACCTCCTCGAGATCTCCACCCTCATCACCAACAAAGTGAAAGAGATCGGCCGCGTGGTCTACGACATTTCTTCAAAACCCCCGGCGACGATTGAATGGGAATAACCGCGCGCAAATATGCGCGCATGTATAATATACTTCCTTGCTATCTAGCGAGGCGAAGCCGAGCGTTTACTTCGGTGCCGCTTTAGGCGCATTCCTATTCCCATCTAGCGAGGCTATCGCCGAGCGTTTACTTCGGTGCCGCTTCATCGCGCCTTCGATAATGCCTTGCTATCTAGCGAGGCGAAGCCGAGCGTTTACTTCGGTGCCGCTTTAGGCGCATTCCTATTCCCATCTAGCGAGGCTATCGCCGAGCGTTTACTTCGGTGCCGCTTCAACGCGCCTTCAGGAATTCCCTCGCTACTGAGCGAGACGCTTACCTTACGGATCGCAGTTTCCTGGTTAAATACGACTCGTTATTTTTTATTAATAGAAATCCATTTTAGACTGCTATTCGCCTTGGTATTTCGATGTATTCTCATGAAATTCGCATGCATCTCGCTCGTCTCAACCCTAATTCAACCCTAAATCATCCCATAAACGGCTTCCTTCTTTTTTTACTGGATCGTATCCTCGGCCACGGTCATAACCATGCGCTCTGCATGCAATCAATCCCAAGGAGTAAGAAATGCATACAAAGATCTCCGTCATCTCAATCCTCGCCGGCGCATTCCTTTTGATGGGCTGCCCTCCCCCGCCCGCGCCCACGCCCATCGACTTCATAAGCGCGGTGCAAGCCGGCGGCGCCCCGAGTTCCGTGAGCTCGACTTCGTTGACATTGACCTTCAGCGCCGATCCGGAGAACTTGTCCGCGGACGACGTTACGGTAGCGGGCGCGGCCAAGGGAGCCCTGTCGGGCTCGGGTACGACGAGGAGCCTCGAGCTCTCCGCGATCGAGGTGGACGACGGAGCGACCGTGACCGTCGAAGTTGCGAGCCCCGAAGGCTATGCCATTTCGGATTCTCCCCGGACGGCAGTGGTGTATCGGCTTCTCAGCGTCGGGGAACCGTACAAAGGCGGGATCATCGCGTATATCCTTCAAGCGGGAGACACGGGTTATTCGGCCGGGGCGCAGCACGGACTCATAGCCTTGGCCTCGACGTATATCTACTCGAAAAGCTGGGCGATTGATGCTTACAAGGACGCCTCAGTAACTACCAGTACCGCGTTCGGAACGGGGCAGGCGAATACCGCGGCCATCGTGGCGCAGAACGGCGCCGGGACCGGCTATGCGGCGGGACTGTGCGACGATTTCCTCAACGGGAACGCAGGCTACGGTTCGTATTCCGATTGGTATCTCCCGTCGCGGGAGGAGCTAAACAGGCTCTACGAGAATCGAACGGCGATAGGCGATTTCAAGGACAGCAACTACGCCTCATCGTCTCAGTACGACCCCTCACAAAATTGGGCGCAGAACTTCGAAAATGGAAACCAGTGGTTCGCCAGCAAGACCTCGCTCCTCTGGGTGCGCCCGGTTCGGAATTTCTAGGGACATCGAAGAGTCCCGGGATAAACCGCTTTCAAGGCTTCAGGCCGCAGCGGGTCCCGGGACTGTTCATCGAAATATGCGCCGGCACGCCGCGCAGATCAAGGCGCATTGCGATCCGGGCGGCCTCTCCTGCCGCGTCCGCCAGCGGCAGGCCCTCCTTCACTGGGCCCGGGACAGCCGGAACATATAGCGGAACGGCTTCCCCGCGCTTCCGTTTCTTGGCAGAGCCCGTCCTCTCCGGTATAGTATCCCGCGATCGGCTACGGCCGCGAAGGGGTACCACGAGCATGACGAAGAGCATCCAGCATTCGCCGACCGGTGCGGCGTCATCAAGAACGAGAGCCGCATGACCGGCGCCTTCAACCTCGTGACCGTCCGCAAGGGAATAGACGGATATGCCGTGGCGCGGGAGGTCCTGGAAGCCCTGCGGATCGAGCCCGAAGAATATCGGGGCAAACGGATCTTCCTAAAGCCCAACGCGGGGCGGATGGCCCTCCCCCATACCGGCATCGACACCAATCCCGAAGTCGTGGCCGCTGCCATCGACTTTTTCCGGGACAGGGGCTGCGCCGACATCGTAGTCGCGGAGAGCCCCATCCTGGGCGTGAAAGCCCTCGCGGCCCTGGAGAAATGCGGCATCGCCGAGGTCGCGCGCGCGCGGGGCGTCCCGCTCCTGGACCTGGATGCGGAGAAACCCGAGCGGGTCGAGATTCCCGGAGGCCGTGTCGTCCAGAGCCTCCGCATCTGCAAGGAAGTCCTCGCGGACAATTTCGTAGTCTCTATCCCGGTAATGAAGACCCACATGCACACCCAGGTCTCGCTCGGGCTCAAGAACATGAAGGGCTGCCTCTACGAGCGCGAGAAGGTGAGGCTCCACCAGCTCCCGCCCTCGACCTCCATCGAGCCGCCCGTGAAGCCCCTGGATGCGGCGATCTCCGATATGGCGCGCGTCCTCATGCCCTCCCTGACCCTCATCGACGGCAGCATCGCTCAGGAGGGCCTCGGCCCCGCGGTAGGCGAGGCGAAGCCGGCCGGGATCGTACTCGCCTCGAGGAATTGCCTCGCCGCCGATACGGTCGGGGTCGAGCTCATGGGCCTCGATCCTGCGAAGGTCCATCACCTCTCGGAGACCCGCTCGACGCTCGCCGCGCTCGACGCGCGGTATGATTTCACCGCCAACCCCATCGTCGTCGATCCCGATGAATTCCTTGACATGGCGGAACGCTTCCAGCCGCCCCCCACGAAGATCTCGCTCGAGTACGCGAACGTGATCGTGGAGGACAAGGAGTCCTGCAGTGCCTGCCTCTCCACGGTCCTCATGTTCTTGAAACGCTACTACGCCGAGTACGCGGACTACCTCTCCCCTGAGCGCCCCCTCAGGATATCGATCGGCAAGGCCATCGGGCAGGGAAGCGCGGACAGCCTCCTCATAGGCAACTGCACGCACAAGAGATCCGAATGCGGGATCTTCATCAAGGGCTGCCCTCCCGTCGCTTCCGACATCCGACACGAGGTGAATAAGCTTTTGGGATTGGATCGGTAGCGGCGGGGCTTCGATCCCGTCGCCTAGCATTCTGAATACTCAAAAAATGGGAGGGCCCTCGCGGGCCCTCCCCGCATCGATGCGATCCCGACCTAACTACCGCGAGTAGAAACGCAAATTGTCGATTCGGTAGGGGTTCGCCGCGGCCTGGCTCGTGTTGACTACGATGCTGAGCTGGATATCGCATTCAGGCGTCGCGAAGGCCTTGTAAACGTCCGACGCGACGGAGAACGATACGGTGTTCCACTGGTTCATAGGCAGGCCCGTTAATATCGCCTGTCCGACCATCCTGTTGTTGAATACGGGATTCGACGAAGTGATGTAGATTTGAACCGTCCCCATCCAATAGGGATTTGCGGCTGGCGAGGGCATGTAGACGTCTAGCTGCATGACGTTGGAGTATCCGAGCAAGTCCTTCGCCTTGAATTTAGGGCTGTTGAGTACCATGTTCCCGCTGCCGTCGAACCTTACCGATGAATTACCCTCGGTCTTGAGGGTCGTGTCGACGCCGACTGAAAAATTGTTCGAACCCCTAGTCCAGGGCTGCCCGGGATTCTCGAAACTCAACGGATTTTCTACTACCTTGACCTTGAGCGTATCCGTCCCGACGGCGCCATCCGCGTCGGTCACGGTGAATCTCACGGTATACGTGCCTCTCGCCTCGTAGACATGCGTCGGGTTGAGGGTTCCGGAGACCTTCGGCGCGCCATCTCCGAAATCCCATTCGAGGGCGTTCACGTCATTGCCCGGATCGCTCCAGCTCCCGCTGAAGTACGCGGTAGCGCGCGCGAGGGCCGTGAAGTCCGGACCGGCCTCCGCGACGGGCGCTACGTTCAAGACGGTAACGGTCATCGCGTCCGATCCCGTTCCGCCGTTACCGTCGTCTACCATAAGGGTGACCGGGAAAACGCCACTGTTAGGATACAGATGGCTGCCCGTGATGGGTATGCCTGTAAATGCGGCGCCGGTATCCAGCCCAGGCGCGTCGCCATAGGTGATCGCGTACGTGTAGGACTCCCGACCGGGATCCGTGAAGGATCCGGAAAAATTGAACACGTCGCCCTCGTTGATAGTCTTGTCGGGACCCGCATCCACGGTCGGCGGTACGTTATAGACCGTCGTGGAGTGCGAAGCCGTCTGGACCTTCCCGAGCGAATCGCGGGCTTGCATCCGCACCGTTTGGACCCCCGGTTTGAAGAGGACGACAGGCAGCACCGCATCGCCCGACCACCCCTTCTCCCATACGCCGTCATCGTTGGTGTCCCAGCGGAAGAGGATTGAGTCGCCCTCCGGGTCGTAGGACGCACTTCCGTCTATGGTTATGGAGTCGCCTTCTACCGCGGAAAGGGGCCCGGAGATCTTCGCTACCGGCCGCTCGTTCATGTAGACCGAAAGGAGCGAACATGACGGATCGCCATAGAGGGTGTATTCCATGACGTTCGAGCCGAAGTCTTCGGCCTTCGTCGCCTCCTTCACAGAGAAGAGCGCCTCTCCCGCCGTCATCGGGGGAGTCGTCGCGCTGCCGACGATCGCTTTTGCGTATTCGTAGCCCATGCTATCGTATAAGCTGCTCGCCGGATCCGGGAATTTACAACCATAATCTCCGTAATAGGATTCCCGCGTGGCACCGACGCCCACGACGCCGCCATTCCTGAGAAGAGCGTACCCTAGGTTCGCGGGATGCTCGGGCCAGAAGGTACCGCAGGCGCCGACGAAGGCGAAGGCCGGATACGCGTCGTTCAGCTCGGGGGTCCGGGAGGAGTCGATGACGGAACCGGTAGGACCTCCATGGGAGAAGGATACCATCAGGCCGTAGGGAACGTTCGCCCATTCGTTGACCAGTATGTCTTTAAACTCGGCGTCTTTTTGGTCTTCCGCCACGGCGGGCCACAGCTCCGGGGTAGGACCGCTCGGGGCGAAATTTTCCCAATATATTCGGAAGCTCCGGAATCCGGCGGGATCGGCCACGTCGTTCTTGATGCATTCGCCCGGTACATAGGTCGGGCCGCTGGCGTACATCTTCATGTGCGGAATGAAGATCGACTTGCGCCAACTCAAATCGCCGGTATCGGTCTCATAGTCGATGATCTTCGCGAGGATGGCGTCCAATTCCCCGTAGTTATTTCCATATAAGGGTATTCTGCCCACGATGACATCGGCAGTCTTCTTTCTGCCGCCCGTCCCGTTGTCGCCCGTGAACCAGATCTTGTCGATATTGCCGACCTCGGTGAAGCGGGCCCTGGTCCCCGGCATACCGTAGACGGCGAGAAGGCCGCCCTTCACGTAAGAACCCGTGGCCGGGTCCAAATTGTAGAGCGACTCGGACCCCACCTTCGTCCAATGGCCGATTTTCTGGCTTCCGCCGCTCGGCGCCTCGGTTTCCCAATATAGCATCGCTATCGCATCGCCGCCTTCCTGGTGGTAATCCACCCGTATGTCGTGGAGTCCCTTCGAGATCGATATGAACCCCGATTCCTTGAGCCGAGGCGCGTGATCGACCCAGTCGTCGAGGACCGGGTTCGCCAGGTCTCCGTCCAGATAAACGCGCATGCCGTCATCAGAGTAGGTCATGAACTGGTAACGCGCCGCCTCGGTTATTTCGATCTTCCCTTCCCACCTCGCGGTGAAAAAGTCTGGATCGATGAGTCTCGGACGCGGGCTCCTCGGTCGGTCGACCGCGAGGTCCTCGCCGTATAGGCCGTCCCCGTCCAAATCCCAATTCCCCGTGAGGTCCGCATAGAAATAATCGGTGGCGGAACGTTCGCAGTGCGCGTCGTGGTAGAGCGGGAAGCACATCTTCATGGGTATGTCGCCGGTCACCTCGACGGCATGCTCCTTGTCCTGCGGATAATCTTCCGGCGTGGGCAACGGATCGTCGGGATCGGGGTTCCCTATCAGAAGGACGTACTTGATCTTGAGGGGATCCCGGTTGTCCTGAAGCCACTTCCGGATCTTCTCCGCCGTCCCGTTCGGCGCCTGGCCGGTGAGCCCGCCGAAATCGCTTTCGGTCACGATCCGCGTCGAGTAGCCCTGGAGCTCCTTGAGATGCTTGAAATTCTGGAGGCGCATGGCGCAAGCGCTCGCCGTGGCGTTGCTGGTGACGATCACGTAGCCGTTATAGGAGGCGGGCGGCATCGCGGAGAGCGGCCTCAAGGAGAAAAGGCCGAGCAGGCCCGCTACCAGGCCCGGAAAGGAGAAAAAACGCCTCACTCGGGATCTTTTTACCGAGCTGATAGGGGGAGCCGGGCGCGGCCGTCGTCCGAAGGATTCGATCGGTTCCCGTACGAGTCCTTTTATTTGCATGCTGTTCTCCTCTATTTCATGACCGATTTTCGCCGAGTCATGCGGTGGCTTCCCCGGAAAGCGACCGGACTACATGACGGCGGCGATTCCCGGGATCATCCACTATTTCCCAGCACCTGGGACCGAGACTTTTGTCACATCGCCCCTTAAAATACGCGGGATTTCCATTATCCCGAATCTCCGCGCCCGCATACCTCTGTTCGCCGCTCTCGACGCGATGTTTTCACCGCGAAGTTACGCCGAACCGAGGTTCGCCTAAGGGCGCATCAGCCGAGGATACGGCATGATCCGGGTGCATCGTTTCACTCGCCGCAGCATCTCTGCGCGCGCCTCGTCGATCGAATAGATTCCTATGGCCATGTCTCCCCGGTAGCGACCTCAGGCGACGCCCGTCTCCCCTATTTATGGGTAACCAATGATCGCATAACGATGATCGCTTCAACGGAATTCGCGCTCATCACGGCGCTGTCCGTTTCCCGCCGCTAGCGCGGCATTCACTCCTCCTGCCTAACGGGCTGAGACAGGGCGATTATGCGTAAAAACTCGCTCTCACGGACTGGACGGATTCGAATCGGGAAACATACTCGCGACCGCCTGCCCTTAAAAAACCGCTTGACTCTCAAGCGACTAGAGACTTTATCGTGGCGACCCGAGGCGCTCTCCCTGAAAAAGAGGAGGGCCCACGAACGAAGGAGTCTCAATGAAACATTCACGTATCGCTCTCGCCATGACTCTCGTTATCAATGGCATAGCATTCTCACAACCCCCTCTTGATTACTTGGGTCAAAAACTTCCCGGCGTCAAACCTGGAAAATTCATGCCTGGAGTTTTTACCGTCAATGAATGGGGACCGGTATTCTCTCCTGACGGAACGGAATTGTTTTATACGCGGAACCCGAGCGGGAGCCAGACATACCGCATCTATTATATGAAAAAAACGGGCGGAGTCTGGTCCAAGCCGATTGCGGCGCCATTTTCCGATAAAAACGGAGCCCCGGAAATAGAGCCCGCGTTTACGCCCGACGGCAAAAGGCTCTATTTCGATTCTGAAAGGCGCGGCGGCTTCGGCGCGGCGGATATTTGGTATGTGGAGAAAACAGCCACAGGTTGGAGCGAGCCCGTAAACGCCGGCGAAGGCATCAATTCGAGCGCCTCGGATGCAATGCCATCGTTTGCCCCGGACGGCACGCTGTATTTCTGTTCTGACAGAAACAACGATAGATGGGACATCGATATTTACTATTCGAAATTAACCCGCGGAAAGTATATGGCTCCCGTGAAAATCGACGGGATAAGCACTCGCAAATGGGATGCGCACCCGACGGTAATTGGAGACAAATTATTTTTTACATCGGTACGCAGCGAAGGCCTCGGGAAAGGAGATATTTATTTCTGCCAGATTAACGGCGATTCCTATGGAATGCCTCAACCATTACCCGCGATTTTCAACACGACGGGTAGCGAATGGGGGCTGACGCTTTCACCCAACAGGAAATATCTCTTTTTCTTTCATGAAAAGGATGGTACGTATTGGGTCGACGTCAAGGCATTCTCGGGATCGGGTACGAAACGATAGTAATCGGCCAACGACGAGGCGCGCTTACTTCTTCTTGCGGTACATCCGGTAGTTGATGAAGGGAAAGAGGTTGTCCTTCTTCTCGAGACGGGTGAGCCATTCGGTGGCTATGGCGTTGCGCGAGAGCATGTCGTAGATGCGGTTGAAGGCGAGGAGCGAGGCCTCGAGCTCGGACCGCGCGAAGGGCGCAGTGGAGGCGTCGCGCATGAGCTGGAGCCAGTCCGAGGACTGCGAGAGGAGGGCCTCGCGGGCGGCCTGGTTCAGGGCGCGCTCCTTGAGGCCGGATTCGTTGGGGAAGCGCTCGGCCAGCTCGACCATGCGTTCTCCCGCCTTCACGACGTGCCGCCAGGCCCAAGCGTTCCCGCCCTCAGTCCAGGAGGTGGAGTGGCCGTCCTCGGAGGCGGAGGCGGCTTCGGGTTTCAGGACCTGGAACTCGCAGTCGCCCGCGAGGCAGTCGGAGGGCGTGACGGCCCTGATCTCCTCGGGGCGGGACGCGATCTCCCGGAGCAGGGCCTCGAGCCAGGCGATGCCCTCGAACCACCAGTGCCCGAAGAGCTCCATGTCGTAGGCCGCGAGGACGAGAGGCGAGCGTTCCATTTCGGCGCCGGCGCGTGAGAAGGCCATGACCCGCTTATAGACGAAATTCTTGGCGTGCTCGGCCGCGAGGCGCATAGCGCGCGCGGGGTCGTAGGACTCGGGGCCCTCGCCTCCCACGGCGCAGTACTTGAAGCCGGTGGGAACGCGAGTCTTTCCGTCAGGAAGGAACTCGCGCACAGCGGCCTCGTCGAGCTCGTAGCCGAGGTCGCGGTAGAAGTCGCGGTAGCCGGGCGAGGCGGGATAGCCGTCCTTGCGGTCGCCGAGGTCGCGAGAGCACTCGGCGTCCCGGGGGAAGAGCGCGAAGCCATTGGGACAGCGCACGGGCGCGAAGGTGGCGGAGAAAGGAGCGGGCTCCGCCCAGAGCACGGAGCGGTAGTCGGCGACCGCGTAGGCGAGGTTGTAGGACTTGAGGAGCCCCTCGAGCCCGGGCGTGTAGCCGAGGTGCGGGAGCCAGATCCCCGCGGGACTCCGCCCGAAGTTCTTCCGGTGCGAGATGAGCGCGGTCTCGATCTGAGCGGAGGCCGCCTCCGCCCTGTCCGCGAAGGCGGGCATGAAGGCGTGGGTGGCGGTCGTGGTGATGAGCTCGATGCGGCCCTTCTTGTTGAAGAAGTCGAAGCCCTTGAGGATGTTGCCCTCGTATTCCGTAGCGAAGGCCTCGCGGTCCGCGGCGTACAGCTCGGCGTAGAGCGCGGAGATCGCCTCGCGCGCGGGATTGCCCCGCGAGCGCTCGGCCTCGCGGGAGGCGAAACCGATCTGGCGCTCGAGGTACGCGAGGTAGCGCTGCCCGAGGAGGGGATCGGCCATCATGGCCTGGAGGGTCGGGGAAACGGAGAGCGTGATGCGGAAGGGCACCTTGTCCGCCTCGAGGCGCCTTAGCGCGGCGAGGAAGGGAAGGTAGCACTCCGACATGGCCTCGAAGAACCAGCGCTCCTCGAGGAAATCGGGATACTCGGGGTGGCGCACAAAGGGGAGGTGCGCGTGCAGCACCAGGGAGAACGAACCACTCGCCATGGCTTCCTAGCCCCTATCCTCTTCGAGAGGCATGATCCGCCTCGCCGTCGAGGAGCGTTCGTCCCCCGCGACCACTGCGGGGAGTCCGGCGAGCTCCATGAGGTTCCTGGTCCTCCGCGGCAGCCGCGCGTAGTCCTCGGGCCTGCGCGCACGGGGGGCGCGGACGGCATTAGAGCGCGCAATGATCCGCCGCTCGCTCCCCGCCTGAGCGGCGATCTCGAATATGTACGAAGCGCCGTCTTCGGGGAGGTTCACGAACCACTCGCCGTCATCGCCCTGGACGGGGAAATCGAACCAGGAGAGCGCGGAGGCCGGATCGCCGTCGCCGTTCGCGAGCTCGAGCATGCGCACGGAGAGAGCGCGCTGGTCGCCGTCGCGGCCCGATGCGCGCTCGTCCTCCCTGACGTCCCAGAATATATAAGCCCATTCGGGGTCTCGGATCATGGCGCGCATGGAGCTCTCGTTGTAGCGCCTCGGAAGCTCCGAGGGGGCATCGTGCTGGGTATCGGCGCCATCGCCTTCGGCCCTCGCGGCGGACCGCTTGAGGTCGAGGCCGGCGCTCTCCCCGTCCGCGGAAGAGGCCGCCGCGTCCTGCGCGGCCTCGTAGATCTCCATGATGAGGAAGGGCCGGTCGAGTCCGCGGGGAGCCGCGATCCCGAGCTCGTCCGCGAGGTGCATGAGCTCCTCGTTGGACATCGCGTTGAGCGACTCGATCGTCATGGCGCAATCATGTCGAGGAGCCGAATCGCGTGTCAAGACTTCGTGCCCTCTCCGCCGTCCTGCGCGCCGTGCTCTCCCTGGCCGCCTCTCCCGCGGCCACCGCGCCCCCTCCGCCCGCGCTTCCGCTTGGGCCGCGCTTCCGCGCCCGTGTCCGCGGCTCGCTCCTGGCGCTCGCGCCGCGCCAGCTCCTCGCCGCTCCGCCGCTGCCCGCCCCCTTCGCCCCGGCGGCCATCGCGTTCGCGCGTATCTTCGGTCCGCGAACGGATGTGGCGCTGGAGGATCGCGATCCCTCGACGCCTGAAGACGAAGCGGACCGCGCATTCTGTTTCCACGCGCGGCAGGTTCATCGGGCTCAGCGCGTCACGCGCGGCCTGGAGCGCGACTGGATAGGACTCGGACGGGTCGAGCGACCAATCCACCCTGTCGGCGATGAGCGTCTCGAGGAAGAAGGAGAGCTTGAGTCCCGGCGGCTGCTCGTCCTTCTTGGCGACCTCGCCGTCGAGCCGCGCGAGCGATCCGAGGAGGGCTTCGCGCGCGCCGGCCTGCGCGCAGCGTGAAGCGGCCTCGGGGAGCATGCGCGGGAGGAGCCGGAGGTCGATGAGCCGCTCGAAAATGGCTCTCGCCTTGCCCGAGGAGAGGATCTTGGAGAGCTCCTCCGCGAGGCGGGAGGTCGATGCGTCCGCGAGGAGCGCGGACTCCGCTCTGATCCTCCGTTTGAGGGCGAAGGGGATGCGGAAGCCCGTGGAAGCCGCGTACTTGGCGGCCCTGATCATGCGGACGGGGTCTTCCTTGAAAATGCGGTCCGGAGGTATGAGGGCGCGGAGAACGCCCTTGCGGATGTCCTTGAGCCCCCCCACGTAGTCGACGACGGTCTCGTCCTTGGGATCGTAGTAGAGGGCGTTCATGGTGAAGTCGCGCCTCAAGACGTCGTCGTCCATGTCGCCGTAGTCGTTCCCCACGGAGCCCTCCTTGAGGGACCGGAAGGTCGCGACCTCGTAGATACGATCGTCGAAGAAGATATGGACGAGGCGGAAGCGCCGCCCGATGATGCGCGAATTCCAGAAGAGCTTCTTGATCCTGCCGGGAGTGGCGTCCGTGACGATGTCGAAGTCCTTGGGCGCGCGGCCGATGAGGAGGTCGCGCACGGCGCCGCCCACGATATAGGCCGCATGGCCGCTCGACTTGAGGCGCTCGATGATCCTCAAGGCCTCGCTAGATACCGATTGTCGTTGAATGCCGTGCTCATCGCGGACCCATACGAGGGCCTTCTTCTTGAGCCCTCCGTCCTTCCCGGCGCCGTAGCGGACGAACAAATGCACCTCGCTGTACGATGATTTCGGATCGCGCCCAGTATAGCGGGACGGGGCGGGAAGCTCAACGGGGCGGCGCGCGTACCGCGGGGGATCGGGGCGAGGGCCCGGCGCGCGTGCCGTTCGCGATCCCGGAGCCGCCGGCCGCGACGCCCTCAGGGGATCCGCGCCTCCAGCCAGGAAGCGACGTCGGCCATGACCTCGTCCCTATTTATCTCATTGAGAATCTCGTGGCGCGCGCCGGGGTACACGCGCTTCTCGACGTCCTCGATCCCGAGGCGGCGGTACGCCTCGAAGAGGCGGTCCAGCGTGCCGGGGGCGGCGCCGACGGGGTCCTCCGAGCCCGACGCGAGAAGAATAGGAAGTTTCCGGGGGATGCGGGCCATCACGTCCTTCCGGTGGACGTATCGGAGCACCTCGACGATGTCGAGGTAGTACGACACCGAGCAGACGTAGCCGCAGAGGGGATCGCGGATGAAGGCGTCGACCTCGGCGGGGTCGCGGGAGAGCCAGTCGAAGGGGGTGCGCGCGGGCTTGAAGGCGGCGTTGAAAGAGCCCGTCGCCATGGAGGCGAGGAAGGGCGAGCGAGCCCGCGGTCCGCGGAGCGCGCGCGTCAGGAGCCCTATGACGAGACCGGGGAGGAGCAGGGGGTTTCCCGGGCCAGCGGTGCCCGAGAGGACGGCGCCCGAGAAGAGGGAGCCGCTACGGGCGATGAGGCCCTGGATCAGGAAGGAGCCCATCGAATGCCCCAGCGCGAACAGGGGGAGCCCCGGGGCGTCGCGGCGCATCTCCTCGGCGATGCCCTCGAGGTCCGCCATCACGCGGAGGAATCCGCCGCGCTCCGCCATGAAGCCGAGCCCGGACGCTCCCCCGGCGCTAAGCCCGTGGCCGCGGTGGTCAGGAGCGCGGGTCGCCACGCCGCGCTCCGCGAGGAAGCTCGCGAGCCGTGCGTAGCGAAGCGCGTGCTCGGTCATCCCGTGCGCGATGAGGAGGAGGGCGCGCGGACGCCGAGGCGCGGGAAAGGCCCTGACGGAGATCTCCGCGCCGTCGTCGGCCCGGAACGGGGCGACGGAGCCGTTCGAATCCATGGATAGGACTCTACGCCTCACCCCGCTCCGGCGCAAGTGCCGGAGTCAGGCGGCGCGGTCGAAGCAGGGAGGCGGCGGGCACTCGATCCTGAGGCGCTCTCCCGTGAAGGGATGGACGAATTCGACGGCGAAGGCGTGGAGCATGAGGCGCTCGGCCTCGGCGCCCCCGTAGAGGGCGTCGCCCAGGATAGGCGTCCCCGTCCACGCGAGGTGGGCGCGCACCTGGTGGCGGTAGCCCCGCGTGAGCGCGGCCCGCACCGAGACGCGCCCCTCCACGGGGGTCCGTTCGATGATCCGCGTCTCGTAGAGCCGTCCCGGCCACGGGACGGGTTCGCCCATGGCCGCGACCCGAGCGCCCTTGGGACCGTAGGGCCGGAAGCGGCTCCTGATGGCGCCCGAGGGATCGGCTTCGCCGCGGAGCGGCCGCGATCCCTCGACGCCCCTTCCGTCCGGAGCGCAGAGGGCGAGGTATTCCTTCACGAGGGCGTCGCTCTCCTGGAGCCCGAGGAGGGCCGTCATGGCCTCCTCTCCGCGGGCGAAGAGGACAATGCCGGAGGTACCCCGATCGAGCCTGTGGACGAGGCCGGGCTCCCAGGGCTTCCGGCCTCCCGCCCTCGACACCTCGGGCCGGGAAGAGACGACCTCGGAGAGGAGATCGGGACCGCCGCCCGAGGGGAGGGGCGCGGTGTTGAGCCCGCTCGGCTTGTCGAACGCGAGGATCCAGGCGTCTTCGTAGAGGGGGGCGCGCACGGCTCATTCTAGCACGGGGGCGATCCGTCCGCCCTCAATTCCGCGCCTTGGGATACCGATACATGAAGAGAAGGAATCTTATGGCCATGAAACGGCGCGCGGGAGGCGCCCCGCCCTCCAAGAGGGCGGAGAGGCGCCGGAAGCTCGGCGAATACCTCGGGACGCTCTCCCTCGACATTCGGAAAAACGGTCTCCCCAGGGTCCTCGGGGCTTTCGCGGCGATCCTCGCCGCTGACGCGGTCATCGTGTTCCTCGTCGAACGGGCCGCGGGGAACGGCGCCTTCAGCGACCTCTGGGACGGCCTCTGGTGGTCGGTTGTCACCAACGCCACGGTCGGCTACGGGGACAAGGTCCCCGCGAGCGCGGGCGGGCGAGCCGTCGCCATGGGCTTCATGCTCGCAAGCTTCGCGGCCTCGGCGCTCGCGTCGGGCACCATCGCATCGCTCTTCGTGGAGCGGCGCATCAGGGAGGGTAAGGGATTGCTGAACGTCAGCGCGAGGGGGCACACCCTCCTCCTCGGATGGAACCGCCATGCGGAGAAGGTCCTCGGGAGCGTCAAGGTCTCGGGAGGACGGGGCTCGAAGTCCGTCATCGTGCTCGTCAACGGCTCCGAGGGAGATTGGTTCGACGGGCTCAAGTCGCGCTTCCCGTCCCTCGAACTCCGCTTCGTGCGCGGCGACTTCGCGGACGAGGCGGTTCTGAGGCGCGCTGACGCGTCCAGGGCCAAGGCCGTGATCATCATCCCCGACGAATCCGGCGGCGCATCCCCGGCGAACGCCGACGATCGGACCGTCCTCGCGGCCCTCGCCCTGAGGTCGATGAATCCGAGCGCGGCCGTCTCAGCCGAGATCACGAAGCCCGAGAGCGAGGGCCACCTCCGGAGGGCCGGCGTCGACGGCATCGTTCTGAGCGGGGAATTCTCGGGATACCTCCTCTCCTCCTCCGTCTCCTCCCGCGGCGTCCCCGAGGCCGCCCGGCGCCTCCTCACTCCCGCCGCGTCCGGCCCGCTCAGGAACGAGGCGATGCCGCGCGAGCTCGTGGGACGAACCTTCCTCGAGGCCTCGGACTGGTTCATACGGAACGGACGAGGCGTCCTCCTGGGCGTCCTCTCGGGCGAGCGGGGCGTTTCCCTCCAGGACCTCGTCTCGGACGACAGCTCCGCCATCGACGAGTTCATCAAGCGCAAATTCCGCGAGGCCGCCGTCCCCCTGGACGACGTCGCCGCCGAATCGGGGGACGTGCGTCTCGCCCCCGGCCCCGACTACCTCATCCGCGCGGAGGACGAGGCCTTCGTGGTGGGCGGAGGCGCGCGATGAGCGCGGCTCCCGCCAAGGACCTCCGGGCCCTCTCCTCCATAGAGCTCCTCTCCGGCCTCGACCGCGGCGAGCTCGAGCGCTTCGCGTCGATCGGGAAGCGCGTGGATTTCAAGGCCGGCGACGTGATCATGCGTGAGGGCGAGACCGGCGATTCGATGTACTTCTTCCTCGAGGGCCTCGTAGACGTCTCCAAGGAGCTCACCCTCAAAATTGGTTCGGCTGGCTTCTCCCAAGCGGAGAAGTCCATGGTCAAGCTCAGGCCCGGGCCCTCGGGGGTCTTCGGGGACATGGCGATGTTCGGCGACGAGCCGAGGAGCGCGACCGTGACGGCCGCCGCCGATTGCGCGCTCTACGAGGTGAGGAGGGCCGATTTCGAGCGCCTCTGCGACGCCGAGCCCGCGCTCGGCGCGAAGCTCCTCTCGAGGATCGCCTCGGTGCTCTGCGCCCGCGTGAGGAAGGGCAACGCGGACGTGCTCAAGCTCTCCACGGCCCTCTCGATAGCGCTCTCGAAATGAGGAGTACGGAGATGAATGCTACCTTCCGCGCGTTCGCGGTCATAGCCCTCTCGATCATAGTCTCCGCGCACGCGATCGCCCAGGCCCCGCGCACCCCTTCCCCCATTCCCGCGGCTCCGCCCTCCACGGCGTCGGCCTTCGCGTCCCTCCCCTCAGGCTTCAGGGGCGTCGAGCTCGGCATGGGCCTGGACGAGGTGAAGGGCATCCTCAAGCGCGACGGTCTCATCGACTACGAAGGCGACGCCGATGTCTCGCTCCTCCCTGAGGACAAGGGCGAGCTCATCGACGCACGAGGCCGGTCCTTCATCAAGCGCGCGAGCTTCCAGTTCTCCGAGGGGAGGCTGTGGGCCATGTCCTTCGCCCTTGACGCGACCCTCGTGGACCACTACTCGGTGTTCAGGACCATGGTCGAGAAATACGGGAATCCCGGGAAGATCGATCCGCTCGAGACCGTCTGGGAGAACGGATCAGTCCGCGTCTCCATCGAGCGGCCGCTTACGCTGAAGTACATCGACGTCAGCGCCTTCGAGCGCCTCAAGGGGAAGTCCGGGGTCGAGAAGGCCTTCAGCGAGGAGCTCCGCGCGGATTTTCTCGAGGGGCTCTGAACCGCTTCCCACCCCGGGGCGGCGCACAGCGCTCGATAACGGCGGGATGATGCGCTCGCCGTTCGCTCGGAGTCGCCCGATCCTCGCGCGGATCAGCTCGCAATACGCTTCCCGATAGACTATCCTCTTCACGAACCCATGTCGCGGAAAACCATGGCCGCCCTCATCCTCTCCGCCCTCGTTCCGGTTCTCGCCGCGTGGGACGGAAAACCCCTCCCCTCCATCGCGGGCGTCTACTCAGCTCGCCACCCGGATCCCGACTGGGGCGCCGTCCTCGTCTGCTTCGCTCCCTCGGGAGAATGGGTCGATCCCGACGGCAAAAGTCATCCCGCGTACCGCGCATCGATCTGGAAACACCGCGCGGACGGCCTCCGCAAGCTGCGCGACGGGCTCTTCGGCGCCTGCGGACGCGCGGCCCTCGTAGAGGACTCGGACGCCATCGCCCTCGTCTGGATCGACGGCGACGAGCGGGACGCGGCGCGGCCGATGAACCGCGTCGTCGAGATCAGCGCGAACGGATCCCTCACCGTCGGGCCGTGGAACGCCGCCGGGACCGAAGACAAGACAGGCCTCGTCGCCCTCGTGCGCGTCGCCGAGGACGTCCCCGAGCTCATCTCGTCCTCGCCGATCGACCTCTCAGGTGTATACCGGTTCCGACATCCCGCGGCGGGCGACGTCCTCGTCGCCTTCCGCCGCGTCGACGCCCTCGTCCAAGCGGAGGACGGCGCCCTCCTCCCGGCCTGGTCGGCCTGGACCGTGCGCGAGGTTCCGGGCCTCGGCTACGCCGAACGGAGCGAGGGGCTCTACGGAGGCGCGCGGCCCGACGACGAATATCCGCTCGTCGCCGTCCGCGAATCGGACAGCGGCCGATGGCTCGTCTGGTGGAATCCCCGCCGTCCGGATCGATGGAGGCTCGAACGGATCACGACTATCTACGCCTCGGGCGACCTGGGCGTCTCCGGCCAGGGAGAGGCGGGAGCCATGTTCGAGCGCTCCCGCTTCGTCCGCGTCGCGGGGCCCGATGCGCGCGTCGGGCCGCCCTCGAGCTTCATCGACCTCGACGGCCTCTACGAGATGCACCTCCGCGGCTCGGAGCTTCCTTTCCTCGCGCTCGTCTCGCCCTCGGCCCTCCGCTCGGGCGATCTCGTCCTCCACCGCATCGACCGCGCCACTTCCGATGGAGGATCGCTCTACGCCGAATCGCGCGGCCTCTGGCCGGGCAATCCCTTCCGCTACCTCTCCCTCGAGGATGAGGACGGTCGTTGCTTGATCCGGCTCCACGCACCGTCGAGCATGCGCGAGGAACGCTTTTACGCGGTCGATATCAAGGAGGACGGGAGCTTCTCGCTCTCAGGCGCCTCCTCCGACGCCAGTCCCGCCGTCGCGGAGTTCCAGAAGCTGAGGGGTCTCGCCGCGGAGGAGCCGGAGCCATGAAAGCCCGCACTTCGCGTCCCCTCACTCGCGCGCTCCTCATCCTGTTCTCCCTGCTCGTCTCGATCGCGATGGCCGACACCCGGGAAGGCGCTCTCGCCGATGCGCCCGAGGTCTCAGATCCTCCCACGTCCAATCTCGCCCCCTTCATGCTCTCGCCGCGTTCTCCACGCCCGCTCTCGGTAGAAGAGCTCCGCGCCGTCGCCGAGACCGTAGCCCTCCTCCCCGACGAATTCAGGCGCCTCGAGCTCATCACGCTCCGCGGCTCCCGCGAGGCCTGCATCCTGGGCTCGACCGGCCCCGGGCCCGTGAAGGCCGATATCGCGGGCCGCGGGTTCTCGCTCAGGCGCGTCGTCGCGGAAGGTGCGCTCTCTGGCGAGCTCGACGCTTTCCCGAGCGATTACCTGAAGCGCGCCCTCGTGCGCCAGCTCGCGCTCTTCCTGTACCGCGATCTATCCGCGGAGGAAAAGCGCGAGTGGCGGACCTTCTCCGCGTGGAAGCCGTTCCTCACCGTCGCTCTCCGCGCCTCAAACCGGAATCCCGGCGGCTTCGCGGCTCCCGAGGGGATGAGATCCCCCGCGCTCGACTTCGCCTCCTTCGCCGACGAGTTCTTCCTCGCTCCGCCCCGCCTCGATCCCGCGGGCTCCGTTCGCGCACGCTTCCCCGACCGCTACGCGTTCTTCAGAAGCCTTTTCGCTAGTCGTCCCGATCCCCTCGGCCCCGCCGGGCTCGAGCCCTCGTTTCGCAGCTGGATCGATCCCGACGCCGTCGAGGGCGCCGAGATCATCGTCACTACGCCGGCCTCGTCGTCCATCGCGTCCTTCGCCGGGCACATCCTCCTCCTCCTCAGGCGCGGGGGCGACTCGCCGGACGGGATGGACTCCCTCGTCATCGGCTTCGTCGGCGAGATCGCCCGCGAACGGGCCAACGGCGTCGCGGGCCTCGAGTACGCCTGGCGCGGCATCACCGGGCATTACCGCGCCATCGTCCAGGAGGAGACTCTCGAGGATGTCGTCCGCAGGGCCACTGTCCTCGAGGGACGCGACGTCGAGCGCCTCGAGCTCCGCCTCTCGCGCGAGGAGCTCGAGCGTCTCATCGAACGGCTCTGGGTAGTGAAGCGGACATTCTCGTACGAATACCGCTTCTTCGACGCGAACTGCGCGAGCATGCTCCTCGACACGGTGAACCGCGCCCTCCCTCCCGGCCGCCGCGTGTCCATCCGCGGCCCCATGGTCCCGCCCATGATCGCCGTCTCCCGCCTCGTGCAGGCGGGCGTCCTCGGCGAGTTCAGGTACCCCGAATACTGGGAAGCAGTGAAGGCGGGAAAGGCCGCCACCGAGGGGATGCGCTCGCTCGAGGAGGGAATGATCCGATCTCTTGCCGACGCGGGCTTCCGCGACCTCGCCGCGCGGGCGAAACGGACCTTCGCCGCCGCGCGAAAGATCGAGCCCTCGCGCGTCGCCCTCGATCCCCTCTTCCGCGAACCCGTCTTGGCGCCGGGCTCGATCTCGCGGGCCGAGGCTTACCGCTCCCTCCCCGCCCTCATGGACGATATCCGCGCCGCCTCGCTCGCGGCGCCCGGCGCCATGGACTCAGGCGAGCGCGACCGCCTGGGCGGCCTTCTCCTCCGCTACCTCACCCACGCGGTCGACCGCGAGATCGCGATCGTCGCTCCTCCCGCGCCGAAGGGCGCCGCAGCGGCCGCCGCGATTCCCGCGGACGAGGCGCGCGACCTCCTCGCCGAGGAGACCGAGCGGGTGCGCCTGAGGCAGGCCAACACGCATGAAATCATCGCGATACGCGAGGCGCTCTCGCGCATCCGCTCCGCGCTCGAGGCGGATTCCCCGGAAAGCCCCTTCTACCGCGTCGGCAGGGACATGGAGGAGGAACGGACGGCGGCACTCGTCCGCGAGCGCGAGCGCGCCTCCTTCGCGAACGCCTACTATCACCGGGCTGCGGGCCTCTCCTTCTCGAGCGATGCATCCGGACCGGTCGCCGCCGTCGATTTCGAAACGGCGCTCTACCTCGGGGAGATGGGCGACCTGAGCTTCAGCGCGCTCAAGTCCGATATGCGCCTCGCGCTCCTCTCAAGCTCGTATTCTCTCGCCCTCCCCGTCTTCAACGAAGCGGAAGGGCCCTGGTCGCCCCGCGTCGAGTACCGCGCCCTGCTCGCCGAGTGGGAGAAGATCCTCTCCGATCGCGGCGTCGACGATAGGGGCTTCCTCTCCCACGGGATGGGATTCACCGTCCTCTCCACCGCATCGACGCTCTGGGACGGAGAACGGCTCTTCCCGGACGGCGCGGGCAGAACCGATTTCGCGGAGCTCCGTTACGTCCTCGGGATCTACCAGACCGGCGGATACGCGCATTACCTCAACGCGGAGGCCGGCGCGGGCCTTTCCTCGGCCGACTCAGGTGGCGGTTCCACGCTCTTCATAGCCCTCCCGTTCCGCCTGGAAGGCAAACACCGGCTCCCGGGCCTCGCGGACAACGCGCTCCGCTTCGCGCTCTCATGGGAATCCCGCGTCGCGCTGGACGCGGCGCCTGCCTTCCCGCTCCCGGGGACGCTCTCCGCCTCGGCCGAATGCGCCGTTGGCTCCTCGCGCGCGGAGAACGCGCGCGTCCGGGCCGCGGTCTCCGCCGCCTTGGGCTTCGCAAGCGAGGGCGGCGCCCTCCGGGCCGGGTCGCCGTCCTTCCGATTCTCGCTTGAGTACCTTCCCTAAGGGTATATACTTGATGGGAGGAGGCGCGGTTCCCGCCAGGGCCTCCCCCAAGGAGGCGAACATGCCGAAAAAGTTATTCACGGCCCTCGTCATCGCGTCCTATCTCTTCATGATCCCGGCGACGGCCGCGGCCCAGACTGAGACGACGCCCATCAGCGAGCAATCGTCCCAGGACGCGTCGCAAGAAAGCTCAGCGGAGTCATCCCAGCAGTCTTCCGAGGAAAGCACGGCCCAATCCTCTGAGAACAGTTCCGACCAGTCCTCGGAGGAGAGCACGGCTCAGTCCTCCGCCAGCTCGTCGGATTCCGATCCCAAGACCGCAACCGTCTTCGTCATCATCGGAGCGGTCGTCGCGGTCGGCTTGACCGTAGGCGGCGTCATCCTCACCGTGCGCGCCTCCCAGGTGGGCGCAGAGGAGGCCATCGGGCTCCAGGACCAGATCTACGACTGCGGCGGCAAGGACTTCGACGAGCTCGCCGCCCGCTTCGGCGTAGAAGGCCGGGAGCTCGTCCGCGCCAACGACGAACTCGTCGCCGCGGGTTACGCCATCGTGGACGACCGCACGGCGGCGGATTACCTGGCGGCCCTCGTCCTCAAGCTCGCCGAGCGCTCCCCCTGGATCGCCGCTGAACGCGCGAAGGCCCGCGCCGCCGCGGCGACGGCCCTCTGACGCGCTTCGCCGCCCCGGCGTCCCGGGGCGGCTCCGTCCCCGGCGCTCAGCCGAACGGCCGCTCGCGCATCCCCCCGGGTTGAACGCTCGCGTTTTCGGATTAGACTTAAGGGCATGGGCTCCCAGGACGAAGCCCGGGCGGAGGGGCGGTACGGAGCCGATCCCGAATCCCCCGCGCGCGGGCTGGCCGAGGAAAAATTACGCGAATTCCAGTCCTCAACCCTGCGAAGGCGCTGGCCCGAGGCAGCCGAGGCGGCCGTGCGCCAATCCCTCCTCAGGCAGGTCGAGCTCGAGCGGCGCATCGATGAGCTCAAGTTCATCGACGCCGAGCGGCACCTCGCGTGGTGCCGGCTCAAGGAGCTCTACGACTCATCGCCTGTCGGATCGCTCGAGCTGAGTTCCGGGGGGGCGATCCTCGAGGCCAACCTCACTTCATCCATCCTCCTCGGCTCCGGTCGAGCCGCCCTGATCGGCCGCGACATAGACGAGTTCATCCACCCCGACGATCGCGGCTTCGCGAGGCTGGGAAGCGGCTCCCCGCCCGAGACCATCGAGAAGCGCGTTTTCGAGGCACGCTTCCTCCGCAGCGGCGTCATGTATTTCTGGGCCCGCGTCGAGGCTACGGCGGGGGGCCTCGGCCGCTCAGGCTCTCCGGTGAGGCGAGTCGTGCTGAGCGACGTCACCGAACGGAAGCGCGCCGAGGACGCGAGCCGGCGCAACGAGGCTCAGTTCAAGGCGCTCTTCATGTCCATGACCGAGGGTTTCGTACTCTCGCAGGTCATCTACGACGAGGACGACGAACCCTGCGACTTCCGCTTCCTGGAGGTCAATCCCCATTTCGAGCGGCTCCTCGGCCTCGAACGGGAGTCGATCATCGGCAGGCGCTACCGCGAGCTCGTGCCCGAGGACGCGATGGGCTGGCTCGACGCGTACCTCTGGGTCGCGCGCACGGGCACACCAAGGACCGACGAATTCTACTCGCAGCGATACGCTCTTCACTTCGAGACATACTCCTACCGTCCCATCGAGGGACAGGTAACGATCATCGTGCGTGACATCACCGAGCGCAAGAAAGCCGAGGAGGAGCGCGCCAAGCTCGAGTCCCAGCTCATGCAGGCTCAGAAGATGGAGTCGGTCGGCCGCCTCGCCGGCGGGGTGGCCCATGATTTCAACAACATGCTCGGCGTGATCATCGGCCAGGCGGACCTCGCGATCGCCGGCCTCGAGCCGGGGAGCGCCCTTGCGCAACGCCTCGACGAGATACAGAAGGCCGCGCTCCGCTCGGCCGACCTGACGAGGCAGCTCCTCGCCTTCGCGCGCAAGCAGACCATCGCCCCCGTCGCGCTCGACCTGAACGCGGCGGTGCAGGGCACCTTCACCATGTTGAAGCGGCTCATCGGAGAGGACATAGAGCTTTCCTGGAAACCCGGCGAGGGTCTCTGGACGGCGATGATGGATCCAGGGCAGGTGGACCAGATCCTCGCGAATCTCTGCGTCAACGCGAGGGACGCGATATCGGGTGTCGGGACCGTCACGATCGCCACCGAGAACGCGGAGCTCGACGAGGCGTACTGCGCGCGGCACGGGGGCACCGGCCCAGGCCGGTATGTCTCCCTCATCGTGAGCGACACCGGCTGCGGCATGGGCAAGGACGTGCTCGACAAGCTCTTTGAGCC
>CAZIEI010000032.1:13158-27258 GCA_964538705.1 uncultured Spirochaetales bacterium | reverse complement strand
GGCCACGCGATCGCTCATGGAACGCAAGGACGTCATCATCATCGCAACCGTCTCCTGCATCTACGGACTCGCCACGCCCGAGGTCTACAAGGACATGAAGCTCGACGTCGCCCTCGGTTCGACGGTCGACCCGGAGGCCGTGAAACGGAGGCTCGTCTCCCTCCAATACGAGCGGAACGACGACGTCCTGGAGCGCGGCCGCTTCCGCGTGCGCGGCGACGTCATCGAGGTCTGCCCCTCCTACGTGAACGAGTCCTACCGCCTCGAGTTCGACTTCGACGAGGTGAAGCGGATTCGCCGCTTCGACACGCTCACGGGGAAGATCCTCGAGGACCTCGACGCGGCGGTCATCTACGCGGCAAAGCAGTTCGTCATGCCGGAGGCCATGGTCCAGGCCGCGCTCGGGAAGATCAAGGCAGAGCTCGACACGCGCTACGAGGAGCTGAGCCGGGACGGCCGCATCCTGGAGGCGGAGCGCATCAAGACGAGGACGGAGTACGATCTCGAGATGCTCTCCGAGATGGGCTACTGCCCTGGAATCGAGAACTACTCGGGGCCGCTCTCCGGCAGGGCTTCGGGCGAGCGCCCCTCGGTCCTCCTCGACTACTTCCCCAAAGGCTTCCTCGTCTTCGTCGACGAGAGCCACGTCACGCTCCCGCAGATCGGCGCGATGTACGCGGGCGATCGGGCGCGGAAGACGACGCTCGTCAATTTCGGGTTCCGGCTCCCCTCGGCCCTGGACAACCGCCCCCTCAGGTTCGACGAATTCGAGGGCCTCATCGAGCGAATGGTCTGCGTCTCGGCGACCCCGAGCGTGGCCGAGGTCCAGCGCTCTACCCATGTCGTGGAGCAGGTCATCCGCCCTACGGGCCTCGTGGATCCCGAGATCGAGATCAGGCCCGAAGAAGGGCAGATGGAGGACATCTACGCGGAGATCAAGGAGCGCTGCGCCCGCGGCGAGCGGAGCCTCATCCTCACCATAACCAAGAAGATGGCGGAGGATCTCGCGGAGTACCTGGGCGGCCTCGGGCTCAAGGTCCGCTACATCCACTCGGAGGTGGAGACCATCGAGCGGGTGGAGCTCCTCAAACAGCTCCGCGTCGGAGATTACGACGTCCTCGTGGGGATCAACCTCCTCCGCGAGGGCATCGACCTCCCCGAGGTATCGTTCATAGCGATCCTCGACGCCGACAAAATAGGATTCCTCAGGTCGGCTACGAGCCTCATCCAAATCATCGGGCGCGCCGCGCGCAACGCCGCGGGCAAGGTGGTCATGTACGCCCACCGCGTATCGGACGCCATGACGACGGCGATAGCGGAGACGAACAAGCGCAGGGAGCGGCAGCTCGCCTACAACGCCGAGCACGGGATCACGCCGTCGACGGTGAAGAAGGCCATCCACGACATACTCGAACGCCACAAAGAGGAAGACCGCGAGGCGGCGAAGATGTCCGTCGAAGCCCTCAAGCGGTCCCACAACATCCTGATCCCGAAGGAGCGCGAGTCCCTGATCCGTGCCCTCGAGAAGGAAATGCTCGAGCACGCGAAGAACCTCGAATTCGAGGAAGCGGCCGAGATCAGGGACGAGATCGAGAAGATAAAATCCGCCGTGGGCTGAGTCGCTCTGCCGTCAGGCCGAGACGGGGGCGGTTTCGCGTTTCAACCGCTCCTCGGGATTGGCGATGAGGTAGTCGCGGAGAATCGCCAAGGCCTCTGCTGGCGTCTCCGCGCGCTGCGTCGCCGCCCGTGGATGGTGGGCGAAGCGCAAGTTGTCGCAGAAATAGAAGAAGAAGCGGCGGGCGCGGCTTTTCTGGAATTCGATCGGCTGGAACCGCTCGAGGAGCCCCGTGAAGCGCTCGGCTACCTCGAGGAGGTCGATCTCCAAGGAATACGAAGGATCGATGGAACGGCGCTCGATGAGGCCGAAGATCCAGGGCCGTCGGACAGCCTCCCGCCCGATCATGAGCCGAGAACACCCCGTTTCCCGGATCCGACGGGCTGCGTCCTCCTCCGTCCGGACGTTTCCGTTCCCCGTGACCGGGACATCAAGGCTCCGTGCGAGCTCTGCAATGAAGTTCCAGCGAGGGGGACGGCCGTAACCTTCCGATGGAAGCCGAGGATGGAGGGTGATTCCTTCCGCGCCCCGTTCGACGAGGCCGCGGCAGAAACGGATGAGCGCTTCCGGATTCTCTGCGTCGAAGAGCCGCATCTTCGCGGTGAGGCGGACGTCGGGCAGGGCGGCGCGGACGCGCGCGAAGGCCTCGAAGGCCGCCTCCCGTTTTCCAAGCCATGAAGCGCCTCCACCGGCCCTGAGGATCTCCGGCGCGGAGCATCCGAAGTTGAGATCGACCGCAGATGCCGAAACCGAGCCTACTCTGAGCATACGCGCGAGAGTTTCGGCCCCGCGCTCGAGCTCTTCGGCGCTTCCGCCCACGAGCTGAATGACGAAACGCGAGGGATCGGGGCCGCCGTCCACGTAATAACGCTCGAAGCGGCCGCCGCCTGAGAGGGCCGCCGCGCTCGCCATCTCCCCGTAGAGCAGGCCGCTTCCGCCGAAGGACGCGATGAGTTCCCGGAGGGCGCGATGGCCGAGAGTCGCCATGGGCGCGAGGTCGAGGGCCGGAACGGGAGGAGGGGGAGGCGCCGCCTGGACGCTCGTGGAGGCCTCGGCGCTCAATACGTGCTCGCCCCGAGGAGGCGGGCGAGAATCTCCACGGCGAGGCGGGCGGTCTGGTTGCGGACGTCCAGGATGGGATTCACCTCCACCACCTCCGCGGAGCGGACGAGGCCCGTACGCGCCACGGATTCCATGAGGAAGCCCACCTCGCGGTAGGAGAGGCCGCCGCGGACGGGCGTCCCGACTCCGGGAGCGAAGCGGGGATCGATCGAATCGACGTCGAAGCTTACGTGGAGGGCCTCGACGCGGTCCTTCAGGTACTCGATGGCGAAGTTCGCGGTCTCCGCCATGCCGAGGCGGTCTATATCGCTGATAGTGAAGACCTGGACGCCGGCCGAGCGGAGGTTTTGCTTTTCGCCCTTGTCGAGGTCGCGGACGCCGAAGAGGACGGCGTTGGCGGGATCGAGCTTGCGGAAATCGCCGTGGAGGGAGACGAGGCGGGGATGGCCGATGCCGGCGGAGGCAGCGAGGCTCATACCGTGGATATTTCCCGATGGGCTCGTCTCGGGGGTGTTGAAGTCGCCGTGCGCGTCGATCCAGAGAACGCCCCAGCCGATCTTGCGCTTCGCGTAGTGCGCACCGAGGCCCGCCAGGGTCCCCACGGCGATGGAATGATCGCCGCCGACAATGAGGGGGAATTGGCCGCCGTCCATGCAGGACTCGACGCGCTCGGCGAGCGCTGAACAGGCCTCTGCGATGGGCCCGAGGTACTTGATCTTGGGATCACCGATCTCCTCGAATTCCTGTATGGGGACGGGGAGGCGGGGCATGGATTCCTCCACCCCGTGGCCGAGCTCCAGGAGGCTGTCCTTGAGCCCCGCGAGGCGGACGGCTGAGGGCCCCATGTCGACGCCGCGGCGATTCGCTCCGAAGTCGAGGGGAACCTCGATTACGCTGATATTCAATTAAACGATTCCTTCGCGAGATCGAGGAAGAAAACCTGGCTCTTGCGTTTCATGTCGTAGGAAGCGCGCTTGGCCGAGGGGAGGTCACCGAGACCGCCCTCGCGAAAGCCCAGGGCCTCGAACCAGTCCTGGGTCTGCGTGGTGAGTACGAAGACTCTTTTGAGCCCCATGCCCCGCGCGCGCTCGATGAGGTGGGCGATGAGGCGCTTGCCGAGTCCGAGCTGGCCGAAGGCAGGATTGACCGCGATGGCCGCGATCTCCGCGGTCCCCTCGTCAGCGTAGGGGTGGAGGGCGCCGCAGGCCTGGACCATGCCGTCCGAGTCCCAAACGACGTAATCGTCCTTGCGCTCGCGGATGTCCTCCTGCGTGCGGGGCTTGAGGATGCCCTTCTGGACGAGCGGCCCCATGAGGCGGAGGACTTCGGGGACGTCCCGCGACTTGAGGGGCCTGAAGTAGTCTTCCGGAGAAGCGAATACCATGGTGCCGATTCCGAGCGACGAGAAGAGCTCCTTGAGGATGACGCCCTCGATCGTGCCGTCCACGATGTGGACGCGTTCGACGCCGCCCTTGCAGGCTTGGGCGGCGAGGGCGACCCTCCGGACGTCGGCGTCGCCGCTCCCCGCGTTCAAGTCCGCGAATCGGCGCGCCTGGTCCATGCCCAGGCGCACGACGCGGCCGTCCGAGGCCGTGTCCATGTCCTTCTCGACCTTGAAGCGTTCTGAAGTGAGGCCGGGCCCGGAGGTGACGAAGAAGAGCTTCACCGCCTGGAGGCGCACGGCGACCTCGATAGCGAGCTCGTCGCTCGAGAGGTTGTAGGGCTTTCCGGCGCTCGACCAGCCGATGCAGGGGAAGACCGGGATCATCCCGTCCTCCATGACGGCCCTGACCGGCTCGGTCTCGATTTTTTCGACCTTGCCCGACTCCTCGAAGTCGCGGCCACCGATCACGCCGATCGCCCTGGCGCGCACGAAGTTGCCGGTTACGGTGGTGACCTTGTGGGCGGAGAACATGGTCATGACGCGGTTAGCGGCGTCGAAGGCCGCCATCTTCACGAAGGGAATGGCCTCGGCGCTGACGACGCGCAGCCCGTCCTCGTAGGGCGTTTCGACGCCGTAGCGGGCGACGACCTCGTCGATGCGTTCCTTGGCCCCCGGAACCACCGCTATCTGTATCCCCGTCTGTTTAAGGACGGCGAGGTCCTTCACGAGGATGGGAAAGGTCTCGGACTCGATGACCGGATAATCGATCTTCAGGACGATCGTTTTGCCGTCGAAGCGGCTCTGGTAGGAGAAGACCTCGCGGATGAGGTCGACCTGCTCTCGAAGCCTGAGTTCGTCCATGCCGCGCATTGTACGCGATGCGGACTTCCTTTCCAAGGGGAGCTTTTCGTGCTATACTCCGACCGAACCCGGGGAGGGCCGATGGCGTCCAAGATCACGAAAGTGGAGCTCGAATTCGTCTTCAAGGCCGCTCAGACGGACCATATCCCCCTCAGGGTCCACAACCGCAACACGCACGCCCGCTGCCTCATCGCGGAAATCGGGAGTGAATCCGTGGTCATGGAGGCCGTCCAGGGCGCCTGGCCGGGATTCCAGAGCTGGGACCGGGTGACGGGCTACATCCACTACAAGGGGCAAGCGTTCTCTTTCAAGTCCCGCGTCAGCAAGGTGGACGGGAAGCTCCTTGTCATGGGCACGCCGGAATTCTCCTGCCGCGGACTGGACCGCAACTACGTGAGGCTTCCGCCCCCGAGCGGGCTCTCCGCCGCCTTCCACCTCCAGTCCGGAGAGCTCTCGCTCAACTTCCCCGTCTGCGAGGAGTATTCGGCGGTGGAGCTCCCCGCTTACAACGATGCCTTCGACGTCACGTCAATGGAGACCCTCGTCGCAAGCTTCAAGCGGCAGGCGGACGCCGTCTCGAGCGAGAATCGAACTATCATGTTCAGGAAGCGGAAGCCAGAGCGATTCGAGGAGATACTCGTCTCCAAGCTCGGCAAGACGCTCTACATACCGTCGACCCGATCCGGTCTGCCAGCCAAGGATCCCTTCCCCGAGGGGCGCATCATAACCAGGGCCATGGAGGAGGACTACGAGGGCACGGAGATATTCATCTCGGGATCCAGGATGGAGCGACTCCTCGCGGAAAAGGTCAACCTCGCCGTCAACTCCGAGATCTGGACACCGATCCTCTACTACCAGTACGTGGTGGGCTACGTCTACATGGCCAACACGGGCGACCGCAAGGCCTCGCTTGACGTGGCGGCGGTCGAGCTGGCGGGGGAATTCTCGCACATCCTCGCTTATTTCCTAAAGACGCACAACTATTTCGACGACCAGACGGTCCGCAACGAGCGCATCCCCTTCCAGGCGGACATCGTGGACGTCTCCGCGTCTGGGATGCTCATCGCCCTCGCCCACGAAAAGCTGCCGGTGACGCTCAAGAACCAGAGTCTCATCGACGTAGAGCTCGGCCTGAAAGGTTATAAGGCCCACTGCACGGCCCGGGTCATGCGCCGCTACGGCGACGATAAAACCGTCCACTACGGCCTCCGCTTCGACGACATGCGGAACGACACCAGGCGCAGGATATACGAGTTCCTTTATCACCAGCCCTGGGATCCCGACAGGCAGGACGCGGGCGAGGCGAGCTTCGGTTCCGACGACGAGCTCCCGGAGATGCCATCATGACCGAAGAAGATTTCCGCGTCATCCTCGACGTCCTCCTCTCCTGGGAGGCGCTCGTCGCACTCGGCGCTTTCCTCCTCTTCATCGTCATCGTCCGATACGTGGCGGTGGGAAAGGCCGATCGACCGCGCTATAGCCGTCAGACGATCGTCCGTCGCATAGGCGGTGGCGAGGAGCATGACGTCCAGCCCTCTTTATCGGCCAAGCCCGCGGCTTCCTCAGGACGGGGGATTTTCCGCTTCGGGCGGGGGAGGCAGAAGGAAGCGGGCGGCGAGGCCGCCGAAGGCGTGGAGTCCCGTAACGAGGGCGCGGCCGATGAAACACCCTCCTTCCAGGACTGACGGCCTGAACCGCGCGGGAACGAGCCTCCCTTTCCACGGTCCCCGTTTCACGATCCGCACTTTCCCCGATTTCTCCAGGGAGAGGACGCCCTCGTCAGCGTCTTCGGGACGCATCGATCCCTCGCTCCAATCGGATGAGGCCATGACGCGGCCAAGATCATACCGGCCATAGCGCCTCGAATTCCTCGACAGCCACTCTATCACTGGGTCCTCCTCGCGGACCTCGTCGGCTCCCCGCCCGGCGCAGGCGTCGCAGCAGTCGGCGCGCGGAACCGCCGCGGCGTCGGACCAGCCCATGGCCCCGAGGAGGAAGTCCCTCCTGCAGCGATCCTCCAGGAATGCGTATTCTCGGACCACTCGCGAACGATCCGCGCCAAGGGCTGAGAGGACCGATGCGTCCTGGATGCGATTTCCAGCGAACGAAGCGCCGCTCAGCATGAGAACAGCGAGCGCGTTTCGGCCGTCGCGCCCGGCCCTCCCGGATTCCTGAAGATAGGCCTCTACCGAGGGGGGCGGGTCGTAATGGACGACGAGCCTGACGTCACCTTTATCCACGCCCATCCCGTAGGCGCACGTCGCGACGAGGACGCCACCCGGAGATGCACGGAATGCGCTCTCTACCGCGTTCTTCTCCTCCCTGCCGAGGCCCGCGTGGTAGAAGAAAACGTCCCGCTCCGGGAAACGACGAGATAACGAGGCAGCGAGAGTCTCTACCCCTATGCGAGAGGATCGAAACGCGATCGCCGCGCCCGATTCGAACTGGAGGAGCCGTTCGATCGCCGCGGGCCTCGATAAGCAACGCAGGACCTCGTAGCGGATATTGGGCCTGTCGGGCGGAGCGACAATGCGTTCGTATGCCTGTCCGCTGAAAAAGCATTCCGCGATTCCCGCCTCGGTCCCTGGATCGGCCGTCGCGGTGAAAGCGCTCCTGATACGGACGCCGGCCTCTCCGGCTGCGGCGCCGAGATCGAGGAAGGCTGGCCTGAATTCTCTGCCCCAGGAAACGAGGGTATGGGCCTCGTCGAGCACGATGTGCGCGATTCCCGCGGCTAAAACGGCGCGGCGCCATGCAGGCACGGAGAGAATTTCCGGATTGGCGATAACGACTCCGCGGAATCCGCGGACGAGCCTCGTCCGCGCGGCCTCTGCGTCGTCGGAATCCATGCCGCCCCTCAGGACGATATGATCGATCCGCGCCTCCTCGAGGCGCCTCGCCTGATCGGCCATAAGTGAGAGGAGGGGATAGACCACGAGGGTGGGACCGCCTAGGAGGAGGGCGGGGAGCTGGAAGCAGAGCGACTTCCCTCCGCCGGTTGGGAGCACCACGAGGCGGTTGCGCGGCCCTTCCGTGGGATCGGAAGCGGCCCTCAGGATCGAATCGATGATCGCGCGCTGAGCAGGTCTGAGGGACATCACTCCGAAGCGTTCGGCGGCGAGGCGGTCGATGATGGAGCGCTGGGTTTCCCTCATGCCACCATTCGTCCCGGGGCGAGCCGGGAATTCAACAGATCGCTTGCGTTCCGTCGATATCGGGCTTAAATTTCACGTATGGAAGGAGGGGCGCCATGGCACTGAGACGCATGCGGCTCCCCCCGGGCTGGTACCCCCGGGACGGCGAGGAGGCCCGGGAACTCCTCAGGTCGCTCGAGCGCAAAGGCCCCCTGGCCGAGGCGCGTGTCGCCATCGCTGGCATCAGTCCCCACGCGGGATGGCATTACTGTGTGTCCTTCGCCGTGAGGACCTTTGAACGGCTCGACCGCGACGCAGACTGCCTCGTCCTGTTCGGCGGCCACCTCCCCGCAGGCGCCTCGCCACGCCTCGCCCTCGAGGACGCTTTCGAGACGCCCTTCGGCGACGCCGAGGCGGACGCCGAGCTCCGCGACGGACTGTCGGAGGAGATCGAGTGCCTCCCCGATGTGAGCGCCGACAACACGGTGGAAGTCCTCCTCCCCCTCGCGCGTCACTTCTTCCCGAAGGCCCGCCTCATCTCCCTCCGCGTACCGAATGACGAGTCCTCGATCGCGATCGGGAAGAAGGCGGCGCTCCTCGCGTCCGGGCTCGGGAGGACAGCGGTCGCCGTCGGCTCGACTGACCTCACCCACTACGGCGAGGCGTACGGCTTCGTGCCCAAGGGCAGGGGATCCACAGCCCTTTCCTGGGTGCGAGAGGAGAACGACGCGCGGATCGTAGCGGCCATGAAGGCCATGAACGCCGCAGAAACCCTGAGGCTCGGGGAAACCGAATCCTCGGCATGCTCGTCGGGAGCGGCGGCTGCCGCGATCGCCTTCGCCTCTTCGCTCACGGCGGAGCGGGGCGAACTCAACGGTTACGGGACCTCGGCGGACGCGGAGATCCCGCTTTCGCGTCCGCCCGAGCAGTTCGTGGGCTACGCCTCGATCTCCTACCTCAGCTGATCCGCCGCGCGATTTCCTTAAAGCGGCTACCGCGGTCGAACTCGTGGAGGAACATGCCGAAGCTCGCGCATCCCGGGGAAAGCATCACCGCGTCTCCCGGCGAGGCGAGCTCTACAGCCCTTTGGACGGCGACCTCGAAGTCCCCGTAGGGACCCTCGAAGTCCCTTCCCGCGCGCCTAAGCACGGGGACGAGCTTGTCCGTCCCCGTGCCCTCGAGGAGGACGATGGCCTTGGGGATCGACGCGAAGCCCTCGTACGTGGAGAAGTCCAGGGCCTTGTCCGTTCCGCCCGTGATGAGGACGATGGGGCAGGAGAGCGAAAGGACCGCCGCCTCGACGGCTTGGGGGCTAGTCGCCGCGGAGTCGTTGTAGAATTTGATGCCGCCCTTCTCGTGGAAGAGCTCGAGGCGGTGCTCTACCCCGGGGAACCGTCCGAGGGCGGCTGCGATTTTTCCCGCCGGGAGGCCGAATGCCCTGAGGGCGAGGGCCGCGGCGAGGAGGTTCTTGCGCTGGTGCTTCCCAGGCACCAGAGTCTCCGCTGGAACGATGACCTCGTTCGTCGATCCGAAGGACGAGGTCATCCCCTGGCCTTCGTTGAGCCATCCGCCCTCGATTCCTCCGGGGAGCCGCCGCTCCGAGTACCAGAGGACACTTGCCTTCGTTTCCGCGGCGAAGGAGGGCCCGTAGGCGTTCTCGCGGTCGCAGACGGTGAAGTCTTCCGGCCCCTGGTCCGCGTAGATGAGTCGCTTGTCCGCGACGTACTCCTCCATGGAAGAATAGCGGTTCATGTGGTCAGGCATAATGGCCGTGAGGACGGCGACGCGTGGCTTCAGGACCCCGAGGCCGCGCATGTCCGCGAGCTGCCAGCTCGAGAGCTCGAGGACGACGGGGCTGTCCTTCGTCGTCCGGGGGAGGAATTCGAGCGGCGATACGGTTATGTTTCCGCCCAGGAAAGCGCCAATGCCCGACTCGGCGAGGGCGAAGTGGATCGCGCTCGCCGTGCTCGATTTGCCTTTGGATCCCGTGACGGCGATGATCGGGCTCTCAGAGAAGCGGAGGAAGAGCGAAACGTCCGTCTCCACGCGGCGAGCCGTTCTGAGGAAGGGAGAGTCGGGCCGGACTGCGGGATTCTTGATCACCAAGTCCGCGCTCGAGAAATCGTCCATCTCGTGTTTTCCCAGAACGAGCCGCACCCCGGTCCCGGCGAGGGACTCGACCGAGGATGCGAGGACGCTCGCGTCCTTCATGTCGGTAACGGTCACGTCGGCACCCTCACCCGCGAGGAAGCGCGCTGTCGAGAGGCCGCCGCCGTGGAGACCGAGGCCCATGACAGTTATCCTCATGCCCCTGAGGTCGGATTGGGAAAGACGCTCATTCGTCAAAGAGGTACTCCTTCTGATCTCGTTCGTCGAGGTACGGCCGCATCCTAATCCGCGACCAAGGTTCCTGCCAATCGGGAGGCACGAGCGCCCTAAGCTCCGCGAATCCTGGCATGTCCTCAGAGAAGGAACGCGAACGGAGGGCTTCCTGGATCCCGTCGATGGCGGGCTCGATGATTCCGAGTGCTCGAGAGAGGAGGGGAATCCCAGCTTCCCTACCCGATGGGTCGAGCTCCGTGCAGGCGTGGCAGATCGTCCGGTACTTGCAAACGAGGGGATAGTAAGGATGGGTCGACGTTCCCGGCTGCAGGAAGAGCTTAGACGCGTACTTAGTGATGTCCATGTCCATCCAGATGCCCCTGACCATATATCCTTTGCCCGTCTCCCCGATCCAGGTGTCCGATACAAGCTGGCGGATCGTAAAGGCGGAAGGACGCCCTTCCACCTCGCTCGCCGAGACGAGCGGGATGAGGTCGCATTCGAAGAAGAGCTTGTTCGTGGAAAAGGCCGCCGTGCGGTCGTTGTCGCCCCTCCGGGTGATCCTGTCGTGGACGGGCCTGCAGGAGACGTCCAGTCTGAGCAGGTACAGGAAAAGCTCGTCCGCCGCGCGGTAAACGCGGCAAAAACACGGACGGGCGATCTCGGACGCGTCGAAGAAGTACGAAAGGCCGGAGAGGAGCGCGGGAACCGCCCTGGCCGCGGAGGCGATGAATGACCTGAGCGCGTCCAAGTACCCCGGGGAGGGCATGGCGATCCTGACGTCGTGATGGATCGGGAAGGAGGGTACCTCGATCTCCCTTTCGAGGAGAAGGTACGACTCCTCGCCCTGGGTGAAGCGGATCGACCAGGGCCGCAAGGCGGAGGGCGGGATAGAGGCGATAATCCTGTCGCACTCGGGATCGGTACTCGATGGCCGTATCTCCGAGGAAAGCTGGTCCATCGGTCCAATACTAGCCTCGAGCGCGGGGAATCGCAACGGACAAGGGATCGCTACGGAACCGAAATCCTTTGCGCTCCGGCGATAATCGCGATACAATGAATGCATGAAGCGCACCATCCTGTCCTTGGCCCTCGCCGCGTCCGCCATCGCGGCCCTCGCCGCTTCCGAGCCGGTTGCCGGCACCTCCACCATCGTATACGCCGAGGGGACCGACCTCACCGTCGTCAGAGGTCCCCGCGAGATCTCGCTCAAGAACCCCGTCGGGGAAAAGCTCCTCCCTGGGGATTACGTCCAGACGGGCAGGGGAAGCGCCGTGGAGATCGTCACACTTCCCCGAGGCTCCGTCATCCGCGTCGCCGAGAACACCACTTTCCGCATTCTCGGATCGGGTGAGGGCGAGCCCTGGGGAATCGAGCTCTTGTATGGACGGATCCGCACGCGGGCGGAGGGAACCGGATCCTACGAGGTCCGCGCCGGCGGGAGCGTAGTGCGCGCCGCGGGAGCGGACTTTGGCATGGACATCGTTGTATCCCGCGGAACCGCGGGGGTGCAGGGGAGCGCCGAGGTCTATTGCTTCGAGGGGAGCATCTCGGTTTCCCCGGCGCAGGAAGGCGCCGCCACTCCGCCCCTGATCCTCGGACCGGGAAAAGCCGCCTCCGCGCGGAGCGAGGGCGGCACGGTCGTCATTGGCGCTTCGGACCTGAAACAGGAAAAACGCGATTTCTGGTCGATGCGGGGCTTCCAGTCGGATTACGCTCAGCGCATCGATCTTCCGAAATCCCCCTTCTCCGTGAACGCTGCTCCGGCGGCAGCAGCGGCCGCCACAGCGGCGCCCGTATCAGCGCAAGTCGCAGTCGCGCCTGCCGCTGCATCGCCGGTTCAAGCACCCGCCGCCCAACCGGCCGCCGCCGCCGTAGTAGCAGCTCCCGTTCCCGCGCCACCCGCTGCCGTACAACCCGTGGCGCCCGTTCCTCCCGGCGCCGCTCCCGCTTACGCGCAGGCCACGGAGGTCGTCGAAGCCGCCCCGGCTCCCGTAGTCGCGGTGGAAGCCGTGCCCGCCAGCCCGGCCGCCGCCGAGACGGCGACGGCTCGACCGATCGACGTCGATCTCGCTCGGTACAAGAAACAGGTCATGGCCAAGAACGCGCTCATCGGAGCGGGGGGCCTCATTAGCGCGGGAGGCGTGGGCCTTCAGATCTGGTCGGCCATCAGGCTCAGGGAGGATGCGGCGGACCTCGAGGCGCAGGACATCCTCCTCATGGGCGTCTCGACCTCCGTCGTGGGCGTCGTCGTCGGCGTCATCGGGCTCGTCGCCAATCCCTCTGCCTCGCGCTAGGGCGCGCGAACACTCGGACTGGAACCGGGCGCTCGCGATGTCGGCCCGAGGAGCGAGGCGGGGTTTGGAAACGCCGCTAGCCAAGGAGCCCGGACGAGGCCATAATAGGGCTATGGACATCATCAACGTAAACATGTTCACGAGCAAGGGCGACGTTATCATCTCGCTGGACGGCGCCAAGGCACCCGGCACCGTTGCGAATTTCCTCGCCTACGTGGACTCGGGTTTCTACGACGGGACGATCTTTCACCGCGTCATCCCCGGTTTCATGATCCAGGGCGGCGGTTTCAATCCAGGCATGTCCCAGAAGAAGACCCGCACCCCCATCAAGAACGAATCCACGAACGGCCTCTCGAACCTCCGCGGCACTATCGCCATGGCCAGGACGAGCGACCCGGATTCGGCCACAGCGCAGTTCTTCATCAACCTCGTCGACAACAAGGGGCTCGACAGGAAGGGGCCGGGAGCCCAGGCGGCGGGCTACTGTGTCTTCGGACACGTAGTGAGCGGTTTGGAGGCGGTCGACGCAATCGCCGCCTGCGCCACGGGATCCAAGCCCCCCTACGACGACGTTCCCATCGAGGACGTCCTCATCCTCAAGGCGCTCAGGGCTTAGAGCGGGGAGATGGCGCATCGGAGCGCGCTTGAGCGGACGCTTCTCCTCATCCTCCTGGGCCTCGGCCTCGTCATGGCCGTCATGACCGTCGCCGGCTTCATTGCGGGCAAGCGCCCCGGCGACGGTCTCAAGCCTATGTCCGTCGAACGCGAGAGCCCGAGCGAGGACGAATCCGAATACGACGGCTTTGGCACCCAGCGCCTCAGGCTGAGGGGCGGCGGCGTACTCGTCTTCCGCCCGGTCCTTTCGTACCGATCCGACGGCGCCGCCCCCCGCGAGGAAATCATCGCCAAGAAAGGCGAGCTTCTCGCCGCCATGGTACGCGTCCTCAACGCCAAGGACCGGGACGGCCTCTCTCCGGCCCAGGAAGGCCGCGTGAAAGCCGAATTCCTCGACTCCTTCCGAACTATCCTCTCCGTGACGAGCATCACCGGAATCTACTTCCTCGACTACGAAATCCTCGACTGATCCCTAAGGCCAGCGAAGCGATGCCTTCATCGGTTGGCCCTCAGGCAATGCCTTGGATAAGGTGAAGGCATGGAGTTCGGCAAGAAAAAATGAATGCTGAGTTGTTAGCTCGCGCTAAGGATCAGAGCGAACGGTGCAAAGCATTCCTAGCCGGTGAAACAAAACCGTTGCACGCCATGCCGCGTCTTCGTAGAAGGCAAGGCGATCGGCAAGAAAAAATGAATGCTGAGTTGTTAGCTCGCGCTAAGGATCAGAGCGAGCGGTGCGAAGCATTCCTAGCCGGTGCAACAAAACCGTTGCACGCCATGCCGCGTCTTCGTAGAAGGCAAGGCGATCGGCAA
>CAZIEI010000032.1:0-13058 GCA_964538705.1 uncultured Spirochaetales bacterium | reverse complement strand
GAATGCTGAGTTGTTAGCTCGCGCTAAGGATCAGAGCGAGCGGTGCGAAGCATTCATTTTTTCTTGCCGATCGCCTTGAAAGCTCTTTGACGAAAACCATGGCATGTCGTACAATGCCTGCTCGTGAAGAAATCGAAACGCGTCGCTGAGCTCGAATCGCTCATACGCAGGCACCAGGACCTTTACTATAACGGACAGCCGGAGATCTCCGACGCGGAGTTCGACGCCCTCTGGGACGAGCTCGAATCCACCGATCCCGAGAACCCCGTGCTTTCCCGCGTCGGGAAAGACGCCGCCGACGGCTTCCCGAAGGCCGAACATCTCATACCGATGGGGAGCCAGGCCAAGGCCCAGGACCCGGAGGCATTCCTTAAATGGGCGAACAAGGTGGGACACGCCCGCTTCCTCGTCCAGCACAAACTCGACGGCGCCAGCCTCGAGCTCCAATATCGCGATGGCCGCTTCGAGAGGGCGGTAACGCGGGGCGACGGCATCCGCGGCGACGACGTCACACAGAACGCGCTTAGGATGAACGGCATCCCGAGGAATGTCGACGGGAAATTTTCTGGCGGCGTGCGGGGCGAGGTCCTCATGTCGCGGAAGGTCAAAGCCGAGAGCTTCCCGGACGCCGCGAATTGCCGCAACGCCGCGAACGGCATTATGAAACGCAAGGACGGGCAGGGCGCGGACAAGCTCGACGTCATATGCTACGACGCCGCCCACGCGACGAGGGAGGATTTTTTCGCGAGCGAGACCGAGAAGCTCGCCTGGATCAGGAAGCAGGGATTCGCCGTCGTAGAGCAGGCCGTCATCGACACGGCGGACGGGGTCAACGAGTACCGGGCCAAGATCATGGACAAGCGTCCCGGCCTCCCCTACGACATCGACGGCCTCGTGGTGAAGAGCGACGAGATCGATCCCGAGGACATGAAGCGGGCCAGGCCGGAGAAGCAGATCGCCTACAAGTTCTCCCTCGAGGAAGCGGTCTCCGTCCTCAGGGAGGTCGAATGGTCCGAGTCGGGCGCGACCTACACGCCCATCGGCGTCATAGATCCCGTCCAGCTCATGGGTACCACCGTGAAGCGCGCGAACCTCTGCAACCCGGACATGCTCCGAAAAATGGATCTGCGCATCGGTTCGAGGATCGTCATCACGAAGCGCGGCGAGATCATCCCGAAAATCGAGGCCCTCGTAGAGAATCCGAAAGGGAGCTCTCCCGTGCCGTATCCCCGCTCGTGCTCCTGCGGCACGAAGCTCGTCGACGAGGGGACGCGGCTCTTCTGCAAGTGGCTCTCCACGCTCGACATCCTCGATTTCGGCGAGACTCTGGTACGGCGGCTCTTCGACTCGGGACGGGTGAGGACTATCCCCCAGCTCTACGGGCTCAGCCCGGAGGAGCTCGCGGAGTACGAGCGCATGGGGATCGTACTCGCGCGCAAGGTCCTCCGGAACCTCTATGCGAAGGATGAGCTCGGCCTTCCGCTCTTCATAGCGGGCTTCGACATCGAGGGCATCGGGGAGCTCATCGCCGAGCGTTTCGTCCAGGCGGGATACTCGACCCTGGAAGCGCTGCGCTCCGCGAAGAAAGAGGAGCTTGCCGCCATCCACGGCGTCGGCGAGCTCACGGCGGAAGCCCTCCTCGAGGGGCTCTCCGAGCTCGCTTCAGAGATGGACGAGCTCCTCTCGACGGGAAGGGTGAGGATCTCCGCCGCGAAAGCGCCTGGCCCCCTCGCGGGGAAAAGCTTCTGCTTCACGGGAGAGCTCTCGAGCATGAAGCGCCCGGCGGCGGAGTCGAAAGTGCGCGCGCTCGGCGGCACTGCGAAGTCATCGGTGACGAAGGACCTCTCCTACCTCGTCACCAACGATCCGTCATCGGGAAGCTCTAAAAACGAAAAAGCCAAGTCGCTCGGGGTGAAGGTGCTGAGCGAGGAGGAATTCCTCGAGCTCATCGGAGAGGGGGCATGAGAATGTCACGGAGATCCAAGGCCTGGTTCGTCGCCGTGATCATCGTCGCGGCGCTCTTCGCGGGGATATCGGCCCTCGCCGTCATAGCGAGGACGAAGCTCGACCGCCTCTCGGAAGCTATCGCCGAGCTTGAGGAGGAAACGATCCCGCTCAAGTTCAAGGTCCTCGACCGCGGCGCGGAGGGCCTTAGGGTCAGGATAAAATTCCTAGACCGCGACGGCGCGAGCGCCGGGGAGGCAGAGGCCGTCCTCGCGGGGAAAAGCCTTTACCTCGATTTCACGGTGGTCATGAAGGATGGGGCCTACGTCGCCTTCCCCGCCGCGATCTTTACGGACGAGGTCCCGGCCGCTCGCGGGAAGAGGCTCTTCCCCGCCTACGACGTTGGAGGTTATCCGGCGATCTTCAGAAAGAAGGGCATGGATGCGAGGGACTTCCGCTCCTTCGCAGCGCTCTTCCTTTCTCTCAAGCTCGGAAGGCGCGAAGGCGACGGATTCGGTTCGGCGGTGCATGACGTCGCCGAGATAGGCTCGTTCAAGCCCGGTATCGTCTACAAGGTCGTTTCGCGCAAGAAGGGCGGCATCGAGGTGATGGAGGACTAGCGTGGACGACGGCCTCATGAAGGCGGCCCTGGCCTTGTCCAGGGCCATAGCGTGGCTCTTCGCCTCGAAGGCGGGCCAGCTCACCCTGCTCATCGTTTCCTGCATCCTCGTGGCGTTCAGGCTCTCCTTCGCCGCGCGGAGATCGATCCTACTCGAAAAAGCGGCCGGCAAGAAGGGCGGCTTAATGGCGGGCGCCCGCGGCGCGGCGAACGAAGCCGCTTCGGGCGCGGCCTGGGCGGCGTCCAACCTGCCGACCCTCGTCGCGAGCCTTGCCGTCCTCGCCCTCGTCGTGGGGCTCTCGGGCGTCGTGACGAGGTTCGAGGAGTACCTCGGCCTTCAGGAGCGGATTCGCGAGTATTCGATCGTCCTCAAGAATCTCGAGGCCCGGACCCGGGTCGCCCGTGTGGAATGCCTCTCGAAGGCCGGCACCAAGGGCCGCTACCTCGTCGAGTACTACGGGGGCGGGGAGAGCGGGAAACCGGCTTCGCGCGAGGAATTCGAGCTAGAGGGAGACGAAATCTACCTCGACGCCCTCGTCCTCAACTTTGATTACGCGGGAATAGCCTCCGGGGAACGCGTGAACGTGGCCGTTCCGTACCGCGCCTTCTCCGATCTCGTGCCGCAGGCCGAGGGCAGGATCCTCGCGGTCTCGGACGCGGCGGGCCGCCCCTTCTCCCTCTCGCGGAAGGAAGAGGATATCCGCGGCATGTCCAAGGACGCTTACGACGCGAGGATCGACGAGATCTCGGCGATGTTCAGGAGCGATTCGGAAGCGCGGAAGGCGGGCGTCGTGCGGAGCGTCTACGGCAACGCCGTGCACCGTCCGCTCAAGAAGGGAGAGGCCTTCATCGTCTGGGTGGAACAGTCGGGCGGGCTCACCATAAAAGAAGAAAAGGCCTTCTAGTGGGCTCCGGCGCCGTTTTCACGGTTTCCGTCAAAGTCCTGCCGCGCTCTCCCCGGGACGAGCTCGCGGGCCGGAGGGGGGAGGAGATCCTCGTCAGGCTCAAGGCTCCGCCCGTGGATGGCAAAGCCAATGAGGCGCTCAGGGCCTTCCTGGCGGCCAAACTCGGCTGCCAAAGGTCGGAAATCGAGATACTGAGGGGCGAGACGGGACGCCATAAGGCGGTACGGCTCCCGGTCGCCGCTAAAGCGGCCTTGGACGCGGCCCTGGCGGGGGACGAAGGGTAAGGCCGCGGAGCGTCCCGGTTCCTCCGCATCCGATGCCTTGACACGGCATCTTCTTCCGTTGTATTCATTTTAGTCACATTCGCCGTTCCGAGCGCCCGGCGCTCTTATGATCGGACACAGGCGACGGGACCGCCCGAAGGGCGGCGAAGCGCTAGGACAAGGGGAATCCACGGTATGTACGCGCTCATTGAGTTCAAGGGAAAGCAATACAAGGCCGAGAAAGGCTCCCTCCTCACGGTCGACAGGCTCGAAGGGGAGAAGGGGACCAGCGTCGACATCGCTTCGGTCCTCCTCGTTTCGGACGGGGACAAGGTGAAGGTCGGCTCCCCCTACGTGGCGGGCGCCTCCGTCAAGGCCGTGGTCGAGGACCACGTGAAGGGCGAGAAGATCACGGTCTTCAAGTACATCCCCAAGAAGGACAACCGCCGGACCCACGGCCATAGGCAGTCGTACACCACGATCAGGGTCCAGGAAATCCTGGGCGCCTGAGCTCCGTGGTCGAGGCCCTGCTCGTAGAGGACTCGGGCGGAAGGATCAGGTCCTTCCGCGGCAAGGGTCACGCGGGGCGGGGCGCGCCCGGCTCGGATCCCGCCTGCGCGGCCTTCAGCCTCCTCGCGAGGACGGCGTGGGAGGCGCTCGACGGGATCGAGGGCGTGGCCGTGGACGGCGACGCCGGAGCCCCGGGCGAGCTTTCGTTCACCGTGACGTCCTGCGCGGAGGCGGCGCGGGACCGGGTGGCGGGGCTCACTGACTTTTTCCGCGCCGGGCTCCGGAGCCTCGAGCGCGAATATCCCGGATCGTTCCGGATCATGGTTCAGAAGGAAGGAAGGGACCGAAATGGCTAAAGGCGGCAAGGCATCGAACGGAAGGGACTCCAATCCCCAATATCTCGGCATGAAGGTCGCGGGCGGCCAGATCGTTCCGGCCGGCTCCATCATCATCCGCCAGCGCGGCACCAAGATCCACGCCGGCGAGAACGTCGGCGTGGGCAAGGACGACACCCTCTACGCCAAAGCGACGGGCAAGGTCGTCTTCAAGGAATACCGCGGCCGCAAGTACGCCGGCATCGAGGCGGTCGAGGCCTGAGTCCGTCCGCGGCAACGCGGTCAGGCGGCGCTTCGCCGTCGGCAGGGAGCCGCCCGCTCGTCGGGCGGCTTTTTCTTTTTTCAGCGCTCAGGGAGGCGGGGACATGATCAAATTCGCGGACGAAGTCCTCATCGAAGTCTCCTCGGGCAAGGGCGGCAACGGCTGCATCTCCTTCAGGCGCGAGAAGTACGTCCCGAAGGGCGGTCCCGCGGGCGGCGACGGCGGACGGGGCGGGGACGTGGTGTTCCGCGTCCGGCGAAACCTCCGGACGCTCGCCCACCTCCGCTACGCCAAGCGCTACGCCGCCAAGCCGGGCCAGGACGGCATGGGCAGGAACAAGCACGGCGCGAACGGGGAGGATATGGTGATCGAGCTCCCCCCGGGCAGCACCGTGAAGGACGCGGATACGGGCGAGGTCCTCCGGGACTTCACCTCGGGCGACGAGCCCTGGGTCTACCTCCGCGGGGGGAACGGGGGATGGGGCAACACCCATTACAAGTCGAGCGTGAACCAGGCGCCGCGCTTCGCCCAGCCGGGGCAGCCCGCCATCTCCGCCAAGGTCCGCATCGAGCTCAGCATCATGGCCGACATCGGCCTCGTCGGCTTCCCGAATGCCGGGAAATCGTCGCTCCTCGACGCTTTCACCAACGCCCGCCCCAAGATCGCGCCTTATCCCTTTACGACCAAGATCCCCAATCTCGGAGTCCTCTCCGCCTTCGACCGCGACCTCGTGATCGCGGACATCCCGGGGATCATCGAGGGCGCCCACGAGGGCGCTGGACTCGGCATCCGCTTCCTCAAGCACATATCGCGGGCAAGCGCGCTCGCCTTCCTCATTGACTGTTCCGAGGAGGGAGCGCTCGGCGCCTTCCCCATCCTCCTCGCGGAGCTCGAGAGCTTCAGCGCGGAGACGGCCGCTAAGCCCAGGATCGTTATCGGGACCAAGATGGACCTTGAGGGAGCGCGCGAACGCTTCGACGAGCTCGCGCGCGCGCTCCCGGGAGAGCGTTGCATCGCCATGTCCGTCTGGACGAAGGAGGGCTTCGAAGAAGTCAAAAACGCCTTCTTCGACTTCGTCGTCCGCGCCGAGGGGCCGGACGATGGGAACGTGCGTGGAACGCCGGCCGATTCGAACGAGGATGGTGCCGAAAGGCCGGAAGAAGGGGGAGGGGAACCTTGAGGGCGGTTATTCTCGGAGGGTCCTTCAATCCGGTCCACATCGGGCACCTCATCCTCGCGGAGGAGGCATTGGACGCTCTGGATGCCGACGTCGCTTACCTCATCCCCGCCGCCCATGCGCCGCACAAGGATAAACCTAGAGGAGCCTCCGACGGGGACAGACTCGAGATGCTCAGGCGATCCGTAGCCGGGGACGACCGCATGCGCGTCCTCGCCTGCGAACTAGACCGGGGGGGAACCTCGTACACCGTGGACACCCTCTCATGGCTCCAGAATGAGGGATTGGTGGAGGAACGACCGTACCTCCTCATAGGCGACGATCTCGTCGGCGGCTTCGGTTCCTGGAGGGAGCCCGACAGGATCGCGTCCATGGCGCGGATCGTCCTGGCCCATAGGAATTCCGCCGAGTATCCGCCATTCCGCTGGCCCCACGAGAGGATCGAGAACTCCTTGATTCCCGTATCGTCGACGCGCGTCCGTGAGCTCGCCGCCTCGGGGCGGCCCTTCCGCTATCTTGTCCCCCCGGCCGCGTTCGAGTACATTCGTTCGCATGGCCTCTACGGCACGGACGGGGAGCGCGGCGCGTGAGACGGATTAAGCTGGACAAGTCGATCCTCTTCCTCGTGATCATCATCGTGGTGGCGGCCGCCGTCGCGGTAGCGGCCTTCCTCTTCCTCAAGACCGACGAGGTGAAGTCAGCTCTGGAGAACGACCAGATCCTCAAGATGCTCTTTATCGTCGAGGACGGGGGGAAACCCCTCTCAACCTTCGCCTTCTTCTATTATCCTCCCACGAGGAGGGCCGCGCTCTTCGACATCCCCGCCGAGACGGGTCTCATCATCCCCTCACTCAAGAAAGTGGCGGGCGTTGGGATTCTGTTCAAGCCGTCTAATCCGGCGCCGTATCGGGACGAGGTCTCGCGGCTCCTCTCCACTGAAATACCCCTGTACTTCGTGCTGCCTATGAACGGATTCGGCGAGATCGTCGACCTCATGGACGGCGTCGAGCTCTTCATACCGAATCCCGTCGAGGCCGAGATCGACGGACGGCGGGTGCTCTTCCCCCAGGGCTCGCGCCTCTTCGACGGGGACAAGCTGCGCGATTACCTCAGGTACGAGGACCCGGACGAGACCGAGGGCGAGCCCACGGCGCGCAGGCAGAAGGCCTTCGTCTCGCTCCTCAAGCGCATCTCCGAGCGGTCGACCTATATCTCGGGCGACGCCGTCCTCAAGCAATTCCGCTCGAGGATCCGCACCAACGCCTCTGAGGCCGCCTTGAAGAGGCTATTCCGCTCCCTCGACGGGCTGGACGCCGAGCGTATCGTTCCCTCCCGCGTGCAGGGAGCGATGCGCGAGGTAGAAGGGGAGAAACTCCTCTTCCCTCATTACGATGGGGAACTCCTCAAGGACATCGTGAGGCAGAACCTCAACGCGCTCGCGAACGCGGGCGGAACAGGCGGGGGCGAGCGCATCTTCACCCTCGAAATACTCAACGGGACCTCGATCAAGGGCCTCGCCAAGCGCGCGGCCTCCCTCTACGAGAGCTTCGGCTACGAGGTTCTCCGCTACGGCAACTCCGAGGCGGAGGACACGGAGAAAACCGCTCTCGTAGACCGCTTCGGAGACGAGGCAGCGGCGAAGGACGTGGCTCAGGTCATCCGCTGCGGAATCATCTCGAAGCCCGGGCCCGACGACGTCGCTCCCGAGGGCGGCGCGGATTTCGTCATTCTGATAGGGAAGGACTTCAATGGCCGATATTGCGTCGAATGATGCCGCCCGGGCGAGGGCTGGACGGATCGAGGATGAGGCCGTTGCCCTCGCTCACCTCCTCGAGGAGCACAAGGGCCGAGACGCCATGGCGCTAGACCTGCGCGGCCTCAATTCATGGACGGATTTTTTCGTCATCGCAACGGCGACGAGTTCCACGCACCTCAAGGGCCTCATGAGGCACGTGAAGGAGCGAGTGAGGGAGCTGGGCATCGAGGTCCTCCACGGCCATTCGAGCGTCGAGGACGACGAATGGAGCTTTATGGACCTTGGCGACGTCGTCGTGCATGTCATGTCCGAGAGTGCCCGATCCTTCTACGAGCTCGAGCGGCTCTGGCACCAGGCGAAGATTCCGTACCGGGGCGGGTCTTCTCCGGTTTGAGGGAAAAAAAGACCCCCGCGTCCGCGGGGGTCCTCGAAACGGGGCGGCTCACCACCGCCCGCGCTCATTCGTCGAAGTCCTCGTAATCGAGGTCGTCGTCGTACTCGAATTCGTCTTCGTCCTCGTCGCCGTCCTCTTCATCGTCCTCTTCGTCTTCCTCTTCGAAATCGTCATCCTCGAAGGACTCGTCGTCATCGTCGAAGGAATCCTCCTCGTCATCTTCTTCCTCGTCCTCTTCCTCGTCCACATCGTCGAAATCGTCATCCTCGACGTCCTCGTAGTCGTCGTCTTCCTCGAAATCGTCGTCGTCGAAGTCTTCCCCCATGAGATATGCGGGGAAAGCCCCGGCATGTCCGTCCGCGCCCGTGGAAAGGAGCAGCAATCCGTCGTCCGAGTCATCGAAGCGTTCATGGTTAAGCGGGATCATTCCGTCTCCCCTCCTTGAAATGGAGCACCGGGCGGATGCCGGGGCCCCTCCCGCGCCCGGGGGGCGTCAGGACATCGCAAATCTAAAAGAGACTTCCGAGGTCTGTCAACTGATTTCTCATCTTTTTTACGATTTCCGCGTGGAAACGGAAATGAGGAATTCAGCCACGCCCGCGTCCACCTTCCAGGTCTGCCTGTCTGCGAGGTGGGGCACCGCGGCCCGGACGTTGGATCCGGTGACGACGGTCGGAGGCGTTATGGCGCAGTCCACCCCGTGCCTCGCGAGCGTGTTCACCGCTCGTCCGGCGAGCTGGTTGGCGAGCTCGGCGGCGGTTTCGCGGAGGAAGGAGCCGTCTCCCTCGCCGATCGATATCCCGCAATGGCTCGTCATGCGGCGAGCGACTGAGGCGAGGGCCGAACCGATGAATCGGAGGGTAAGGAATCCCGATAGGCCGCCTGCGAGACCCACGGTGCAGAGGATATCAGCGCCGAGACCGTCGTCGTCCCCGGCGGGCTCGACTACGGCGCCGGGGAACCCCGATTCCAGGAGAACCTCGCCGAACGCCGAGCCGAAGGCGGCCTTTTTGTCGTCTTCCATGCGATCACTATGGAGCATGGAAGGCACGAAAGCAAGGGGATACGGCGAACGCCCCCGACGTCTTGAATCTACCCACCCGCGGGGCATATAGTCGGTCCATGGATGCGGATAACTTCGATAAACTCCTCGGCATGGCCCTGGAGGAGGACTTGGGAGAGCGTGGCGACGCCACGAGCAAGGCCGTTTTCGGCCCCGGCGACTCGTGCGAGGCTGTCCTCGTCTCCAAGGATTCGGGCATCCTCTGCGGCGCAGAGCTCTTCTCAAAGGTGTTTGAGCGGATCGACCCGTCCATCGAGCGCATCATCCTCAAGAAAGACGGCGACGCTCTCTCTCCTGGCGACGAGATCGCTCGCCTCAGGGGCGGGACCATCCACATACTCGAGGGCGAGCGAACCGCGATCAATTTCTTGGCCTTCCTCTCGGGCATCGCCACCAGAGCGAATAAAATGCAAACGGCCGCCGCCGCCACGGGTAGAGCCCTCGTCATCGACACGCGTAAGACCCTCCCGGGATACCGCGCCCTCTCCAAGTACGCCGTGAGGATCGGCGGGGCAGGGAACCACCGGATGGGGCTCCACGACATGGTCCTCATCAAGGACAACCACCAGGACGCCTCGGGCGGGATGGCCGAGGCGGTCATGAAGGCCCGGGCGAAGTGGGGCTCCTCCCTGGCCGTGGAGGTCGAGGCGAGGAGCGTCGAGGACGTCCGAGTAGCGCTCGGCCTCGACGTCGATTGGATCATGCTCGACAACATGGACGAGAGGGCCTGTACGGCCGCGCTCGCCCTCCCACGACCGCGGCGGAATCCACCCGTCATCTTCGAGGCCTCGGGTAACATGGACGAGGACCGCGTGGGCCGCTATTCCGCGCTAGGCGTAGACCGAATCTCCGTGGGCGCGCTTACGCATTCCGTGAGCGCCTTCGATTTCTCCCTCAGGATCGCGGGAGGGAAAAAATGAACGCGAAGGCAGAGAGCTTCGACGTCCTCGTCATCGGTTCCGGGATAGCGGGGCTCTCGGCCGCCATTCGCGCCGCGGAGGGCGGCTGCCGCGTCGCCGTCATTTCCAAGGAAGCATCCTTCTCCGAGTGCAATACGCATTACGCCCAGGGGGGCATCGTTGCCGAGGGCGAGGACGATTCCGTCGAGCTCCTCTCGGAGGACATATCGCGGGCGGGAGCGTACCTCAACAATACCGAAGCCGTGAAGATCGTGGCCGAAGAGGGGCCCCTCGCCGTCCGTGAATTCCTCATCGATAAAGTCCGCGTCCCCTTCTGCCCGGGCGGCGATGGAAAGCCCGACCTCACGCGCGAGGCCGCGCATTCCGTGAGGCGCATCCTCCACGTAAAAGACCGGACGGGCGCGGCGATCGAGGACAGGGTCCTCGAGTACGCGAAGGGCGTTCCCGGGATTTCCTTCTTCGCCTCGTCCGCCGCCATCGACGTCATCACCAACACGCACCATTCCATGGACGTGGAGCAGCGATACGCCCCCAAGCGCGCACTCGGCGCTTACGTCTACAACGAGAACACCGGAGAGGTCATCCCCTTCCTCGCGCGTTCGACCATCCTCGCCACTGGAGGGGCCGGCAACCTCTACCTCCACACCTCCAACCCCCAGGGCGCGACGGGAGACGGCATCGCCATGGCGTACCGCGCTGGCGCCGAGATCGTCAATGCCGAATTTATCCAGTTCCACCCAACGGTCCTCTTCCATAGGGACATCAAGCGCTTCCTCATCAGCGAGTCCATGAGGGGGGAAGGCGCCCGCCTCATGAATCGCGAGGGAGAGTACTTCATGGAGCGCTACCAACCGGGGCTCAAGGACCTCGCCCCCCGCGACCAGGTCGCGCGCGCCATCTACCTCGAGATGGAATCCACGGACACGAGCTACGTCTTCCTGGACACCTCGGAGATGAAGGTGGACCTCGCCGAGCGATTCCCCTCGATCTACGAAACCTGCCTCAAGGGCGGGATAGACATAAGGAAGGAGCCCATCCCCGTCGTTCCCGCCGCGCACTACTTCTGCGGGGGCGTGAAGACGGACATGACCGGCGAGTCTGCCGTCCGCGGTCTCTACGCTGTGGGCGAGACGGCCTGCACCGGGGTCCACGGCGCGAACCGCCTCGCGTCGGTCTCGTTGCTCGAGGGCCTCGTCTTCGGCCTCCGGGCCGGAGCGCGCGCTGCGGCGGAGGACGAGCGCCCCTCGGCCGCCCTCCAGAGGTCCATTCCCGACTGGGTCTTCCCCGCCGACGAGGAGGGCGCGGACCCCATCCTCATCGCCCACGACCTCCAGAACATCCAGACGACTATGTGGGACTACGCCGGCATCATCAGGTCGAAGAAGCGCCTGCAGCGCGCGATCGCGGACCTCAATTACCTCGATCACCGTATAGAGAGCTTCTACAGATCGGCGAAGCTCTCCCGGAGGCTGCTCGAGCTCCGCAACGCCGTCCTCACGGCTTCCCTCATCGCGAGGGCGGCCCAGGCCAACCCGGTATCGGTCGGCTGCCATTACGTGCGGCCGGGCGGCGGGGTTTGACACTGAAAGCCCCTTCGAGCTATCATCCATCGCCCGCTTCCCGGACCGCGAGGGCCTTCGCCCCGGCGAAGCTCAACCTCCACCTGGAGGTCGGGGAGCGGCGTCCGGACGGATTCCACGGCATCCGATCCCTCTTCCAAGCCATTTCCCTCGGGGACAGCCTGGAAATCGTCGTGAACGGGCGCGAGGGCGTTTCAATCGAGGGGGACTTCGGTTTCCCCGCGGAGGAGAACATCATCTACCGCGCCTGTCTTCGATTCTTCGAAGCGGCGGGCGTCGCCTTCGGCGTTTCGGTCCGCGTCGCGAAGCGCATCCCTATGGGAGGCGGGCTCGGCGGGGGGTCGAGCGACGCGGCGGCAGCGTTGCGGTGCCTGAACGAGCTATCGGGACAGCCGCTCGCACCAGATGCCCTGTCCAGCGTCGCGGAGGGGCTCGGAAGCGATGTCCCTTTCTTCCTCGGCGGCCCCTGCGCATGGGTCGAAGGAAGAGGGGAACGATTATCCCCCGTGGAAGCGCGGGGGGACCTGCGATGCGTCGTGGTAGAACCTGGCTTTTCCGTAGGAACGGCTTGGGCCTACGCGGCGCTTGACGGGAGCAGGAGCGGCAGTGCCGCGATCGCTTCCACCCTCGGGATGGAGGACGCGTCGAGGAGCTACGCGGAGGATCCGCGCTCCTGGCCCTTCTTCAACTCCTTCGAGGAGGTTGTGTTCAGGGATAAGCCCGAGTTGCGCCGAATCAAGGACGCGCTGCTCGGAGAAGGGGCCCTCGCCGCCGGGATGAGCGGATCGGGCTCCTCAATGTACGGGATTTTTATGGACGGGGAGGATTTCGAACGGGCGGAAGCGCGCTTGGAGGCGACTGGGCTCAGTGCGCGGTCGGCCTTTTTGCTTGCGCGCGGGCAGGATGTCATAGTAGAATGAAGGGTGATTGCGCTGCATCGGCGGAAGGAGAGCCTGATGGAGATCACCGACATCCGCATCAGAAAGGTCTCGAGCGAAGGCAAGCTCAAGGCGTACGTGACCGTCACCTTCGATCAATGCTTCGTAATCCATAACGTTAAGATCATCGAGGGCAAGACGGGCGTATTCATCGCCATGCCCTCCAGAAAGACCCGGACCGGGGAATACAAGGATGTCGCTCATCCCATCACCCCCGAGTTCCGAGGCCGCCTCCAGGACAAGATCCTGGGGGCGTACGACAACGGGAACGTGCAGGATTCTCCCGATGTGGAGATTTGACTGCTTCCATATATGATGGGACGTCGGCAAGCGGTAAGCCCCCGGGTTTTGGTTCCGGTATTCGCAGGTTCGAATCCTGCCGTCCCAGGGAA
>CAZIEI010000031.1:28738-29053 GCA_964538705.1 uncultured Spirochaetales bacterium | reverse complement strand
GAGGGAGTCCATGGAGGACCAGAGCGCGAGGAACTTCCCCTGGGCGAATCCGTCGAGCTGTTCCTTGGCGCTCTCGGTGCGGACGAACTCCACGGCGAATTTCCCCTTCTTATAGAAGAGCGAGTCCTTGCTGGGCTTGGAGCCGCCGTTGGCCGCGAAGATCGCCGCGTAGCCGCCCCAGGTGTCCAGGGGGACGCGGATGACCGGGACGCTTTCGCCACCCAGGTTCACGGTATCGAGCGAGTATCCCGATGCGGGGGCGATGTCCAGGCCCTGGGCCTTCATGAACTCCAGGTTTTCCTTCATGACCTGGGT
>CAZIEI010000031.1:0-28728 GCA_964538705.1 uncultured Spirochaetales bacterium | reverse complement strand
GCGTATACCCGGATGCGGGCGCTATGGAGAGGCCCTCGGGCTTCACCGACTCGGGCTCTGCGCCGCCGCCGCTGCCACTGAAGCGGAGAGCGCCCGATTTGACGAGGAAATATCCGAGCGCGCCGAGCACGATGCATGCGATGATCGCGACGCCGACGACCTTGCCAGCCGTTCCCTTCCTTGCCATCGGAGCCTCCTTGGGTGGGGGACATACTACGGCAGCGGCGGCATTCCGCGCAAGCATCCCGAGGAAGCGCCGGATCGCTTTCGAGTCCTCGAATTCGAGGCTCGTGGGTACCGAGCCTTGCGCTCGGGAAGCCTCTGCGTTATGATCGAAACATCATGAAGAATCGCTTCCCCGCACTCTCCACGCCTTCGGAAAATTCCGTCCATCGAAAAAGCCGCCCCCGTAACGCAAAACCGCACTCGTGTCCCCTCCGCCGCGCGCGTGAGGGGTTCCTGCCTTGAGCATCGTTTCCGCCCAGCGCCGCCGCGTCGGCGCCCCCGCTCTCGCCTGGAGGAACTCCCTATGAAGGATCTCGCCCGCTCGGTCCGCGTCCTCGCCGCCGCGTCCATCGTCTCCCTCGCCTCGGCCGGGCTCTCCGCCCAGGCCCCCTCGCTCTCGAGGGCGGCTATCGGGCCGAACGACCCCCGGGAGACAATCCTCTCGGTGCAGGCCCGTTGTCGCGTTTCGTTCACGGTCAAGGGGCCCGCTGGCCTCTCCTTTTCCTTCGTGGATAGGATGCGCGGCGTCTTCCTTTCCTCCTCCCTGGACGAGAAAGGGGTGGGCAGGGCGGACATGAGCCTCGAGAAGGGCGAGTACAAGGCGCGCTTCGGCGCCGATCCCGGCCCCGCACAGGGCGTGGCCGCGGGAACCGCGTCGCTCGCGGCGGTGACCTTCCGCGAGACAATGGGGAACGATCCCGCCGCCTGGCCCGTCGTCTCCGAGGGAGATTTCCGGACCGAGCGGCTCGGCGACCGGGAGACCTTCTCCTGCTGGCTCCCCGCCGACGGCTTTCGCCCCCTCGAGATCGACATCGCCGGACGCGCGCTCGCGGACGCCGAGCTCTGGAAGGACGGGCAGTACCGGGTGGACGCCGACTTCCAGCGCTCGACCGCCGGATCGGCGAAGGGCAAGCCGCTCAATCGCCTCAGGACCTCCTTTAGCGGTGAAAGCGGACTCTATCTCCTCAAGGTCCATGGAGGGCCGCCCCTCGTCTGGACCGCCTCCAACGACGCCGCGACGCCCCTCTACGTCCGCTCGGGCATCAGGCTCCTCCCCCAGGGCTCCCGGATCGAGGCCAAGGTCTCTCCCTTCGGCGAGGACCTCTTCCGGACCGTGGACGCCTCGTACGCGCGCATATGGCTCCCCGCCCCCGCGGCCGCGTCGCTCAGGATCGCGGGCTACTCTCCCGGGACGCGCGCCTCCTTCTCGGGGGCGGGCTCGCTCAAGGGCGAAAAGGACGCGCGCCGCTCCATCATCGCCTCGATTTCCGGCGCGTGCCTCGTGGCGGTGGCCGCGGAGCCTGACACGGCCTACGTCTTCGAGGCCTTCGCCGCCTCCTCCTCCTCCGCGGGACTCTCCTCGAACCGGGGCGACCCCGACGAGACCCCGGGCGGGATCCTCCGCATCGGGCCCCTCATGGACGACGAGCCCGGCATGGAGCCCTGCGCCATCGTCTATATGATGGAAGGCGAGGGGGCCGCGCGGAAGGCACGGATACTCGCCGAAAACCTCCCCCGCGTCGGGGGCTCCTCTTCGTTCGCCCAGGCCGCCAACTTCATGAACTCGAGCGTCGCCACCGCCTTCGTGAAGCTCGAGGACCTAGGCACCTACCGGGTCATCGAGGGCAAGAATTCCACCGGCCGCGGCCTCTACCGCCTCACGCCCCTGGACGAGTTCCTCTACGGATCGGGAAAGCGGCGGGCGCAGAATCCCGCCCCCAAGAGCGGCGCCCTTCTCACCCCCGGGTACTACGTCCTCGAGGTCGAGCCAGATAAGCTCGGCTACCTCGAATTCGCCGTGGTCAAGGACCTCGGCAAGCCCGCGGACTTCTCCTCCAAGGGCCTCGCCGCGCGGAAGGACGAATTCACCTGGACCCAGAGCCCCGGACCCCGCGAGGCCGAGGCCTCCCTGCTCTTGAGCCAGGCGCCGGGCCGGCAATGGTTCGCTTCCTTCGCCCGCTTTCCCATCGAATCCGAGGGCGGCGTCTCCGTCAGTCTGGAGCCCGGGCGCGTGCAGGAATTTACCATATACGCTGAATGGCCCATGGTCGCGCAGCTATCGGGCCAGGGCCTCCTCTGGACGATGGGAGGCAAGGTGATCTCGGACGGCGCCATCGTTCCCGTAGGGGAGACGAAAGTGAGCGTCCGGAACGGCGGCAAGGAAACGGTGACCGCGGTCTTCCGCTCGCTACCGCTCCCCCGGGGCGTCCGTAAGCCCTCCATCCAGGAGCTCGGCGAGGGGATGGACCGCGTGGAACCGGGCAAGGCGGCTTTCGCCGATTATGAACGCGGATCCTCTCGCTCCTACGTCCTCAAGGTCCCGCGCCCCGCGCTCTTCAGGATCGAGACGACCGGGCGTCTCGCCACGTCGCTCTCTTTGCGCTCCGCGGCCCACGGCATACTCTTCTCCGCCGAGCGGAACGGGGGAGGGCGGAATGCTCTCCTCCAGGCCTACCTGAATCCGGGGGCCTACATCCTCAAGGCCTCGCCCCTCGGGCAGTCCGCGGGACGTGCCGGGCTCTCCGCGCGAGAGGCTCCCTCGCCCGAGCGGGCGCTCCTCGCGCCAGGCGCGATCGACCGGCGGGTCCTCGCTCCCGACGAGGTCGCGATCTTCGACTTCAGCGTGAAGGAGCCCGGGAGCTTCGCCATCGCCTCCATCGGCATGGGAAGGAGCTTCCCGATACGGCTCGAGGATTCCGACGGCTTCCCCATCTACACGGGTTCAGGCTCGACGAGGCTCTCGCTGAACGCGGGCGGCTACCGGCTCTTCTCCCTCGCCGCCGACGCTGAGACGCGGCGGGTCACCCTCGTCAGGCTCATCGAGCCCGCTACCCCCCGCCGCGACGCGAGCGGCGCCGTCATTCTCACGATCAACCAGGAATCGCACGGCTTCTATCGATCGAAGAACGGGCCTGACCGCTACCGCTTCATCGTCACAGCGCCCATCAGGGCCTCCCTTTCCCTGGACGGCCGTCTCTCAGCAACCTTGAACGGCCCGGGAGGGAAACGCGACCTCCCGCCGGCTGAGCGCGGCTCCCTGAACCTGGCGGAGGGCGAGTACGAACTCTCCGTAAAACCGAAGGAGGCCGATGACGAGGTCCCGTACTCCATAATGGTCGCCACCTCGATTCTCGCGCCGGGCGTGCCTATAACGGGAAGCGCGAGCGACCGGTCCGAATCCTCCTACGAGGTCTCGATCCCGCGCGAGGGTCTCTACGAGCTGTGGAGCCTCTCCGGCGCGGACGTCGCTTGCCGCCTCCTCAGGCCTGACGGGAGCCTCGCGGCGAGCTCGGACGACCGGAGAGCCGATTGGAATTTCCAGGTGACGGCCCAGCTCTCCGCGGGCATGCACAAGCTCGCGGTCGCCGCCTTCTCAGGCTCAGGACAAGTCGAGCTACGCCTCGACGAGCTCAAGCCCCGCGACCTCTCCCGCGCTTCACCCGGCTGGGAAGGCAAGGCCGACGTGGGGAGCGAGGGCGTGAGGCTTGTCCTCGACACCAAGGCCGCCGAGGGCCTCTTCGACCTGCGTGCCTCGTCCGAGGCGCCCGTCGACCTACTCCTCTACAAGGGAGAAAAGCTCCTCGCGGAGGGGAGAAACCGCATCCTCATCCCGCTCAGGAAATCCTCCTCATACGTCCTCTACGCGCGTTCACCCGTCCAGACGCAGACTGCTCTCTCCTTCCTCAAGGCCGACGAAGCCTCGGCTCAGGCCGGTTCGAGGATCGACTTCAAAGCGGGGAAGGCCTACCGGATCTCCAATCCCGAACGGCTCTCTTCCCGCATCTCCTCAGGTGAGGGGCTCCTCTTCTCCCCAGCGATGGAAGTCCCCTGCGAACCGGTCGGCGAAGCCGCCTTCTGCTCCGCCGGAACGACGGGCTGGGCCTGGGCTGGGACGGAAGCCGCCGCCGAGCCCGAGGTCCTCGCGCCCGAAGGCGCCGCCTTCTACGAATTCGACGGGACCGACCAGGCCTTCCGCGTGTCCTCGCCCGAGGCCGCCGTCCTCGTCGCCGCCGACACGAACGGCGCCTTCCGCTGCGGCGTCTCCGCGTCGCCCGCCGACAAGCCCGAGCCGGAAACGTACTCCTGGTCCGCCATGGGCACCTTCTCCGATGGCTCGGCGGCCCTCCTGCCCCCGGGTGCCTGGCGCGTCCGCGCCTGGGACGGCGAGGGCCTCCCGCCGGGAGAGCTCGACCCTGCGCGGGGCGCGGGCGTATCGCTCGCATCCTTCCCCGTCGACGCGGCGAAGCCGCTCTCTCTCGGCGACGATACCGTCCTCGTGGTGCCTCAGGGCAGAGCGCTTTCGATCGAGGCGCCCGCGTGCAGGCTCGAGGCCATCCTCGCCGAGGGCCTCGTGGTGGGCGCGTGGAGCGGGAAGGTCCCGCTCGCCTGCCGCTCCGCTCTCGATGGAAAGATGATCGTCTCGCTCCCGCTCCAGAAGTCGACGCTCCTCGTCGCGAACGCGGGACTGAGTTCTGCGAGCGTCCGCCTCCGCGCCTTCGCCGCCGCGGCCGAGTCCGCGCTCGAGCTCAAGGAGGGCAAGCCCTTCGAGTCCGCCGACATACCGCGGGGCGGGATCGTCCTCTCGGTCCTTCCCCGCGAGGGCCAGGTCCTCTGCGTGGCGGGCGAGGCGGTCGATGGCGAGTTCCTCGCCGAGACGGGCGCCTTCAGGCGGCTCGCGGCCTCCGGGCGCTCGGGAGACTTCGATTCGATACCGGCGAGGGAGGGCCAGCTCGTCCTTCGCTCGCGGGGCGGCTACGCCCGCGCATGGCTCGCTTCTCCCGGCAAGGAATACGAGGGGCTCGTGGAGGCTTCCTCCTCAGCGCCCAAGCCAATCGCCGGATCGTCCGCCCTCTCGGGCAAGGCCGAGTCCTTCAGGTTCAAGGTGGATTCCCCCTGCTACGTCGATGTCTCGCTCGCCGGACCCGGCATCCTCTCGCTCCAACGCGACGGGAAGCCGCTCGGGACCGACGCGACAGGTGAACGGGACGATCTCCGCGTCTTCGCCTACGCCACGCCCGGCGAGTACCGCGTCTTTGCGCGGCCCCTCTCGGGCAAGGCGCTCTCCGATTCCATCAGGGTCTCCAGGATCGATCCCGTATCCGTCAACGAGGAGACGGGAGCAGCGGTGCGCTTCATCGCGCCCGGTGAATCCCAGGCCTTCGCGCTCTCGGTCAAGGCGAAGGGGAAGATCGGCGTCGCCGTTGCATCGGACTTCGAAGGCCTCGACGCCTCGCTCTACTCGCCTTCCCAGGCCGAGCTCGGGCGCGGCCCTGTGATGTTCCCGACTCTCGAGCCGGGCGACTACGTGCTCGTGGTGCGCGGGACCGTCTCAGGTCCCGCCGAGTACTCGCTCGCGCTCTACGGACTCGAAGGCTCGCGCCAGGACGTGCCCCAGGACGTCGTGGAATCGTTCAAAGCGCGCTCAGGCTCGCCGTCAAGGTCCCTATCGATCCCCCTGGGCGTTTCAGGGAAGCGTACCCGGCCCTACGTCCGCGGCGGCTCGTCCGGAGGCCAGGTGGAGATCCGAATCGACGACGGCGGGGACGAAGGCCGCGACTATGAAGGCGACGACGGCGACGGACCGTACTACGAGGACGGCGAAGGTCCCTACGGCGACGAAGGCGAAGGCGCCTATGAAGAAGGCGGCGACGGGCCCTACGGCGACGAGGGCGGATATGACGAAGGCGACGGCTACGACGGGGAGGAGTATTGATCATGAACCGGCAATTCAGGCGTATTGGGCTCGCGCTCTCCGCGGTCCTCCTCCTCTCGGGCGCGCTCTCCGCGCAAGGCCGCAACGCCCAGCGCGGAGGGACCGACTCCCTCTCCCCCGACTACTACCTCCGCGAGTTCGATCCCGTGACCCTCACGCTCGCGCAACCCGCGGGTCCGGCGGGCGGCGGCCCGGCGGACGACGCCTCGGGGATCCTCTCCATCCAGCCGCGGCATCCCGGCGAGTACCGCTGGATCGACGAGCGTACCCTCCGCTTCCTCCCCGCGGAGCCCTGGCCGCCCCTCAGGACCTTCACGTTCAAGTCGCCTAAGGGGCGCTGGACCCTGGAGACCCTCATGTCGCCCCCGAGCTCGATCAGCCCCGATCCGGGATCGACGAACCTCTCGTCCATTTCCCAGATCGACTTCTCTTTCCCCGTGCCGCTCGCGACGGAGCGGCTCATGGAGATGATCAGCTTCGAGCTCAGGCCCCTTCCCGGGCTCGAGTCCCAGGACGCTCGCGTCCTCGGGAAGCGCGACTTCAGCCTCAAGGAGATCGAGCGCGCGGGGGCCAAGGATAGGGCCCGCTACCGCCTCGTCCTGGACGAGCCCTTGGGCGAGGGCGTCGCGGTCACGATGCGCTTCAAGCTCTCCCTGGACGGCAGGGCCCCCGGCTCCGTCGCGTCCTACTCCTTCCGCACGCGGCCCGAGTTCCGCGTCCAGGCCTTCGGTTCGGGGAGCTCCTCTTTCCCCGTGTCCTCCTCGGGATCGAGCTACCCCGAGGACCAGGCGCTCGACCGGGGCACGAGCCCCGGCCCTCTCTTCATCGAATTCTCCGAGAACGTCGAGGGAAGCCCTTCGATCGAGCTCCTGAAGCGCATGATCAAAGTGAACCCCGCTCCGCGCAAGACGGCCTTCTCCGTGTCCGGACGCAGGGTCTACGTGTCCATGGAGACCGATCCCGACAAGCCTTACCGGATCACGGTGAGCCACGGAGATCTCAAGAGTTCCTCCGGCCGCGCGCTCGCGGCCTTCGGGCCCTCTTCCTTTTCCTTCTTCCACAAGTCGCTCGCGCCCTTCCTCAACTGGGACGCGGGCCAGGCAATCCTCGAGCGCCATGGGCCGCGCTCCTTCCCCATGCGCGGACGCGGGATAGGCAAGGTCGATCTCCGCCTCTACCGCATCGATCCCCTCTCGCGGAACTTCTGGCCCTTCCCGGACGGCGGCATCGTCCTGAACGAGGCGGCTCCGCCCCCCATGCCGGGCGAGGAGCCCTCCTACGGCGAGGCCCTGGACCGGCAGATACGCCTCCTCGGTTCTCCCGAATTCTCCGACGTGGTGGAGCTCCCGCTCGCGGGGAAGGGCGGGGCGGCCGCCTTCGGCCTCGACCTCGCTCCGGCCCTGAGGAAAATGGGAGACGAGGGCAAGGCCGGGACCTACCTCGTCGGCTATCGCGTCCTCGGGAGCGGGACCGAGCGCTCCTACGTCCGCGTGCAGGTGACCGATCTCTCGCTCACCGCGGTCGAGGAGGAGAACGCAATCGTCTTCCATGTGACGAGCCTCTCCACAGCCAAGCCCGTGCCCGACGCGCGGGTCCTCCTCGAGCGCCGGACGTACAACGAGAAGAAGAAGGCCTACGAGGACGTCGCGGTGGCCGACGGCAGGACGGACAAGGAAGGCCGCTTCCGCTATTCGCATACGAAGCGCCAGGACGGCGGGCCCTCCCGCATCCTCGTCTCCACGAAGGACGATTCCCTCGTCATCGATCCCGAGCGCGCGCCCCCGTACTTCCACAACGACCACTGGTTCGGCGCGCAGTCCACCTGGCTCTCCTGGCTCGCCTCCGACCCCGTTCGGGAGCAGGAGAAGCCGCGGCGCAGGGCCTACCTCTTCACCGAGCGTCCCATGTACCGCGCGGAGGAGCCCGTGCACATTCAGGGCTTCGTTCGCTTGCGGGAGGCGGGGCTCATCAAGGCCGATGACACCAAGCGCGCCTGGGGCATCGTGGTCCGCGGACCGGGCGACGCCGAGTGGCGCTATCCCGTGGAGACCAAGGGCAACGGCTACGTCTACCGTCTCTTCTCCGAGAAGGACCTCCCCTCGGGCGACTATACTGCCGAGCTCAGGGACAACCTCACGGGAGAGACGTTCGCGAGCGTCTCCTTCAAGAAGGAGGCCTACCGCGTCCCGAGCTTCGAGGTGAATCTCTCCGGACCGGACGTGGTGCCCTTCGACGCGCCCTTCCAGGTTCTCCTCGCCGCGAGCTATTACGCGGGAGGCAAGGTCGTGGGCCAGAGCGTCGAGTGGGACGTCACGGAGAATTCCTACTCCATCAGCCCCGCGGCTTATCCGGGATACGACTTCTCAGGCTACGTGCGGACCTCGGGCTCCTACGGCGGTGAAGGTTCCTCGAGCAGCGAGCGAGAGGACGTCACGGACGACTCCGGTTCCGCGCGGATCACCATCGATCCCCGTACGGCGCAGAGCATCCAGGCCCGCTCGTATCGCATCCAGGCTTCCGTGCGCGGCGCCGACCGGCAGACCGTCACCGGCACCAAGACCGTTCGCGCGCTCCCGCCTTTCTCCATCGGCCTCAAGCTCAGGCGCTTCGAGACGGAGAAGGTCTCGGTGAGGCCCTCCCTCATCGTGCTGGATCACCTGGAGAAGCCCCTTTCGGGCAAGAAGCTCTCGATCAAGGTCTACGAGCGCCAGTGGCACTCCTACCTCTCCGAGACGGACATCGCCACCGGCGACGCCAAGTACGTCTCCGACGTGGTGGACCAGCTCGTCCTCGAGAAGGAGACCGTGAGCGCGGATAAGCCCGTCGACCTCGATTTCCCCGTGAAGAATTCCGGCGTCTACGTCGTCGAGGTCCAGGGTCGGGACGAACAGGGGAGGCTCCAGTCCGTGAGGGGTGACCTCTTCGTGTCCGGGCCCACGCCGGTCGCGTGGAAGCGGACCCAAGCCGCCGTATTCGAGACGACATTGGACAAGGACGCCTACGTCCCCGGCGAAGTGGCCAAGGTCCTCCTCCAGAGCCCCTTCCAGGACTGCCGCGCCCTCGTGATCGTCGAGCGGCCCGAAGGCAATGAGTATCGCTGGGTCGACGTGGCCAACGGGCAGGCTGTCGTGGGCGTGGAGGTGCGGGAGAACCAGACGCCGCGCTTCCCCGTGCACGCCGTCCTCATGCGCGGGCGGATAGGGCAGGCGGGATTCGCCGGGGGCCAGGACCGCGCCCGGCCGCTCTCCGTGGCCAACACCACCTGGATAGCGGTGGACCCCGCGGCCAACCGGCTCACCGTGGAGCTCGTCCACGAGGCCGTGGCCCTTCCCGGGTCGCCTTTCAAGATCCTCGTGCGCGTCAAGGACTGGAAGGGCAGGCCCGTGAACGGCGAGGTCGCCCTCTGGCTCGTGGACCGGGCGGTCCTCGCCCTCGCGCCCGAGCGTTTCAGGTCCCCCCTCGATTCCTTCATCGATCCCGTCTCAGGACGCATCCGCGTGAGCGACACGAGGAATTTGACAGTAGGCAATCTTCCCTTCGACGAGGCTCCCGGCGGCGATATGGCTGAATCCGAGAGGGCCTTCTCTCTCCTCGACAAGACGACGGTCAGGAAGAACTTCAAGACCGTGCCCTATTACGAAAGCGCCCTCAGGATCGTGAACGGGGTGGGGGAGGCCTCCTTCGACCTCCCGGACAACCTCACCGAGTTCGCCGTCCGAGCGATAGCGACGAGCGGCTTCGACAAGTTCGGGACGGCCAAGTCCATCCTCGCGGTCAGGCTTCCCGTCGTGGTCCAGGAATCCATGCCGCGCTTCGTGCGCCCCGGGGACGAGATGAACTCGGGCGGCATCGCGCGGATCGTCGAGGGCAAGGGCGGGAAGGGAAGGGCCGAGGCGAGCGCCGAGGGCCTCCTCTTCATGCCCTCGCTCAAGCCGAGCATCAAGTACGACATCGTCATTCCGGACAAGGAAGCGCTCAGACTCGACTTTAAGATGCGCGCGCCTTCCGACCTCGCGGGGGATCCCGAACGGACCGTGTCCTTCACGCTCGCGGCGCAAAGGCTCTCCGACGGGGCGAGCGACGCTTTCAAGCTTACGCTCCCCGTGAAGCAGGACGGCATCATGCAGCGGCTCGAGAGCTCGATAGCGCCGCCCGCGCGGAAGGAGATCAGCTTCCCCGCCACCGACGGCCGGGCCCGACCCGGGACGATCACGCAGACCCTCTACGTCTCCTCCGCGCCTGAGCTCGTGCGCGTGCTCTCGGCGCTCCGCTTCCAGCTCGCCTACGAGTACGGCTGCACCGAGCAGCGGGTGAGCAAGGTCTATCCCTCCGTCGCGCTCGCTGCGGCCCTGGGAGAGGCGGGTCTCCCGCCCGAGTTCAACGCCAAGGCGGGCCAGGTCAAGGAGGTCATCGACTACCTCGGGAAGGCCATGGACTCCGAGGGGCTCTACGCCTTCTATCCCGGCGACCGGGGACGCGTGTACCTCACGGCCTACGTGGTGGAATTCCTCTCGCTCATCAGGAAGACGGGCGTTTCCTTCGATCCCGTTCTCATCGACAAACCGGTGCGCGCCCTCAAGGCCGCGCTGCGCTCCGATTACGACCATTTCACGAGCGGCCGCGACTATATGGAACGCGTCAGGGCCCTCATCGCCCTCGATGCCGTTGGCCAGTTCGATTCGGCCTACGCGAAGGAGCTCCTCGCGGCCGCGGATGGCGCGGACCTCACCACGCGGGCGGATATCTACCGCGCCCTCCGGGACAAGCGCGGCCTCCCCATGGGTGACCTCAAGAGGCTCAGGAAGAGCCTGGACGACGCCCTCGTGTTCAAGCGGCAAGGCGGCCAGCTCGTCTATTCCGGGCTTCAGGACCGGCGGGAGTGGAACGGGGATCCCTTCCTCTACAGCCAGCCGGGCGCGACGGCCTCCGTATGGGCGGCCATCGCCGCCGAGAAGGCCGATTCCCCCGAAGCCAAGGCCCTCTACAAGGCCCTCATGGACATGGCGGGCGAGGATGGCTGGGGAGACAGCTACACCAACAGCCGCGTCCTCTCGGCGCTCGCTCAGACGATCGCGGCCTCCAAGTCCATGAAGCCGGCTCCCGTGGAGTACGACGCGGGAAAGGGATGGACCAAGCTCGATATGAAGGGGAGGCCCTTCGGGAGCCTCTCGGTGAAGACCGACAGGCAGCTCAAGGCGAGGCTCCTCTCGCAGGACGGCAAGTTGCCCACGACCCTCGTCATGGCGGCCGAGTTCGCGCCCATGAAGCCAGGCTCCGAGCTCAAGGCCCAGAACGCGGGCTTCGCCGTGGAGCGCGAGCTCATCGACTGCGGCGACGGGAAGCGGACGGGTGAGCGGAAGCCCGTCAGGGTGGGCGCGACCGTCGTCTTCAAGGAGGGGACGGTGGTGGAGGACCACGTGCGCGTGGTGAACTCCATCGAGCGCAGCTTCGTGGCCGTGCGCGTGCCGCTCCCCTCCGGCTTCGAGCCCATGAACCCCCAGCTGGCCACCTCCCCCGCGGAGGCGGCCCCCGCCGGGAGGATCACGCTCCAGCCCGCCTACGCGGACTACGAGGACGATCAGGTGACCTTCTACTACAACGTCCTCCCCCGGGGCACGTACGACTTCTATTTCCGCGCGCGGGCGAACTTCGAGGGAGCCTTCATCGTGCCCCCCGCGAAGGCGCAGGCACTGTACGACTCGAAGGTTTTCGGATACTCGGATGGCGTCAAGGCCACCGTTCTTCCGCTGGATTGAGCGCGTGCGGCCCGCGAGGGCCGCTTTCGCCGTCCTGGCCGCGCTCTGGATGGCCTGGTGGTGGACGAGGGCGGTGACCGTCCTCGCCCACCTCCCGCTCCGCTCGCCCCCTCCCACGCCCATCTTCGAGGACCGGGAGGGGGGATTCCTCTCGGACGGCGAGGCGGTCTACGGCTCGCTCGGCTATTGGGACCTGCCCGACCCGCTCCCTCCGCGCGTCGCTGACGCCATCGTCGCCATCGAGGATAAGCGCTTCTACGAGCATCCGGGCGTCGACCCGCGCGGCCTCGCGCGCGCCGTGATGAGCACCTTCAAGGGGCGCGTGCAGGGTGGATCGACAATCGCCATGCAGACGGTCAGGCTCGGCTACCCCCGGCGGCGGACCCTCATCGCCAAGATGGACGAGGCTGCGGGAGCCCTCCTCATCACGGCGATCTACGGCCGTGAGCGGGTCCTCAGGCACTACCTCAAGCTCCTCCCCGAGGGCGGGACCATGAACGGGATCGGCTACGCGGCGCGGCGCGTCTTCCGCAAGCCCGTCCAGGACCTGAGCTGGGCGGAGACGGCCCTCCTCCTCGCGGTGCCGCAGGACCCCGCCGGGAGGAACCTCTTCAAGCGGCCGGGATTCCGGAGCGCGCGGGCGCGGGCGGCAGTCATCCTCGAGCAGTTCGAGGAGCAGGGCCTCATGGGATCGGAAGAGGCGGCGGCCGCGCGCGAGGAGCTCCTCGCCATGGAGCCGTTCTCCCGCGAGCGCAGGCCCGAGGGATCGCACCACTTCATCCTTCGCATGGTCGGGGAGTGGGGAGCGGAGCGGGGCACGAGGGCCGGCACGCGGCCCGTGCGGAGTTCGTTGGACCCGCGCGCGCAGGCGATAGCGCTCGAGGCGGCGTCGGATACCGTCCCGCGCTTCCGCGCGAAGGGCGCGAGCAACATCGCCGTGATGATCGCGGACGCCCGCACGGCGGAGGTGCTCGCGTACGTAGGCTCCGCCGACTACTTCGATTCCGAGAATTCCGGCTCTATCGATTTCTGCCGGGCCGAGCGCTCCTCAGGGAGCACCCTCAAGCCCTTCCTCTACGAGCTCGGCCTCGAGACGGGGGCCTTCTCTCCGGAATCGATCCTCGCCGACATGCCGCTCCGCGTGATGGAAGCGCGAGGCGAGTACTCGATCAGCGACTTCGACGACGCCTACATGGGCCCCATGCTCTACAGGGTCGCGCTCGCCAACTCGCGCAACGTGCCCGCCATCAGGGTCCTCGAGGGCGTCGGCCTCGAGCGCGCGTACGAGCGGCTCGCCGCCCTGGGCGTCCACGACCGCGAGCGGGACGCGGGCTTCTACGGCTTCGGCCTGGCGGTGGGCGGCGTCTACACGAGCCTCGAGCGGCTCGTCTCCGCTTACGGCTGCCTCGCCCGGGAGGGCCTGTCCTACAGGACCCGCTACTTCCCCGGCGCGCTCGAGGAGGAGCCTGTCCGCGTCATGGACGAGGACGCGTCGAGGCGCATCTCGCTCTATCTCTCGAACCCGGAGAACCGCCTTCCCGCGTTCGAGGGAACCGCCCTCATGGCCTTTCCCTTTCCGGTGGCCGTGAAGACGGGATCCTCGAACGGGTACCGCGACGCCTGGGCCCTGGGATACTCGAGGCGCTACGTGGCCGGGGTCTGGGTCGGGCACGCCGACGCGCTCGAGACCAACCGCATCTCGGGAAGCTCCGTGGCCGCCGTCCTCCTCCGCGTCTTCGAGGAGCTCCAGCCCGAGGCCGTACAGGGGACGGACGAAGAGCCCTTCCCCCCGCCGCGCGGGACCGCGGGCTTCAGAATCTGCCCCCTCTCGGGAAAACTCGCGGGCGACGACTGCCCCAAGGCGGTCCTCGAATACTTCGATCCCGGCTCCGCCCCCTCCGAACTCTGCGGCGTCCACAGGAAGGCCGTCGTGGACAGGCGCACGGGGGAGCTCGCGACTCCGTTCACGCCCGAGCGTTGGAAGGCCCTTCGTCCCGTCACCGTCCTCGGGAGCGAGTACGCGGCCTTCTCGGCGAGCCGGGGATACGCGCGGCCCGCGCTCCAGGCGGAGGAGCTCAGGGACGCGGGAATCATGTTAAAGGCGCCGCTCGACGGATCGCGCGTACACGTGGATCCATCGACTCCCGCGCGCTTTCAGACCATCGCCCTCCGCGCGGAGGTCCGCCCCGAGGTGCCCGAGATCGTATGGGTGGTGGACGGGAGGGAATTCGCCCGGAGCCCTTATCCTTACGAGGCCCGTTGGCCCATTGAGCCCGGCGTCCACGTATTCGAGGCGCGCTTTCCCAACGCCCTCGTGTCGAGCCGCGCGGCCTCGGTCACCGTCCTCGGGCCCTGATTCCGAAAAAACGCGCGGCCTTGCTATCGGCTCAGGCTTGAGATATCTTCTCAGCCATGAAACTGACCCAATGCATCGCGGTATCGCTCCTCCTCGTCGCTTCGTTCTCCCTGAACGCCGAAAAGAAGGACAAGAAGAAAGGCAAGAAGCAGGAATCGACGAAGATCGAGATCGCCGTCGATACCGAATACGGTTCGCGCGCCTACGTCGATCGCGGCCCCTTGGGCCTCGGCTTTTACCTGGGGAAGCCCACGGGCATCACGGGGAAGCTCTTCTTCGACGATTACAGCGCCATCGCCGTCACCGTCGCCTTCGATTTCTGGCAGGACTCCTTCAACGTCCAGGGCGATTACCATTTCCACTTTCGGGACATGATCAAGATCGAGACCGAGGAGATCATCCCCTACGTCGGCATAGGCGGCTACGCGGGCATGGCGTCCAACAGGAACGACAGCACCGTCTGGACCGGCATTCGCTTCCCCCTCGGGCTCGCCTACAACGTGCGGACCTTCCCACTCGAGATCGGCTTCGAGGCGGCCCCGAGCTTCGAGCTCATGCCGACCATGCGCTTCGCGATGGGCGGAGGTCTCACGCTCCGGTACTACTTCTAGGGGCCGAGCGCTCCTAGAAGAGAGGCGGAGGGGCCGCGGCGGACGGATGCCGGAGGCTAAGGCGCGGATCGGGTGTTGCTCGGATCTCCCGATACGAAGTATTCTAGGCGCCATGAAGCGGATCGTCTTCGCCATCGTTATTATCGCCCTTTCGTTTTCGCTTCCCGCGGAGGAGCCGGCATCGGCGGACACTGCAGCCGTCGAGGCGACGGCCGCCTTCGCGGCTGCCGCCGATGACGCGGCTGATGACGCGGCCGATGCGGCGATCGCCGACGACCCAGGCGATGCGGACAATCGCGACAGCGACACCGACGAAGACGCCGTCTCGAAGGACGAGGGAGCGGCAGACGCCGGAGAATCCGGAGTGGCTCGACCGAAGGCGATCAATTTAGCCGAGCAGGGCATGCTCGGATTCGGCGCCTACCTGGGCGTGCCTCTCGGGATTAGCCTAAAATTATTCTTTAGCAATTATATCGCGATGACGGGCGCGCTCGGCCTCGATCGGGCTCAGGACGGGATCGAGTTCTCGTGCGATATTCAGTTCCATCTACCGAAGCCGCTCAGGTCCCCGGGGGGACGTATCGCGCCCTTTGCGGGCGTGGGCCTGTTCGAGAACCGGTTATCGGATTACGTTGAAACTGCTGAATTTTCTTATCGCGATATTGTGGGCTTTCGGTTTCCGTTAGGATTGATATACCGTCCCATACCTTGGATGGAGCTCGGCCTGGAGGTGACGCCCTGTATCGCAACAGGCCCGGATTATCGCTACTTCACGAGGGGCGGATTGACGGTGAGGTTCTTCTTCACTCCGTATTTCCGTCGCGATAGCCCTATAAGGCCATGATCTCCCTTTCGCCTCCGTAAGGTGATTCAAGAGCGCGGATCCAGGCGGCCGTTAGCCATTCCGCGTCTTGATGGCCCGAGCCGCGTTCCGGTATAGTTCCGCCATGTACGACCCAGTCGATCCCAAGGCCAATTTCCCCGGCGTGGAGGAGGAAGTCCTCGAATTCTGGCGCCGCGGGGACGTGTTCAAGAAATCGATCAGCGCTCGCGAGGGCGCGGAGGAATTCGTCTTTTACGACGGCCCCCCCTTCGCCACGGGGCTCCCGCATTTCGGACACTTCGTTCCGGGATACGTCAAGGACATTATTCCCCGCTACAAGACGATGAAGGGCTTCCAGGTCCACAGGCGTTTCGGCTGGGACTGCCACGGCCTCCCCGTAGAGAACCTCATCGAGAAGGAGCTCGGGCTCAACTCGAAAACCGACATCGAGCGCTACGGGATCGCCGAATTCAACGAGGCCTGCCGCGCCTCGGTGCTCCGGTACGTGAAGGAGTGGCGGACCATCATGACACGCGCCGGCCGCTGGGTCGACTTCGACGACGACTACAAGACCATGGATCCGGACTACATGGAATCCATCTGGTGGGTCATGAAGGCGCTCTGGGACAAGGGGCTCGTTTACGAGGGCTCCTACATCCTCCCGTACTGCCCGCGTTGCTCCACGGTCCTCTCCAACCACGAGCTCAACCTGGGCGGCTACAAGGACGTCCACGACCCCGCGATCACCGTTAAATTCAAGGCGGCCTCGGGCAGCCCCTCCATGCCCGCTCTCGCCGACGGGAGGACGTACTTCCTCGCCTGGACGACCACGCCCTGGACCCTCCCGTCAAACCTCGCGCTCGCCCTCGGCCCGGAGGTGGACTACGTCTGCGTGCGCGACGGGAACGAGTCCTACGTGATGGCGGAGGCCCGGCTGGGCGCCTATTACAAGGACGCCGCGGCCCTGGACATCGCGTGGAAGGCGAAAGGAAAGGACCTCGCGGGAGCCTCCTACGAGCCCCTCTTCCCGTACTTCAAGGAGGCGGCGGCGAAGGGCGCTTTCCGCCTCCATACGGGCGACTACGTGAGCACGGAGGACGGAACCGGCATCGTCCACACCGCGCCCGGCTTCGGCGAGGACGACTACCGTCTCCTCAAGGGCACTGAGGTCCCCACAGTCTGCCCGGTAGACGCCGAGTGCAAGTTCACGGACGAGGTAAGCGATTACCGCGGGCGCTTCGTCAAGGACTGCGACAAGGACATCATGGAGCGCCTCAAGTCCGAGGGGAAGCTCGTGAAGCGGGACCAGATCCTCCACGCCTATCCCTTCTGCTGGAGATGCGACAGCCCCCTCATCTATCGGGCCGTAGGATCGTGGTTCGTGAAGGTGGAGGGGAAGGTCAAGGAGTCGATGATCAGAGCGAACTCCGAGATCTACTGGATGCCCGACCACATCAAGAAAGGCCGCTTCGGGAAGTGGATCGAGAACGCCCGCGACTGGGCCATCTCTCGCAACCGCTACTGGGGCAATCCCCTTCCCATCTGGAAGTGCGAGTGCGGCGAGAAGCGCTGCGTGGGGAGCAGGGCCGAGCTCGAGGAGCTCTCCGGGAAGAAGGTGACCGACCTCCACAAGCACTTCGTGGACGAGGTGGAGATCCCCTGCTCATGCGGAAAGAGCATGAAGCGCATCCCGGAGGTCCTCGACTGCTGGTTCGAGTCGGGCTCGATGCCCTACGCCCAGAACCATTATCCCTTCGAGAACAAGAAGCATTTCGAAGAGCACTATCCCGCGGACTTCATTTCGGAGAGCCTCGACCAGACCAGGGGGTGGTTCTATACGCTTACTGTCCTCGCCGCCGCGCTCTTCGACAGGCCCGCCTTCCGGAACTGCGTCGTCTCGGGCATGGTGCTCGCGGCCGACGGAAAAAAGATGTCCAAGAGCCTTAGGAACTACACCGATCCGATGGACGTCATCAACCAGTACGGTGCCGACGCGCTCCGGCTCTCTCTCATAAGCTCCGCCGTCATGAAGGCGGACGACCTCAAGTTCACGGACGAGGGCGTCAAGGACGTCCTCAAGGGAATCCTCATCCCCCTCTGGAACGCCTACTCCTTCTACGTGACCTACGCCAATATCGACAAGGCCGAGCCGGGCGAGGCGCCCGTCGGCGCCGCGAACCCCCTGGACCGCTGGATCCTCTCGGTCTGCGAACGCGTCCTACGGGACGTGGGCGCAGGCCTCGAGGCCTACGACCTGGCCGGCGCTCTCTCTCCCGTGGTCTCCTTCATCGACCTCCTCAACAACTGGTACATCAGGCGCTCGCGCAGGCGCTTCTGGAGATCGGGAGCGGATGCCGACAAGAAACAGGCCTACGAGACCTTGAACCGCGTCCTCAAGCGGATCGCGCTCGCCGCCGCGCCCTTCATGCCCTTCGTGTCCGAGGCAATCTGGCGAAACCTGCGCAGCGAGGACGAGGCGGAGTCGGTCCACCTCGCGGACTACCCGGCCTACGACGGGGCGTACCGGGACGAGGAGCTCGAGGCCAAGATGGACGTGGTCCTCAAGGCCGTCGCCATGGGGCGGGCCCTCCGCTACCAGCACAACCTCAAGGTGCGGCAGCCCTTGGCCGCGGTGCACCTCGTGACCCGGAATGCCGCGGAGCGCGCCGTCCTCGTGGAGATGGAGGAGATCGTCCAGGAGGAGCTCAACGTCAAGTCCGTCATCTTCCGGGACAACGAGGAGGAGCTCGTCGAGTACCGCGCGAAGCCGAATTTCCGCGTGCTCGGGAAGGAGCTCGGGAAGGACATGAAGGCTGCGCAGGAGCGCATCTCCGCCCTGAGCCCGGCCGAGGTGGGGCGCATTCTCGAAGGGGGCGTTCTCTCCATGGATATCAGCGGGAAGAGCGTGGACCTAGATGCGTCCAAGGTGGAGGTACAGCGCGTCGAGAAGGCGAGCCTCAAGGTAATCAACGAGGGTTCGCTCACCGTGGCGCTCGATGCGGAGATCACGGAGAGCCTGAGGCAAGAGGGCGACGCGCGCGACCTCGTGCGTGGTGTCCAGGCGCTCCGCAAGGAATCAGGACTCGAGGTCACGGACCGCATCCGGCTCGCCGTCCACGGTTCCGATCGGCTCAAGGCCGCCTTCGACTCCTACAGGGATTTCATCGCCGAAGAGACCCTCGCAACGACCATCGAATGGAAAGCTGCGGAGAACGCCAAGGACGTGGAGGCCGACGAGGAGGCGTGGAAGGTATCGCTACGGAAGGCTGACTGAGGCCGGCGCCGGGAAGGGTGATAAGCCCGTCCCGAGCGCTCCGCGCCCTTCGCGGAGGAGAGCGGCGATTCGATCGATGCCTAAGGCTCAGCCGACGCGGCTCGGGGAGCGCGTCCTCGACCTCAGGTAGGGGAAGAAGACCGAATCGTCCCTCAGCATGTGGCCGATGACCACCTTGTCCACGAGGAAGTCGAAGTACGTTCCGGGAGAACCGGGCGCCTCGGCGTTCCGGACGAGGAGGGATTCGGCGCGCGCGATGAGGTCGGCGTGTATCCCCGCGTGGCCCGCGAGGTCGGGATACCCGAGCCGCGAGAGGATCTCCTCCTCGTGCGCGAAGTGCGCCTTGGCGGCGCCGAGAAGCTCGGCGAGGCCCGATGAGAGCTCCTCAGGCCCGGCGAAGGCGAGGCTCGCGTTGATGAGGCCCCCCGCCAGGGAGATGAGCCGCTTGTGCTCCGCGTCGATCTCCCCGTCGCCCGACGACCACTCCTCCTTCCATGAGAGCTTGAGGGATGCGATGGGGAGGGAGCCGCGCGTTTCCGGCGCGACGACCTTGTTCCTGCCGCCCTTCTTGGCGCGGTAGAGTGCGCGGTCTGCCCGTTCGAACCAATCCTCGATCGACTCGCCCTTCCTGAATTCGGCTACGCCGAAGCTCGCGGTCACGCGGCCCGCCGGCGGAGCGTCCGAGGCCTCGATTCCGGCGCGCATCTTCTCGGCGAGGCTCGCGGCCCCCTCGAGCGCCGTGTTCGGGGCGATCACGGCGAATTCCTCTCCGCCCCAGCGGAATACTCCGTCCGACTCGCGCACGAGGCCGCGCGCAATTCCAGAGACGCGCTTCAGGACCTCGTCTCCGACGGCATGTCCCCAGGCGTCGTTCACGTCCTTGAAGAGGTCCAGATCGAAGAGTATGAGGGAGAGGGCATGGCCGTAGCGATCGGAACGGTCGGCTTCCATTTTGAGCGAGAAGTCCATGTGCCGCCGGTTCCAGAGCCCGGTCAGCCTGTCCCGCCCCGCGAGCTCGCTCAGCGCGGCGTTGCGCTTGAGGACGTCCCTGAGCGCGGACGCTGACTCCGTGGTGAAGAGGTAGCCGGACCAGAGGACGATGAAAACGATAGTCGCCGCGGGCGCCGCCTCACGGGCGGCCCGGCGCGATCCGGGGAAGAGGATGAGGATTGAGATGAGGACGAGGGTCGTTGCCCAGGCGGCTCCGAGGGCGAGGCCTGAAGCCCTGAGCGCGCGGGAGGCGTTCGATTTTCGCGGCCGCGAGGCGAAAATAGTCTCGGCGGCCGCTGCGACGGACGCGACGCAGAGGCCGGCGACGCGTGCGAAGGGGAATCCGAGGGAGAGGGAGGCCGCCTCGCCGACGGCGAAGGCGCAGAGGTAGGCGAGAAAGCGCGGCGGCCAGGCCCGCTTTTGCCGTTCGAGGAGGCGCGAAGACGTCGCGAGGAGGAGTTGGCCGACGGCCGCGAGGGCGTCGCCAGCGAGAACCGGAAAGCATGCGCCTGCCCCGGCGGCGCCGTCCGGCAAGGCGGAGGAGGGAAAGGCCCATCCGAACGCCGCTGCCGCGGCGAACGAGCAGAACCCTGAGAAGAGGGCGGCGTTCGCTTTCTTCGGCCTGAGGAGGGCGAGGCCCCCGGAGAGCGCCGCCACGCCGGCCGAGACGAGGGCGAGGGCGAACCAGAGCGTTCGGACGTCCATGCAATGAAGTGTAGGGCCTCTCGGGGATTTCGCAAATACTTTTCGCTCGGTCCGCGTCATCCGACGACCGGCCCCCTTTCCCACCCCGGGACCTCCGCGCTAGAGTAGGGCGAGGAGTCCTTCATGCCGCTCACGCGAAGCTGGGAAGAGGTCAACGGTAAACTCAAGGAAGGCCGGGCCGTCGTGCTCACCGCCGAGGAAGTCTCGAGGATGGCCGAGGAATCCGGTCCGGACGAGGTCCTCAAGAAGGTCGACGTCGTCAGCACCGGAACCTTCGGCGCCATGTGCTCTTCCGGGGTATTCATCAACTTCGGGCATCCGGAGCCGTCCATCCGCATGGAGAGGATCGAGCTCGGCGGCGTCCCCCTCTTCGGGGGCATCGCCGCGGTCGACGCCTACGTCGGCGCCACGGAGGTCTCCCGCGACGATCCCGAGCGCGGTGGCGCGCACGTCATAGAGGCCCTCGTTCGTGGGGAGTCCTTGAGGCTCCGCGCCTGGGGCAAGGGGACGGACTGCTATCCGCGGCGCGAGATCGACACCTGGATCGACAAGGACTCCGTGAACGAGATCACCATGCTCAATCCGCGGAACGCGTACCAGAACTATCCGGCCGCGGTGAACCTCTCGGACAGGCACCTCTACACTTACATGGGGAACCTCCTCCCCCACGGGAAGAACTGCAACTACTCCACCTCCGGCGAGCTCTCCCCCCTCCTCAACGATCCCGAGCTCAGGACCATCGGGGTGGGGAGCCCGGTATTCCTCTGCGGGGCCGTCGGCGCGGTGGCCTGGAACGGCACCCAGTTCAACACCGAGCGGGCCCTGGGCGGGGAAGGGCTCCCGGCGCTCAACGCGCGGACCCTCATGCTCGCGGGCAACGTCAAGGAAATGGAGAGCGAGTATCTCCGAGCCGCGTATTTCGAGCGATACGGCGTCACGCTCTACGTCGGTGTGGGCATCCCCATCCCCGTGCTGGACGGGGACGTGGCGCGCCGCGTCAGCGTGAACAACGCGGGCATCGAGACGACGATCTGCGACTACTCGAAGCCGGATCATTCCGCCGTCGCGAGGGCATCGTACGCCGAGCTCAGGTCCGGCTGGATCCGGCTGAACGGGAAGCGCGTGAAGACGGCCCCGCTCTCGTCCCTCGCGCGCGCCCGCAGGATCGCGGAGGAGCTCAAGAAGCGCCTCCTTTCCGGGGATTTCCCCTTGAGGGAGCCCAGCTTGAGGCTTCCGCCCGAATCGGCCATGCGGCCCCTGGCGGTGAGGACCGCTCCGGAGGCGGCGCGATGAAGGAAAAATACGTGCTTTCGTACTCGCAGGAAGCCGTGGGGGATCCCATCATCTACGCGCTCATCAAGAAGTACGACGTCATGGTGAACATCCTCCGCGCGGAGGTGACGCCCGGACAGGAAGGCCGCCTCCTCCTCGAGCTGGACGGAGGCGAGGGGCGCATCGCCGAGGCCGTCGCGTACCTCGAGTCCAGGGACGTCACCTGCCTCCCGGCCTCCCGGGCCATCCTCTGGAAGGAGGACGGCTGCGTGGACTGCGGCGCCTGCACCGGCGTCTGCTTCTCGGGCGCCCTCGAGCTCGAGAGGGAGAGCGCCCGGCTCGAGCTCAAGCGCGAGCTCTGCATCGGCTGCGGGCTCTGCGTGAAAGCCTGCCCCTTCGGGCTCTTCTCGCTCGCCTTCGAGGACTGAGCGCGGCTTTGTTCCGGGAGCGCTGGTACCGGGAGGCCCTCGGGGGCGGAAGGCTCGAGGGCCTCGTCATCGCCGAGGGCGAATCCGACCTCTGGATCGCCTTCACGCGGGGATCGGACGCGGAACGCGTCGAAGCCGTCGCCCGCCGGATCCTCCTCGAAGAGCGCGCCGCCCTCGATTCATGGATCAGGGACCGTCCCGCCTTCAGGACGAGCCTCGAGCCCCTACGCGACGATCCCGCCGCGCCGCCCATCGCGCGGTCGATGCTGCGCGCCGGAATCGCCGCGGGAGTCGGACCCATGGCGGCTGTGGCCGGGGCCATCGCGGAATCGGTCGGAAAGGCCCTTGTCGGCCTTCCCGGGGGACCTGAGGAGGTCATCGTGGAGAACGGGGGCGACCTGTGGATCTCCGCGAGGGAAAGGGTGCTCGTGGGCGTCTACGCCGGGCTCTCGAGCCTCTCGGGCAGGCTCTGCGTGGAAGTGACGCCGGAACGCTGCCCCCTCGGTATCTGCGCGTCCTCGGCGAAGGTCGGTCCTTCCCTCTCCTTCGGCAACGCCGACGCCTTCCTCGTGGCCTGCGCCGACGCCGCGCTCGCGGACGCGCTCGCGACCGCCTGCGGCAACGGGGTGAGGACCTCGGGAGACCTCGAGCGGGTCGTAGAGGAAGCGGGCTCGAGGGCCGGCGTGGTCATGGCGCTCGGGATAAAGGCGGACAGGATGGCCGCATCGGGGACGCTCAGGATACTGCCGGCGGAAAAAGGGTGAGGCGCGCGGGCCGATCACTCGGTCCGCGCGGGAGCGCTCGCGGTTTCGCCCCCTTCGTTCATGGCGATTATCCTGTACCAGGATTTCGAGGCCGATGGCGCCGGATCGGCGAAAAGGGGCCACGCTCCCTTCCGCGGCTTCGAGCCCGGATCGGGCAGCGCGTCGATGAAGGGTTCGCCGACGGCCTCCCAGGGGCCGTCGGGCTGGCCTGAGCGTTCCACCCGATGCCTCGTCGCGCCCGTGGAGCCCCTGAACGAGATCCTTCCGTCGGGCGACGCCGAGAGGATCCGCGGTTCGGGGGGCGGGGCGACGGGGGGCGCGGAGTAGCCGCGGTATTTCCAGGCCCATGCGCGCATCACGAAGAAAATCTCGCGTTCGCCCGAGGGGCGCGCCGCGTCGAAGCCGGGGAAATGGAGCGAATCGGAATCGCGGAAGTCCTCGTGGAAGTAGAACCCGCCCGAGTCCGCCCGGAACCTGAGGGACCACGCGAGGACGCCGGAGGCCTTGGAGAGGTAGCCCACGGCGCAGACCCGCGCGACGGCCTCGGGGCTTTCGGGATCGAACTCGCCGTAGATGAAGGCCTTGCCCCGCTTCGCGCAGGCCTCCGCGTCGCGGGCGAAGGTCCTATCGGCGTAGTGCGTGGTGAAGACGTCTATGTCGGGGCAGTCGAGGAGGGACCTCCGGAGCGAGCGGTGGCCTCCGTCCATGACGAGGTGGCGTCCGTCCAGCGACTTGACGTGCGCGGCCACGTCCCGCATCCAATCCTCGCTCGCCGACTGGATCTCGTTGCCGAGCTCCCAGCAGAGGATCGTGGGGTCGTCGCGGTACCTGAGGCCCGTGACGGTGTTGGTGCGCGCGAGGAGCCAGGCGACGTATTCCTTGAACGCGGCCCGGGCGGCGCCGTCGTTCCAGAAATCGCGCGCTCCCGCGATCTTCGCCCATTCGCGCGCGCCGCCGAACCAGGGCCATTCGTTCACGAGGGGGATGATGACCCTCACGCCTTCGGCGGCCGCGATGGCGAGTCCGCGATCGAGATCGGACCAGAGCTCCTCGTCGTATGCGAGCTTCCCGTCGGGGCCGCGCCGGACGTGGCTCGGACCGCTCGAGTTGACGCGGCCGCCTTCCACGGAGGGAACGTACATCCTGATGACGCGTCCGCCCATGAGCCGTACGGTGCGGGCGGCGTCCTCCTGCTCCGGCGCGGAGACCCGGTGCCAGGCCGGGCCGCCCGCGGGCGCGGGATCCTCGACAACGTGGTAATTCGGAACGTTGAAGGAGACGAAGCGGAAGGGCTTTCCGTCGAGGACGAGGCCGGACCCGGATTTCTTGACGAAGGGGGCCGTCCGCGGATCGAAACCCTTCTCCTCGGGCGGAAGGGGGAGGTCCTCCCCGAAGGCGCTCCGGTCCGCGCCCCCGCTCGAGGAGCAGGAGAAGGCCGAGAGGACGCCCGCGGCGACGATGAAGGATCGAAGGGCGATCGCGGCGGCGAGGGGAGCGCGGCGATCAGCGGGCACCGGCGGCCTCCTTCCCGTCGCGTTTCCGGGTATTGAAGGCGATGCCGACGGAGAGGATGGCGAGGAGGGCGGAGGTCGCGTAGAACACGGATCGGTAGCCCGCGGCGATGGAAATGCCCGCGCCCATGAGCGGTCCGAGGGAGGCGCTCGCCTGTCCGACCGAGGTGGACACGCCGAAGACCTTGCCGTTCTCCCCCGGCGGCGTCCGCTTGGCGATGAGCGAGTTGATCGACGGCATCGTGCCGCCGAGGAAGAGCCCCGCTCCCGCGCGGTAGGCGAGGAGGGTCCACGGGGAATGCGCGAAGGCCTGCATGAGCTCGAGGAGGGCCGCGCAGGCGAGGGTGGCGACGAGGACGCGGCCGGGGCCGAAGGCGTCCGAGAGCCTGCCCCCGATGCCCGCCGATACGGCGCTCGCGACGCCTACCGAGCCGATGATGAGCCCGGATACCGATCGGACGAGGCGGGGATCGCCCATGAGATCCTCGACGTAGAGGGGAAGGATGGGCGAGACGTTGGAGCCCGCGAGCTGGAAGGCGAAGACCACCGCGAAGAGGGGGATGAGGGAGGCCCAGGCGATGGCCGCGGGCGAGGCCGGCGCGCGTCCTCCCGAGAGGGCGGCCGTACCCGGATCGAGGCGCCGGAAATTCTCCTTCACGAAGGCCGCGACGATGGCGCCGCCGGCGGCGAGGAGTGCGGAGGCGATGGCGAAGGAGGCGCGGTTCCCGAGCAGCTCGGCCGCCCGGCCTCCGATGACGGGACCGATCGAGTTCCCCATGAAGATGGCCGACTGGAGGAGGCCGAGCCTGCGCCCCACGGCGCCCTCGGGCGCGCTCGCCGCCACGAGGACCGTGGCGGCCGCGACCGTGCCCGTGACGCAGCCCTGGAGGGTCCTGAGCGCGAGGAGCTGCCAGGGCGCCCCCGCGAGGGCTATGAGCCCGATGAAGAGCGAGCTCCCGAAAAGCGCGCGGAGGAGCATCGGCTTCCTGCCCCGGGAGTCCGCGAGGGCTCCCCAGACGGGGGAGAAGAGCGCCACCATGACCGAGGGAAGGGCGTTCGAGAGCCCGGACCAGAGCTTGAGCCGCGCTTCGTCGCGGATGCCGAGCTCGCGGAGGAACGAGGGGATGATAGGCGTCGAGGCGGCGAAGCCCATGAGCGCGATGAACTCGGCGGCGAGCACCGCCGCGTAACCGGAGAGCCCTCCGCCCCGATCGTCCCGTATCCGCATGCGTCGAGTCTCCGTCCGAGGGAACGCGCGTGTCAAGCGGAAGCCGGAAGGACGCGGCATGGCCGCGATCGTCCGGACATCGCGGGCGTTTCGATCGCGGACCGCGCCGACCTCCGCGCTTGACTCCGGTGAAACGATGTCGTACGATGATTCGGAGGCCGCCGCATGCCGTGCACGCTCCTCGTGCTGTCCGATACCCACGGGGACGTCAAGCGGCTTTCGAAAGTATTGAGGTCGCGCGCGGCCCGGGCGGACGCGATCATCCACCTGGGAGACGGCCTCGACGATCTCGAGGCGCTCCGCATGGGGGGCGTGGGCGTCATCCCTTGGGAAGGCGTCCGCGGCAACTCGGACCATTCGGCCGGGGCCCCGCTCCATCGCGTCTTCGAAGCCTGCGGCAATCGGATATTCTTGACCCATGGGCACCTCATGGGCGCGAACGAGGGGGTCGGGAGGATGCTGGACGCGGCCGCGTCAGCCGGAGCCGACGCCGTTTTCTACGGACATACGCACAGGGCGCGTTGGGAGGAGTACTCGGGGGTTCTCGCCCTCTGTCCCGGCAGCCTCTCGCGGCCGCGCGACGGCGCGTCGGGGAGCTTCGCCATCGTGAAGGTCCTCGGTCGTCGGGATTTCGACGTGCGTATTCTGAGACTTGACGAGCGAGGAGGTTCTTTATCATGAAGAAGTCGTTCCTGCTCGCGGCGGGGTTCATCGCGCTCCTCGCCGCCGCATGCCAAACCAAACCCAAGCCGACTCCGTCGCCTTCGCCTTCGCCGACCCCGGCTCCGACGGCGACCCCGGCTCCCACCGCCGCTCCGGCGGACATGAGCGCCGAGGACGCGCAGGCCCAGAAGCTCAGGGACAAGTGCGTCGAGTACGGACTCAACGAGACCGACGCTTTTAAAGAAGCCATAGCGAAGCTGGAAGAGGCGCGCAAGGCGGCCAAGGACGGCGACGCCGACAAGGCGCGCACGCTCTACGCGGACGCCATCGCGGGCTTCGAGAAGGCCCTCGGCGAGGGGCTCGCGGGACTGGCCTCCGACTACCGCGCGCGGGCGGATAAGATGCGCGACGCCGCGGAAAACGAGGGCGCGGATTCCTCTTCCCCCGATCAGATGGCGGGCGCGCTGGCCGACTACGGGGCTGGAGACTTAGCCGAGAAAGCGGCGGATCTCGAGAAGGCCGTTTCATCCTTCAAGTCCGCTACCCTGCGCTACGAGATCGCCTACGAGCGGGCCAAGACGGTGAAGGTCTGGGACGAGATCACCGCGTACGACCTCCAGGACGCGGACAAGGGCAATTACCAGATCGCGATGGACAAGTTCGAGGAGAGCGACGCCGCCTTCCCTGGCGAGCCGAACAAATCCCTCGACGCGATGCAGGAAGCGGAGCTCCGGTTCAACCTCGTGTACAAGACCGCCTGGGAGATCGGGATGCTGCGCGCGCGCGAGGACCTCGACGCCAAGAGGGCGAAGGCCAAGGACGCCAAGGCGGACTTCGCCGTTCCGGCGCTTTTCCAGGAGGCGCAGTCCCTGGCCGAGGAAGCCGAGGCCCTCGAGGCCGATGGCGCGTATCCCGAGGCCGAGGAGGCCTACGCGAAGGCGGGCGAGGCGTACCTCGCCGCGGAGCAGGAAGCCATCGTCAAGCGCGACGACACGCAAGAGCGGATGGACGAGCTCCGAAGGAAGCGCGACGCGAGCCTCGAGACCGCCAACGAGGGCGACGCCCTCCTCGGGGGAAAGGGGGCCGGGAAATGAAGCGCGCAGCCATAATCATGATCATCCTGTCGTTCGCGGCCGCCGCGCTCTTCGCCGAGAGCCTCGTCGAGAACGAATTCTACGCGGAAGGCGAGCGACTCCTCGCCGAGGCCGAAGCGGCCTTCGATATCGGCGATTACGACGCCGCGGCCGACTACGCCGCGCGCGCCGAGGAGCAATTCGCGCTCTCCGACGAGTACGTGGAGAAGGCCCTCATGGCCGTGAAGGCTCAGGAAGCCATCGATAAGGCCGACGCCCGCCTCGCCTGGGCCAAGTCCGTGGACGCGGACAAGCGCTTCCCCGAGCTCTACAAGCTCGCCGAGGACGACCTCGACGCCGCCAACGTCGCCATCGTCGACGAGGAATTCGATAACGCCGTCATGTACGCGGAATCCTCCATGGCGTACCTGGACGGCGTAACCGAGGCGCAGACCCTTCCCGGCCTCTACACCGTCGTGCTCAACCTCGGAAAGCGCGACTGCCTCTGGAGGATCGCCGGCCTCGCCGCAATCTACAACGACCCCTTCAAGTGGGAAAAGCTCTACCAGGCGAATCGCAAGGCCTTCGTCGATCCTAACAACCCCGATCTCATCGTACCCGGGCAGGTCCTCGTGATCCCGAGCCTGAAGGGCGAGAAGCGCCAGGGCATGTACGATCCCAAGGCGGCGTACGAGCCGCTCAAGTAGGCTCGACGATCGCTGTTCGTGGATACGGAAAGGGGTGCCCCGACGGGGCGCCCCTTTTTTCGTATTCATAAGTAGATATCACGCCCGATGAGGAATTCCAAACGAGCGACGCGCGGAAGGCGAAACATCGGCAAGGAAGGCACGATGTTATCATGAAAGGCCTCTCTCATCGAAAAAGGGGAAAGTATCTTGACTGTATGCGATGAATGGAGGGATAATCGGCCATAACGATTATTGATTCTTTAATAAAGGACAACAGTTATATTGAATAACGGTTCATCTTTTCTGCTCCATGGTCGTCTTTCTCTGCATTTTCCGATCCGGAATCTCTCTCTGCAAATCGCGCTTCGAACGTCTCTGAACATGGCAGGTCATTCAACTTATTAAGAATGATTAAGGAGAAATCGAGATGCATACCGGCAAGAAAGTAGTGGCGGTCGTTCTATTCACGACGTACCTGACGGCCTTGAATCCCTCGATTCTCCTCGCCGGAGAGTGGTTCCGGCCCATCGGCGCCGCCGCCGCTTTCTCTGATCCTCTTCAGGAGAGCGTATCCGCGGAGAACGCCGTCGCTGCCGCTTCGTCCGGAAGGGACGCGGCCGCCACGGAACGGCCCGCGGAAACGAGCG
>CAZIEI010000030.1:7881-29117 GCA_964538705.1 uncultured Spirochaetales bacterium | reverse complement strand
CTCCATGGAGAGCGAACCCGAACGGACCGCTTTCACGATGTCGGCATCCGTGATGCCGCCGTTCCCGGGCATCTCGAGGTCCTGTCCGGCCTTGAGGCCCTCGACGCGGTCGTCGTCGGCGCCCCAATCAGTGATGACGGCCCCGTCGAATCCCCACTCGCCGCGGAGCACCTCGGTGAGGAGAAAGCGGTTCTGGGCGCAATAGGTCCCGTTCACCTTGTTGTACGCGCACATGACGGTCCAGGGCTTCCCTTCCTTGACGGCGATCTCGAAGCCCGGGAGGTATATCTCCCTAAGCGTCCGTTCGTCGAGCCGGGCGTCGATGCTCGTCCTGAGCCGTTCCTGGTTGTTGACCGCGAAGTGCTTGGGGCAGGCCCCTACGCCCGCGGCCTGGATGCCGCGCACGAGGGCGGCCGCGGTCTTTCCCGAGAGGAGGGGGTCCTCGGAATAGTATTCGAAGTTGCGGCCGCAGAGCGGACTCCGTTTGATGTTGAGGGCCGGCCCGAGGATGATGCCCACCGACTCCCCGGCGGCCTCCTCTCCCATCGCGCGGCCGATCTCCTCGACGAGTGCCGGATCCCAGCTCGCGGCCATGCCCGCGCCCGAGGGGAAGCAGGTCGAGGGAACGCTCGCCTGGAGGTTGTCGCTCGCGCTCGAGCTCGTCTGCTTCCTGAGCCCATGAGGGCCGTCGGTGAGCATGGCGCCCTCGACGCCCTTGTCCGGGATGGACTTGGTGAACCAAAAATCGCGGCCCGAGCAGAGGGACGCCTTCTCCTCGAGCGTGAGCCCGGCCATGATGGACGCGACGGTTTTATCCATGATTCCTCCTACCGAGCCCCGCTCGCTATGCCCCGCTTGAGATATTCCAGGAGCTCGTCGCACATTCTATCAGCCTCGTCGTCCTTGAGCTCGATGAGGGCGTGGCTTCGGAGGATGAGCCTCTGCTGGAGCCCGCGGATGGCGTTGAGGATGGTCACCATGGCGAGGTGCGGATCGAGGTCGCTCCGCACGGAGCCGTCCTCCATGCCTTCCCTGATGAAAGTCTCCATCTTGCTGGTGCTGGACGGGTTGATGCTCGGGCTGATGCGGTCCTTGAAATCGTCCGGAAGCCTGCGTCCCGAGAAGTACGAATCGAATTCGGCTATGAAGGCGTAGGCTTCCTTGAGCGCCGGATTGAGCCAGCGCGTCCTGAGGTAGAGCATGAGCCTTGCGAGTCCGGTATCCGGAAGCGATGCGCCCTCGGGCGGCCACCTCGTGTCGTCATCGAAGCGCTTCCAGATCCGCGCGATGACGGCGAAGCCGAGATCGAGCTTGTCCCTGAAGTAACGGTAGAGGCTCGTCCTGCTGAGCGATGCCGCCGCGGCGACGTCGCGCATGTGGGTATCGAAAAGGCCGCGCTCGGTGAACAGCGCCGAAGCGATGTCGATGATGCGCTCCCTTGTGGTGTCCGTTTGATAAATCATGCGTCGTGCGGGATTCTCCACGTGGTCCGTTCCTTTCGGCTTGCCCGATGATCTGAATCCGCCTGCCAGTGGCGCACCGCGCCGCGGACAAAAGGCCATGCTGAGGGGGAAGGCGGTTCTGCTATGGGCAATCAAAGCACGATAAGTGTCTCGTGTTATAGAACATATGTAATAGAGCAGGTTTTCGTCAAGTCAGGTCGAGCGTTCCGGAGCTTGTAGAATAAAACCTGACTTTATAACCCTAGAGAAAGGATGCGGGGAAGAAACCTTTTTAGAAAAGGTTTCCTCCCCGCCCCCCACTTTCCAAAAAACTGCGCAGATGGATAGAACGCGTATCTTCAGGTAGTAATTGCGTTAACTCTATAACATGATAAGATATAGCCATTATCCGCTACCAGGGAAAGTTTTCCTTGTCACCATCAGTTGATTCGGATATGCTTTTTTGGTATGGAAATTAGGCATATACGATACTTTTTGGCTGTATCAAAATACCTGAACTTTTCCCGAGCAGCCGATGAATTAGGTATTTCCCAGCCTCCCCTCAGCCGTCAAATCAAGGACATGGAACGAGAACTGGGCGTGGTCCTTTTCGAGCGGAGTCCCTCCGCAGTGGCATTGACCGCCGCGGGCCGTTTCCTTGAAGGGGAATTTCGGAGGATCCTGGCGGAGATCGACGCGGCGGCCGTCAACGCGCGCGCGGTGGCCGATCCCGCCAACGCCCCGCTCAGGATCGGCTGCGTGAACTCCCACATCTCGACCCTCCTGCCCTCGCTCCTCGCACACGCGGCCGCGCGGATGCCCGCGCAGAAGGTCGAGGTCCTGATGTTGACCACCGACGCCCAGATCGCCGCGCTCAGGTCCGGATGCATCGACCTCGCGATCGTGAGGTCGTGGAGGGCGGAACAGGGTATCGACGCGCGGCCGCTCGTCGACGAGCCCTTCGCGCTGATACATCCCGCCGCATGGTCTTCCTCGCCCCGCTTCTCTCGAGCGCTCGCGGACCTCTCCGCACATCCCATGGCGATCGTCTCGGCGGCGGCCGCCCCGGGCCTCTCGGCCTTCGCGCGCACGGCCTGCTCCGCGTCGGGCTTCGAACCCGTAGTCGCCTTCGAAAGCTCGGACATGGGGGCGCTCCTCAAGCTCGTGGAAGCGGGGCTGGCCTGGTCCATCGTCCCGCAGCTCTCGCTCCCGGGCGAACCGCGGCGGGCTTTCACCGCGGTCGCGATGACGGAAAAGACCCGTATCAGCTTCTGTTGGAAGTGGGGCGCGCTGAAGGAGTCGGCGGCCGATTTCATGGAGACGGCTTCGGATTTCGTGCGCGAGCGGCTTCCCGGGATGTCGCCGGAGGCGGAAGCCGAGACCGCGGGAGAGGAGGAGACCGCTTGAACGAACCGACGAGGGCGACGTTGATCGGGACAACGCGTACGTCCGGGGCGCGGCGCGCGGGAACGGAGCGGCGATTCGGAGTCATCCGGGGAGCGCTCCGGGCCGGCGGAATTGACGCAGCGGTACGGTGGGCGTCGTCGCCGTCGGAATTCGAGGCGGTCGTGCGCGATTCCGCGCCCGAGATCGCATTCTGCTTCATCCACTCCTTCGACGAGGGGGAGCCGGGGCCGCACGAGATCCTCGATCGGCTCGGCGTGGCCTATGTCGGTTCGGCGCAACCGGACCTCGATGCGGCGGCGTTCAAACCCGCGATGAAGGAACGCTGGAGGAGGGCCGGAATCCGCACCCCGGATTGGATCGCGGTCGCGCCCGGGGACCGGGCCTTCGGGGACGGGTTGGGAGCGGGCTCGTGGATCGTGAAGCCGGCGAGAGGCGGGAACAGCGAGGGAATCGACTCGGGATCGATCGCTCGGTCCGCTTCGGATGCGGAGGAGAAGGCGCGGGCGGCGGCAGAGCGATACGGCGGAGCCATCGCGGAACGGTATCTCGGCGACGCGCCGGATTTCCGGGAGTTCACGGCCGCGCTCATAGGTGACCGCGGGGTGTCGGCCGTCGAAATAATCCTAAAGAGGGACAAGGGGCCGAGGATTGTGACGGAGAACGATAAGAACGGATCGGGAACCTCGACGACCCTCCTCGCCTCAGACGCCTTCTCATCGAGCCTGCGCGAATTCGCGTGCCGCTGCCTTCTCGCGTCGGGGTTGAGGGATTACGCGCGTTGCGACGTCATATATGCAGACGGAGCCTTCTGGGCGATAGAAGCGAACGGTCAGCCCATGATGCCGGACCCGTGGTTCGACGCCTGCGCCGCGGCCATCGGCCTCGCGCCGGACGAGGCGGTGAGGAGGGTGTTCGCTTGCGCGCTCGCGAGGAACGGTCTCGGCGCCGCCCGGGCATCGCGGACCGCCGTAGGGGAGGAGGCCTCATGAGGGGGCTCGGCAAGAACGACGCGGTGGGGTTGCTCCGTCCTTCGAACGACGCGCACTCGCTCGGGATCGCGCAGGCCGCGACCCTCCTCGCGGAGTGCGGCGTGCGCGCGGTCGTGGGCGACGAAGGGCTCAGGGCGGCCGCCGCCGAACCGCTCGCGGAGGCGAACGGGCGCGAGCTGGAGGCGTGGATCCGCGGCTCGGGCCTGACGGCCCTCGGCTTCTCCTACCGGCTCGATCCCGCGGACGCCGTCGAGGGGCTCGCGCGCCTCGTAGCTTTCCTCAGATCGCGCTCCCTCCTCGCGGAGGACGGCGGCCCCCTGCGCGCGCTCTTCTTCGCAGGGCTCCCGGACGCCTGCGACGAGGCCGAGCGCCGCTTCCCCGGCCTGCTCGCTTGTTTCCGCGGAGGCGAGGACGCGGGGGAGTCGCTCGAGGTTTTCGGGATACCGCGATCGATGCTCGGGACGGGGTTCGCCTCCGTCATGGCCTACGACGACGGGCGCCTCGCCTTCGGGAAGGAGCTCGTCGAATCGGAACGGTGGAAGGAGGTCGCGCCCGTCGACCGTTCCGGATCGCCCGTCTACGGAAGGCCCGGCGACGGGCTGGTGGCGCGGATCGATCACGGGACTCAGGCGGGGCTGCCTCCGCTCTTCCGCGCCCACGCGGGGCCGTACCTTCCGGACAGACGCGAGGCCGTCGAGCTCTTCATAGACTGGACGCGTCGCCTCGCGCGGGGAGGCCTCCTCGATGTGCTCTCCATCGGAACGAGCCAGCTCACACAGGAGCGCTTCGGCGAGGATTGGGGCGGAGCGCCGAACGGCGGCGGCGTTCCGATCGACTCCGCGGCGGAATACCGGGCGGTGAAGGAAGCGGCCGGCGGCATGCTCGTGCGGACGTACGCGGGGACGAGGCGGGTGGACGAGCTCGCGGAGATGCACGAGGACGCCCTCGACATCGCGTGGCACGCCTTCTCGCTCTGGTGGTTCTCGGCGCTGGACGGGCGGGGCCCGAACGGACTCCTCGATAACCTCAGGGAGCATCGGAGTGCGATCGCGCGGGCAGCGGCCCGGGGAAAGCCAGTGGAACCGAACGTGCCGCACCACTTCGCGTTCCGCGGCGCCGACGACGTCACTTATGTGGCCTCGGGGTGGATCGCGGCTCGATTCATGCGCGACGCGGGGGCGCATGACCTGGTGCTTCAGGTCATGCTCAACACGCCGCGCGCGACGGCCGGGATTCAAGACCTCGCGAAGGGGAGGGCGCTCCTCCGGCTCTCGCGGGAGCTCGAGGACGGGGGCTTCAGGGTCCACCTCCAGCCCCGCGCCGGCCTCGACTATCTCCCGCGGGACGCGGAAAAGGCCAAGGCGCGGCTCGCCGCTTCGACGGCCCTCATGGACGATATCGAGCCTCATTTTTCCGCGAGTCCGCCTATAATACACGTAGTGAGCTATTCGGAGGCCTGCGGCCTTGCGGGCCCGGAAACGATCGAGGACAGCATCAGGATCTGCAGGCGCGCGCTTGACGAGTACCGGAGCCTGAAGAGGGAGGGGAAGGCCGGGCTCGGCGCGGCCGAACGCGATGTCGAGGAACGAGCCGCCGCCCTCGAGCGGGACGCTCGCAGGGTGGTAGCGGGGATCGAGGCCTCGATCGAGGATCCGTGGACGCCCCAGGGGCTCCATGACGCCTTCGCCGCGGGCTTCCTCCCCGTGCCGGACCTCGCGAATCTCCGCGAGGAGTACCCCGAGGCCGTTCGATGGCGCACTGCGTTATTCGATGGCGGGGTGAGGACGGTGAACGGCGAGGGCGTACCTGAGTCCATCGACGAGCGCTTGGGCGCGGCGATGGACGCCGCGAGGAGAATCCGGATGGGGAGGCGGAATGGACGACGCGAAGCGGATCGATGACGCCTCCGTGAGGGCCCGGCTCCGGGAGACGGCGGCAAAGGGCAAGGCGGCGACGTACTGCGTGGTCGGCGCGGGGAACGGCGGCATGGCGATGGCCGCCCACTTGGGCGTCATGGGCTTCAAGGTTCGCCTCTACAACCGGACGGACGAGCACCTGACGGGAGTCCGATGGTTCGGGGGAATCAAGCTCGTGGGCGAGGTGAACGGTTTCGGTCCCGTGGAGCTCGCGACCTCCGACCTGCGCAAGGCGATCGACGGGGCGGACGTGATTATGGTGGTCGTGCCGGCCACGGCGCACCGGGGCATAGCCGAGGCCATGGCCGGCTGCGCCGCCACGGGGCAGCTCGTCGTTTTAAATCCGGGACGGACCGGGGGCGCGCTCGAGTTCCGCGACGTCCTCGGCCGCGGGGGCTGCCGCGAGCGCCCCGTCATCGCCGAGGCCCAGACCTTCCTGTACGCCTCCCGCGCCGTCTCGAGGCACGAGGCGCGCATTTTCAAGGTCAAGGACGAGGTGGCGCTCGCGACGCTTCCATCGCATTGGACGCCCGAGGCGCTTAAGGCGCTCGAGCCCGCCTTTCCACAGTTCACGCCGGGGAGCAACGTGCTCGCGACGAGCATGGAGAATATCGGCGCGGTATTCCACCCGGCGATGACTATTCTCAACGCGGGCTGGATCGAGGGGACGCGGGGAGGCTTCGAGTACTACCTGGACGGGGTCACTCCCGCGATCGCGCGCGTGCTCGAGGCCGTGGACTCGGAGCGGCTCGCCGTGGCGCGGGCCCTCGGGGTGCGCTCCGTCTCCGCGAGGGAGTGGCTCTACCTGAGCTACGGGTCCTCGGGCGCCAGCCTCTACGAGGCCATCAAGGCGACCTGGGCCTACCGGGGCATCAAGGCGCCGACGGGCATCGCGCACCGCTACATATGGGAGGACGTGCCGATGAGCCTCGTGCCCATCTCCTCCCTCGGGCGGCTTCTCGGTGTGGAGACGTCGACGATAGACATGGTCATCGACATGGGATCGCTCCTGCACGGGAAGGATTACCGGGCGGAGGGCAGGACCGTGGAGCGGCTCGGGCTCGCGGGTTACGACGTAAAGATGATTCACGCCCTCGTGACCGAGGGCGAGCGGAACGGAGGAGGGAACGACCATGAGTGAATTCCTCGGGAAGGCGGGCGAGCTGTGGAATTCTCTGCCGCGCCCGATCGCGACTCTCATCGTCCTGTGCGCGGGTTGGATCGCGGCGATCCTCCTCAAATTCCTCGTCTCGAAGCTGCTCTCGGCCATGAAAATCGACCGCTTGAGCGAGCGCGCGGGCTTCAAGGAATTCCTCAGGAAGGGCGGGGTCGAGTATTCGGCCTCGAAGCTGGTGGGCGTGATCCTCTATTGGATCGTCCTCGTCGCCGCCTTCATCGTATCCGCCCGCACGCTCGACGTCCGAATCGTCAACGAGCTCGGGGGGAGGATAGCGGAACGCCTGCCCGGGATCATCTCTGCCTTCCTCGTGATCGCCGTGGGCCTCGTGCTCACCGGATTCGCCGCCAACTTCACGGCGACTATCGCGAGGAACGCCGGGTTCCCCAACGCCAAGCTCCTCGCGAGGATCATCAAGTGGGCGGGCTACGTCTTCATCGTCTCCATCGCGCTCGACCAGCTGGGGATCGGCGGCAATATCATCGGGCCTGTGCTGCTCGTGCTCATCGGGTGCATGGCGCTCGGCGCGGCTATCGCGTTCGGGATAGGCTGCAAGGACATGGCGCGCGAGGCGATGGACCGGTTCGTGCGCACGCTCATGGAGCGGAGCCGGGACGGCGGCGGGGAGGACATGGAGGGCTGAGGGGACGGAATCGCGTCAGGATCGACGGGATCGCCGGCGATACGAGGCGGTCGATGAAACGACCGTGGACTCCGCGATCCCGGCGGAATCGGGCGAGAAGAACCCCGTGATGGCGAGCCCGTCGAGGACGGAATCCACGAGATCCGCGCGCATGACGATGTCCGCGGATTCCCTCGCGTCGCGGGCCCCCTCGCGGTCCGCGAGATCGACGAAGGAAACGCTCGAAAGCGTCGCTCCGCCGGCGCCCAGTTCCATGGCGACGCGCACGTGCTCTTCCGCGCGACGCTCGCGGCAGTAGAGGGTCAGGCAGGCCATGCCCGGCGCGGAAGGGGGGCGCGCGCTTCGGCCTTCCGCCGAGCGGTCGGACGACGAACGGCGGCGCCAGCGGGTATTCCCATAGAGCTCGTCGACCGCCGCGATCACCTGCTCGAGCGAGGCCACGTGCCTGATCCCGGTATCGAGGTGGATGAGCGGGTCGGCCATCCCGCGCTCGATGGGGAAGGAGTAGAGGAATCCCTTCCCAGGCGCGTCGAGCCCGACGGCCGCGGAGATGAATTCCATGGCCTCCTCCGCGTCGGCGGGATCGCAGAGCGCGAGAAGGGTTTCCTTGTCCGAGGGGATGGCTATCCTGAGGAGCCCGAGCTTCTCGCGCATGCCCATGCCCTCGCCGAAGGAGACCGTCGGGGGCGAGAGGCCCAGGTCGAGCGCCGCTCTCGCCGCGACGTCGGCGAGGCCTCTCCGCGCGATGCAGACGATGCCGACGAGCGGCTCCATCCTCGATCGCGCCTCCTGAGCCTCCCTTGGCGCGGGGACCGCGAGGACGGGATTGTCGCCGTAGTACAGGACGGACTTTTCGCTGAAGATCGATCCTGAACCGGGGCGGTCCAGGTCGACCGCGGCGCGAAGCGCCTCCATCATCGACCTCTCGGAGCCGGGGGCAGTCCAGAACCGGACGATCTCGGACTGCGCGCCGTCGAGGGGCGGCCGCGCGCGGTCGAGGCCGAGCCTCCTCGATTTTCCGAAGCGGACGGTCCTCGCCCCCTGGAGGCTCGCGACCGGCGCGCCGAGCTCCGCGAGGGCGGAGAGGACATCCCCCGTCCGCGACCGCTCGACGACCAGGGTCGCCTTCGACGCTTGGTCGATCCTCATCGAGACCGCCTTCCCGCAGGCCTTGCGCCGCGCCGCGAGAACCTGAGGCCGGCGATCAGGACCGTGACGGCCGGCAGGGCGCCCGCGCAGGCGAGGATGCCGAAGCTGTCCGCCGCTCCCCTGGATTCCCCGAGGCCGAGCCCCAGGGCGATGACGAGCGGCACGGTGACCGGGCCGGTAGTGACGCCGGCCGCGTCCCAGGCGAGCGCCGCGAAGCTGTCGTCTGAGAAGACCGTGAACAGTGCGATGAGGGCGTAGGCCGCGATGAGGACGGGGCCGAGGGGTATGTCCGTGAGCAGCCTTGCCGCGCCGAGGGCCGCGCCCGCCCCGACGCCGAGGGCCGTCGCGAGGACGAGGAGGCGCTTGCTGAAGGTGCCCACCGATTGCTCCTCGACGGTCTCGCCGAGGGCGGCGAGCGAGGGTTCCGCGATCGTCGCGCCGAACCCGAGGAAGAAGACGAGGAGGAGGAGGATCGCCGCGCCCGCGAGGCTACCCGGAGGCCCGAAGCGGGGCCCGATCGTCGGATGGAAGACGTACCGGCCCGTCGCGCGGTCGAAGGCCGCGGGATCGTATTCCACCCTGCGTGCGCGTGCGCTTCCGTCGTCGAGGTAGAAATGCCCGCTCCGCGCGCCGGAGGCCGAGATGGACTCGCGGACGAGGGATTCGTCGAAGCCCTCTATGACGATCTCTCCGGCGGGATCCGGGATCGACGCGTAAGCGGCGGGCAGGGCCATCCCGGCCTGGTCGCCAAGGCGCCCGAAGCCCGAGACCATTCCCGCGTTGAGGAGGAACATACCCGAGAGCGCGAGGATTACGCCGAGCCCGATCTCGTCGATATGGCGCGGCCTCTCGCGGCAGGCGGCGAGCACGAGGATGAGGGCGAGCGCGAGGGGGAGGACCGCCTGAGCGGCTGCGACGCCCTGCGATCCGATGGACGACCAGAAGGCGCGGACGCCTCCGCTCGCGATCGCGGAAGCGGCTGGCTGCGGAGGAGGCACGCCGCGGACGCTCGCGTACGCCTCTGGGCCGAGAGTCGCAAAGGCCCGGGCTTCCAGGCCCGCTTCGCCGCCGAAGAGGGGGGCGGTCCTCGCGTCGTTTTGGGGAGAGAAGAAGGCTTCAGGCGAGGAAGCCGCCGGCATGGAGCCCGCGGTCATGATCGCGAGGACGAGGATGGCGATGGCGGGGAGCGCCGCGGCGAAGGCGACGACGCCGTAGCCCTCGGTGGTTCCCTCCGCGCGTCCGCCCCTCGCTCTCGTGAGTCCGATGCCCAGCGCAAGCACCATGGGAACGGTCACGGGGCCCGTGACGATCGCTCCCGAATCCCAGGCGAGGCCGATCGCGGACCTGAGGTCCGCCCTCGACGACGCGTAGGCGGTGAGCGCGGCGAGCGCGGGCAGGATCGAGAATATGATGGGCTTGAAGGGCAAGCGCAGCCGGAAACGCGCGACGCCCAGGGCGACGGCGAGCCCGACTCCGGCGCAGATGGCGATCATGAGCGACGTCGCGCCGCGATTGAGGAGGTGGTAGAGGAGCGGCGCTCTCCAGGGGAGGACGTTCGATCCCAGCGCCTTGAGGAAGGCGATAGCCGGTTCCGCGAGCACGGCGACCGCTCCGAGCGCCACCGAGACGATGAGCGAGACGGCGACCCCCATCTTGCGCCCCATGGCGAGGCCCGCGCTCTTCCCGAGTGGCATCACGGCCAGGAAGAGCCCTTCGAGGAAGGCCGCGAGGCCGATGCCGCAGGCGAGCACGCCTCCCGCGACGGCTAAGGCGTCCACCATGGGAAGGCCGAGGATGACGGTCCTGAGGACGACGAGGTACCCGACGACGGGGAGGATGGCGAGGGCCTGCGCCTTGAGCCGGTCTCCCGCGTAGCGCGCCACGAGCCCGGCGCTCGCGGAGAAGCCCAAATCGATCCTGTTCCGCGGACGCGCGCTCATGCGAGGCCTCCGCTAGTATCCCGAGAGGATCTTGAGGACCCGCTCCACGCCTACGGCGAGGATGAATCCCGCGAGCCTCGGGCCCTGATCCTTGCCGATGAGGGCCTGGTACACCGCCTTGAAGAAAGCCTTGGGTTCGAGGCCGTTCCCCTGCGCGATCGCGAAGATCTCTTCCGCGAGGGCCTTCTCGTCGGAGGGGCTCTTCTCGAGCGCAGCCCTGAGTCCGCGCAACGCGGCGGTCTCGGCGGCGCCGAGCGCGGCCTTGGAGCCGTCTTCGCGGAGCATGAAGCGGAAGTCGTCCGGGGCGCAGTCGAGGATCCAGTTCCAGGCACAGGCCATTCGCGCCCTGAGCCTTGCCTCCTGGGAGGGCTTCACGCCGGGGAGCGCCGCGAGAGTCTTGTCCGCGTCGCCCGCGTTGATCTGGAGGAGGTTGCAGAGGTGCCTGAAGCCGACCTGGTAGGGCATCTCCGCGGGCACGCCCTCGGGCTGGGAGAGCTCGTAGATGCGCTTCTCCTTCTCGAGAGCCTCCTCGTCCTTGGCCTTTTCGATTCCCCAATAGATCCGCTCGGTCTTGTCGTAGTCCTCGTAGATCTTGATGACGTCGAGGTCGAAGGAGATGACGAACTCCGTATTGGGTCGCGTGCCCGCGAAGAGGTAGCGCGCGATCCAGGGCTCGTAGACGCGGAGGAGCTGAGGCAGGTCCACCACGTTGCCCTTGGACGAGGCCATCTTGCCGGGCGTGCCCTTGATGCCGATGAAGTCGTAGCGGAAGGTGACGGGAGGCGCGGCGCCGTAGACCTCCTCGACGACGTGCTTGGCGGTGTCGAAGGAGCCGCCCTGGCTGTGGTGGTCCTTGCCCGCGGGCTCGAAGTCGACTTTCTCGTGCGACCATCGCATGGGCCAGTCGACGCGCCAGGAGAGCTTCACGCCCTTGGCCTTCCGGAGGTCGACCTTCTCGCGGTGCCCGCACTCGCAATGGTACTCGACGCCCCATTCTCCGTCCCAGCCGTCGATTTCCGTCGTGTCGCGCGAGCAGGAGTCGCAGAAGACGGAGATGGGCCACCACTCGCCCTGGATCTTGTGGTCCTCGTCTCGGTACTTGTCCAAGATGCGCTTCAGGTCCTCGCGCTTCTCGAGGGCCCTGCGGATCCCCTCGGCGTATATCGAGGAGCGGTAGCGCTTGGCCTGGTAGAGGAATTCCGGATGGATGCCGACGCGGGGGAGCTCGGACTCCACGTCGACCTCGTGATGGCGCGCGTAGCTCTCCTCCTTCCCCCAGGGGTCGGGGACCATGGTGATGGGGAAGCGGAGGTGGGCCTTGAGGATATCCTGGCCGGGCATGTTCACGGGGACCTTGCGGAAGACGTCGTAATCGTCCCAGCTGTAGATGAAGCGGACCTTCTTGCCCATACGCGCGAGCGCGCGGACGACGAGGTCCACGGAGATGATCTCCCTGAAATTGCCGATGTGGACCGTACCCGAGGGCGTGATGCCCGAGGCGCAGACGTAGAGGTCCTTGTCGCCCTTCTCGCGGACGATCTTCTCCGCCGTCTGATCGGCCCAGTGCTGCGCGATAGCCTTCTGTTCCATGGCGGCAGGATACCGCATAAGGGCGACGGGGCTCAATCCCGGAAGAGGCGCGGAAGGGGCCGCGCGCGGCCGTAACGCGGTTTACGGGCGGTCCGCCATGGGGTATCCTCAGGCTCATCGAACGATCGATCGAGGGAGGCCGGCATGGGCGACGTCATGGAAATAATGAAGACCTCGGTGGGAGCGGCGTCCGGCGCCATGGGGATCATCGACGACCTGACCGATCGGATGCAGAAGGCGAGGGACAGGAACCTCTCCGCGCAGGCCCTCCTCCGCGCGTACTACTTCGAAGCGGTCGCGGACCTCGAATTCCTCGACGCCCTCGACGGGGACCGCCTCGCGGGGCTCCCGGTGAACGCGCCCGAGATCCGCTTCGTCGTCAGGAATCTCCGCACCGACATGGGGCTCTCGGTCCTCTTCAAGGACGAGGCGGCCTCGAAGGAGCTCATGTCCCTCATCGGCCAGAAGGGGAGGCTCGGCCGGGACGAGGACGGGGACACCGATTACGAGAACATCCTCCAAGCGGTGTCCTTCACCGTGATGAAGACCGAGATGCTCAGGCGCTTCAGTTCCCTGTCCGACGATGAGCTCGCGCTCCTCAAACCGATGCAGGCGTGGCGGCGGATCCAGAACATACGGGCGAGGTTCAGGCTCGTGAAGGCCAAGCTGGACGGGATAGGCTCGCTCAAGAAGCTGGCGCGCTGAGAGCGGGGACGTCCCTGCGCGGGCGCCGCCCGCGCAGGGAGGCATTGCGCGTTCCGGACGGCGCCGCCCTCCGACGGGCGGCCCCGCCCCTGTTCAATCGATCGGGATGATGACGGTGACGCTGCCTGAGTCAGCGGACGGCTTCTTGCCGAGGAAATCGCCTGTCGCGTCGATGTTGGTGCCGTCCTCCTCGCGGTCGAGCCTGCTCGCCGCCTCGGCCGCGGCGTCCAGCCCTCCCGAGAGGTCGACGGGGATCCTCACGTCGCCGCGGGACGACACCGATGTGGCGCGTCCGGCTCCCACGCGGCGCGAACGACCTGCGGCCGTGGAGAGATTCACGGACCCGTGGTCCACCACGAGGTTGACCCCGTCGAACTCGAATCCTGTCCCGCGCACGGATGCGGTGGAGGTCGGGCTCTTTACTTTGAACTCGGCCTTTTCTCCCGCTGCGGGGGTGACCTCCGTGCGCACGCGGCCGGAGGAGAGGTAGAGCTCCGTCTTGGTCCCCCCCGCCGTCTTCACGATATCCTCGATCGTGAGGCGCGTGAGGGCCTTCACCGTGATAGTCGCGTCGGCGGTCTTCACCACCGCGGAGCTCTTGAACCCCACGGAAACTACGGCGCCCTTCGCGACGGCGTCGCCCTTCTTCACGGCTACCCAGGCCCCGCCGGGGCGGCGCTGTTCCACTTTGCCGCTGACTTGGAGGAATGTTCCGAGCGCCTGCGCGCGAAGGAAACCCGCCGCGAGGACGAGTATGGCGACCGAAAGGCCCTTCATGCTCTTAGCCATTACGAAACCTCCGTTCATTACCATTTCACCGTGACCGACGCGCCGGCCTTCCATCGGATCCCGGCGTCGTCCGCGTAGGAGAGGCCTCGCGCGGGCAGGAAGCAGGAGCCGCTGAGCCCCGCCGAGAAATCGCTCCAGGGCGCGTAGGACGCCGACAGCGCGAGCTCCTCGCCGAGCCAATCCTCTCCGGAAGCGACGAGGTAATCCGGATCGTAGGGCGGGACGTCGCCCGAACGCGCGAATCCCGAGATCGAGAGGGATATCGACATCCCGGCCAGGGGCGCGAGGGCGTAACCAGCCTTTATCCGGAGTATCGATTGGAGATATCCCTCCCACGAGGATCCGATGGCTTCTGAGGCCAGCGGGGCGAAAGGCGAGAGGCCGTTTTCCCTTCCCGAGCCCCAGAGGAGGCCGAGCTCGAATTTCGAATCGAGGGCGGCGGGGGCGGCGTAGCTGAGGACCGCGGAGGCCGACATGGCGACCGGCGCGTCAAAGAGGGGATTGGGATTCCGCTGGAGGTTCACGAGACTCGCGCCGATGGAGTGTGAGAATCCGCGCCCGATGGCGCCCTCCGCGCCGACGTCGATATACTGGCCGTGTACTGTCTGGAGCGCGCCGTCCCCGCGGACGTCGAATTGGGCGGCCATACCGAGGAGGACGTCCTGCCCGGCGATGAGCTCGACGAAGCGCGCTCGCGCGCCCGCGTAGACGCGGGGCGAGCCGAAGTAGACCGCGGAGTCCGCGTAGTCGAGGTAATCGTCGGCCGAGAGGAGCACGACGTCGTTCTTGCCCGAGAGGAGCCCCAGGTATCCCGCCTCGACCGTCAGGTCGAACTGGCCCTTGGACGCGGAGAGCGCGAGGCCGTCGAAACGTTTGAGCCCGACGAAGGGCAGGGGATCGATCCTCCTGATCCTTCCCGCTGCGAGCGAGAGGCTCGCGGACGAATTCGCGGGGAGGAGGGAGACGATCAGTCCGAGCGATTCGAGGTTCCCGTCGAAGGCGGCGGGCTCGGACTCGTCAGCGGGCACGAAGTCCATGCCCGCCCATCCCGAGGCTCCGACGCGGACCGAGGAACCGATCCTGAAGGCGACGTAGCCCGAGAGCCTGAGCGAGTCCGCGAAGTCGGCGACGCCGGCCGCAGTGTTCCCGGTGAAGCCCGCCTCGTCGCGGAGGGCGAACCCGAAATCCGCCGCCTGGAGGCCCGTCGACGCGAGGAAGGCCGCCGCGACCGCCATGATGATCGTTTTTCTCATCGCTTACTCCCTCGTCTCGAGGACGGCTCCGACGACGCGGAGCGCCAAGGCGCCGGAGAGCGGATCGGCGGGATCGACGTCTCCCTGGAGGAAGCCCTTGTAGACGAGCTCCTTATAGGCGTAGCGCGGCGAGGGGAAGAGCGAGAAGAACAGCCCGCCTTTCAGTCCGAAGGCCTTCATGACGAGGAGAGAATACTCTCCGAGGTTCAAGCGATCTCCGACGCCGGCCTTCATCGCTCCGAGGGCGATCGCGGCCTCGAGCGCCTTTTCGGGAGTCGAACCCGCTTCGGAGCGTTCAGCGGCTACCATGACGAGGTAGGCCGCGTCGGCGGGCGCGAGCGCCGTTGCCGCCGACGCGCGGTCAAGGAAGGCCGCGTCCTGCGCCGCGAGGGAGAAAGCGAGGAGCGCGGCCAAGAACAACATCGTAGTCAAACGTTTCATTGATAGACTCCTCCGCTTAGCGGTCGTCGTAATCCATATACAGTGAGTAAACGAGTTCCCCGCCTTCTCCGACTGGATACGGGCTCGTCACGGATAGGTAGTAGGTCCCCGCGGAGAGCGGGGGCGTCCTGCCGCGCGTCGGGCTTGCGAAATCGAGGCTGGAGGCGGGGAGCTGGATCTTGGCGCCCGAGGCGTCATAGAGGGCGAAGAGGTTGGAATTCTCAGACGGATCGGTGCCGAACAAGAGGAGGATGTAATGAAGGCCCGGCTCATAGATGTCCAGAGAATAAAAATCCCTCATGCCGCCCATGATCCATCCAGTGGATTGGTATCCCAGCATGAATTCAGGATTCGCATTGAGCGGCACCATGTTCACGACGGCCGTGGTGTTCTTTCCTCCCGCGACAAATACCGTGAGCGCTCCCTGCGTTAGGGTGCTGTCGTTACCGCCGACGCCCGCGAGGGTGAGGAGCCGCAATCCCTCGGGGATACCGTCGACCTTCATGAGGATGGGGCCGTCTTCGCGGTTGAAATCCCGCTCGACGATTATCGGCTCTTCCATGCCCTCGCCACTCACGGTGAGCCTGAGGTAGAGCGTCGCTGGATCGAAGGCCTTCGCCTCGCTAAGATCGAAGCCGAGGGCGTCGGCCGCCGCGAGCACAAAGCCTCGTTCTTGTAACGGCGGATCATCCGGAAAATCGAACTGGATGCCTATGCTTCCCGTTGTTCTCACGGGCGGGAAGAGGCCGCAAGACGATAACGCCGTTAATGTCAGGATGAGGCCGATGAAGGGACGAAACGTTTTCATGGTTCCTCCAACTACAATGCTAATTATAGCCAAAACCGGGCCCGCGCACCAAAAAAAACGCTTATGATTGGATGGAGGCCTCGGCCGGGCTTCCGGCCCGCGGCGCGTTGAAAGTGGTGGATCCTGAGGAGGATGGCATGGGAACGAAGCGGCTCAAGAAACGGCAGATCCTGGGCGTCGCCATTCCGCTCGCGGCGGGGCTCCTCATGGCCGCCGGGTCCCTCCTGCCGCAGGGACGGAACGCCGAGCGCGCCGTCTACGACGCGTTCCTGCACCTCAAGCCCGCCGTGCGCGAAGACGCCACCATCGCCCTCGTCGACATCGACGACGAAGCCATCAACGAGGTGGGGATATATCCCTGGCCGCGCGCGATCATCGCCGACGGACTCGTGACCCTGCGCGAGCTCGGAGCCCGCTACGCCGTCTTCGATATCGAGTACGTGGACCGGAGCGCGATGGGCGTGGACGCCGCCTACCTCCGCGGCGGTCTCAGGACGGAGTTCGCGCTCTCCGCGAAGGACGTCAAGCAAGCCTACGCCGACATCATCAACGGCCTCGCCAACAAGACGATCGATGTCAGGGCGGCGGTGGATTTCTCGAGCGACGTCCTCGACTACGTGGACGCCGCGAACGAGGAGCTCTACGGCAAGGTGGCATCCATCGCCGTGGACAACGACGAGGCGCTGGGAAGGTCCATGCGGTTCATGGGCGGCGCATATGTCACCCTCAACCTCCAGGAAGAGGCCGTCCCCGACGCGGATCCGGGTTTGCCCGCTCTCTACCGGGATCGCTTCGCGCTTACGCTGAAGAGCGGCGCGGCATACGCTCCCGCGTATCCGGACGCCCTCTATCCCATACGGCCCGTTACCGAGGGTTCGCGCGGAGCGGGCTTCACCAACGTCGAGGTGGATTCCGACGGCAAGCGGAGAAGGATCGCCCTCGTCGCCGGCGTCGATGGATCGACGTACGCTCAGCTCATTCTCTCCCCCCTCCTCGACATGCTCGGCGGTCCCGCGGTGAGCCTGCGGGGCGGTGGATTCGCGCTCGAGGGCGGACGCCTGAAGCGGAGGCCGAGCGCGGTTCTCATAGAGGGCGCGCGCTATCCCGATGGATCCACGCGGGACGTCCGGATTCCGCTCGATGAGCGCGGCTTCATGCTCATCAATTGGCCCAAAAAGGAATTCGCGGAGAGTTTCGAGAAACAACACGTCTCCTTCCTGAGGCTCGTACGGCTCAGGGAACGCGAGCGCCAGCTCATGACGGAGCTCTCCAAGCTGGTCGCGAGCGAGGCATGGCAGTACGCGGAGAGCGGCGCCGAGGAGGCGGAGATCGCGCGCTCGCTCTGGTCCGGAGCGGAGGACGCGCGGAGAGCGGCGCTCGATTCGGGTTCGGCTGAGGACACGGAGGCCTTCATTGCGGCGAAGGAGGAGGCCGTTGCGGCCATCAAGGCCTTCGCCGCCACGAATTTCGACGCGGCGGCGCTCGAGGCGATCGCGAGCCTCCGCGCGAAGGCGAAGGACGGAGCAGCGCTCGAGGCCGTGGACGCCTTGAAGGACGACTTCGTCCGGACTGCGGCGAACGTCCGCGAATTGGCCAAGGCCATGACCGAGGGACATGAGTCCCGGAGCGCCCTCGCCGAGCGGCTTTCCGGCAGGATCTGCGTGATCGGTTGGACGAGCACGGCCACCACGGATATGGGAGCCAATCCCTTCCAGAAGGACTACGTCAACGTAGGGACGCACGCGGCCGTGGCAAATACCATCCTGAACCGCGATTTTCTCAGGGAATCGCCGGCCTGGCTCTCGGCGCTCGCGGCCCTCCTCGCGCCGCTCGGTTTCGTGCTCGCGGCGCGCCGGCTCAGGCCCTCGCTCCAGAACGGCATCGGGATAGCCGTCGCGCTCGCCGTCCTCCCCGCGTCCTTCGCCGCCTTCGCCTTGACCGGCTACTTCTTTGCGCCCGCGGCCCTCGTCATCGCGGTCCTCCTCGGATCCATCGGGCACTCGATCATGGACTTCCTCATCACCGAGAAGGAGAAGAGCTTCCTCCGCAAGGCCTTCGGCTCGTACCTCTCGGGCGCGGTGATCGACAGGATCATGGCCGATCCGGGCCAGCTAAGGCTCGGCGGGCAGAAGCGCTGGATGACGGCGATGTTCACCGACATCAGGGGCTTCTCCACCATATCCGAGCAGCTCGACGCGGAGCGTCTCGTGAGCCTGCTCAACCGCTACCTCACGGCGATGAGCGACATCGTGCTGGAGCGCGGGGGGACGATAGACAAGTACGAGGGCGACGCGATCATCGCCTTCTTCAACGCCCCGCTCGATCTCGAGCGGCACGCCTCGGCGGCAATCGGCGCGGCCATCCTCATGAAGAGGAAGGAGGCCGAGCTCAACGCCGCGCTCCTCGCGGAGGGCGCGTCCCCCGGTCCGCTCCTCACGCGCATCGGCGTCAACACGGGGGAGATGGTCGTGGGGAACATGGGCACGGTGCGCAAGATGGACTTCACCATCATGGGAAGCGCCGTGAACCTCGCGTCACGGCTCGAAGGCGTCAACAAGCAGTACGATTCCTGGATACTAGCCTCCGAAGCCGCGTTCCAGGAGACGGAGGGCGAATTCCTCGCGCGGAAATTCGATCGGGTCCAGGTGGTGGGGATCCACACGCCGGTCCGTATCTGGGGAATCGAGGGCTTCGCGGCGGAAGCCGCCAAGGAAGATCGGGAACTCGTGGATGAATTCAACGCCGCGATCGAGATCTTCGAGCGCCGCGACTGGGTGGAGGCGGAGCGAGCCTTCAGGGCCATCCTGGCGCGCCGTCCCGATGACGGCCCATCCAAGGTGTACGCGAAGCGCTGCTCTGATCCCGAGATACAGAAGCGCCTCAACAAGCCGGGATGGAACGGGGTCTGGACGCTGAACGAGAAGTGAGGCTCAGGCGCGCTCGCGCGCGTAGGAGATGAAAGCCTCCGGCATGAGGGAGCGCGAGAAGAGGAAGCCCTGGAACTCGCGGTAGCCCGCGCCTTTCAGGAACGCGAACTGCTCCTCCGTCTCCACGCCCTCCATGAGGAGCCCGAGGCCGAAGGACCTTCCTATGTCCGCGAGCGACCGCACGAGCCCCTCGGCGCGGAGGTTGCCCGGGACCGAGCGGATGAATGATTTGTCCACCTTGATCTTGTCGACGGGCAGGCTCGAGAGGTAGCCGAGGTTGGAGTACCCCGAGCCGAAATCGTCGATGGCGATGAGGCTTCCGCGGGCCCTGAGCCGCTCCAGGACCTCCGTCGCCCGCGAGCCGCCCTCCAGGAACATGGATTCCGTCACCTCGAACTGGAAGGCCTCGGGCGGCAGGCCCGCCTCGTCGAAGACGTCCTCGATGTAGGCGCCGCGCGCGGGGCCGAGGAGCTGGGCGGGCGAGAGGTTCACGGAGATGCGCGGGAGGCGGCCCGAGAGGATCTCCTCCCGGAGGTCGCGGACGAGGATCTCCATGACCTTCCTGCCGAGGACGGGCATGATGCCAGCGGATTCCGCGATGGGGACGAACACCGCCGGACCGCCGTAGAGTTCCGATTTCTTCCACCTGAGAAGGGCTTCGGCGCCGGTGATACCGCCGTCCGCGTCGTGGATTGGCTGGTACTCGAGCCAGAACGCCCCGTCGTCGAGGTCGGCGCGGAGGTCGCGCACTGTCTCGATCCGCCTGATCGCGCCCTCGTGCCACTCGCGCGAGAACCTCTTGACCGCGTTGCCCTCCCGCTTCGCCTCGCGCAGGCAGGAGTAGGTGTTCGCGAGCATCGCGTCCCCGTCGCCGTCCGCGTCCTCGAGGCTGGACACGGCGATCGAGCAATCGAGGGGGAAGTACGCGCCGTCCTCGGTCTCGATTCCCTCCTTCAGCCGGGCCTTCAGCCGCGCCGCGAGGGCCTCGGCGTCCTCGGATCCGGAGGGAGAAAGGACCGCGAATTCGTCGCCGCCGATCCTGTAGAGCCTCGCTCCGTAGCCGAGGAGCGGCGAGAGGGCCGGTCCGATTCCCTTGAGGATGCGGTCCCCCGTGTCCGATCCATAGGACTCGTTCAAGTCGAGGAACCCGTCGATGTCGAGGAGGAGGGTGCAGCCTGCGTCGCCTGTGGACGCGTCCCGGGAGAAGGCTCTCCTGTTGGGCAGCTCGGTCACGGAGTCGGTCACGAGGAGGGCGTCGATCCGCTCCTTCGCCTTCCTCGTCTGGGCGGCATCTCCGAGGAAACGGCGTATGAAGCCGGCGGATGTGATGAGTCCGAAGAGGAGGAGGGCCACGACGATGCGCGAGAAGCGGAGGCCGGGGAAGGGATCGAGGAAGGTCCCGAATATCATCCGCCAGAACGAGGAGATGGCGAAGAACGAGGACGCGAGGCTCCCGGCGAGTATGAAATACTCCCCCTTGAGGTTTTTCCAGCGGAGGACGTCGATCGCGAGGAGGACGAGCATGTAGATGATCACGGCGCCCACGGGGACGTGGGCCGCGTAGTACAGGGGGCCTATGTCGTAGGAGATCCCGCCTTCGGACAGGGCGAATTCGGAGAGGTACGCGGGCGGGTAGACGGCCGCGACCAGAACGGCGGCGAGGGCGAGGGCGAGGAAGGTCCAGGAGGCCGCGAGGTTGAAGCGCCTAAGCCCTCTCGGCTCGACGAGGAACATTCCGAGGTAGAAGGGGATGACCGAGAGGAAGAAGGGGATGCAGAGCGATTGCGCCGCGGCGAGGAGCCCGAGGGCCGACGCGGCCGCTCCGGCGTGGAAGGCCATCTTGAGGACGGCTCCGAGGAGACCGTACACCCCGGTCAGCGCCGAGATGGCGGCGAGCGAGGCGTACCGCCTGCCGCCCAGGGCCCTCCATGAGTAGACGAAGAACGCCGTCGCGAAAGCGAAGAGCCCGAAGGCCGCCGCGTCCATGAAAAGATCGGACGGCCTTAGCTCCATGAATCCGGGCATGAGTCAAGTGTAGGTTATGGGCGGGCCGGGTACAA
>CAZIEI010000030.1:0-7871 GCA_964538705.1 uncultured Spirochaetales bacterium | reverse complement strand
GGGAGCGCCGCGGGCGGCCCCTACACCGTGACCTCCCAGAGCGGCGCCGTCAGCTCGAAAAACGCCCCGCGAGCCCGCCGTCCTCCATGACCGTGACCTCGCCACCGTCGGCCAGGGAAAGCCGGATGGTCGGCGAACGGACGAGCCCGTCCAGGTGGATGAGTGCGGGCGCGTCCCCGTCGTAATTCTGGCCGATGGCGAAATGGCACGTGCCCATGGCCTTCTCGTCCTCGAGCATGTTGCCGCCGATCACGGCCTCCGGATTCAACCCGATCCCGATCTCCCCCAGGTTGCGCGCGTTCCGCGCGTATTCCTCCCCGCGGCCGTTCGCGAGCGCGCCCGAGGCGCCCATGGACCTTGCCTTCTCCTCCGCGGTGGCCAGGGTGTCCGCGAGGGAGCGCGCTTCGGCTACGCCCTCGATGCCCCGCACGAAGCCGCCCCTCAGCTCGAGTGACACCGGCGAACGGAGCACGATGTCCTCGGCGTCGAGCGAGAGCGATCCATCCAGGACGATGCGCCCCTCCGCGCTTCCAACCACCGGCGAGGCGAAGACCTCCCCCGCAGGCAGGTTGCCACCCCTGCCGGGAAGCCCGAAATCACCGTCGTCGCAGAATGTCGATCTCCCCGCGAGCGAGAAGAAGACGTCCGTACCGCCGGGGGAGACGACGCGGACGGAGACCGCCGCGTCGAGGACTTCCTTGAGCGCGGCGCACCTCCGCGAGAGGAGGGCGTAGTCGATGGGGACGGTCCGACAGAAGATATCTCGCGTTATTGAGGGCGACCAGAAGGACCTCGTGGATTTCTCGCCGTAGAGCATGAGGTGGAACACGTGGTCGTAGCTCGATCCCGAATGTTCGTAGGGCTTCGCGATGCCCGCCCCGTCCTTGCCCATCTTGAGCGCGGAGATCGAGGCGACGGCGTCCGGCCTGGAGGCGAGCGCCCCGAGCACGGCCTCGTCCGCGAAGTCCGTCTGCCGCTTGGGGCCCTGTACGACGATGGTCGGGCGGGCGCCGAGCGCGAGCGCGGCGTCGTAAAGCGCCTCGGATATCTCCATGGAGTCCGGAAGCGGATTCGCGATGATGAGGAAGCGTTCGCCTTCCTTGAGCTTGAGGGAATCGCCCGTTGCGATGGCGGCGGCCCTATCCGTCGCCGCTTCCCTCCGCCTCATGCCTCCGAAGGCCGCTTGGGATCGCTGTTCATGGTCCATGCGACCATGGAACCCCGGCAGCGCTCCGGTGTCAAGCCGCGCCGCGGCGCTTGAAGTGGGGGACGCGCGAGGACGGAGCGAGCGAGAGGGGCGAGCGGTCGCCCCTCTCGAGCATCCTGCAGCCCAGGCCGGCGACCATCGCGCCGTTGTCGCCGCAGAGCGCGAGCGGGGGGAAGATCGCTTCCAGTCCCTTCTCCTCCGCGAGGCGGGCACGTAGGTAGGAGTTCGCGGCTACGCCCCCTCCCGCCACCACGACGCGGATGCCCGTGTCCTCGACCGCTCTGAGGAGGCGCGAGACGAGGATGTCGATGGCGGCCCGCTGGAAGCTCGCCGCGATGTCCGCCTGGGCCTTTCCCTGGTGGCCGGGGCGCCTGAAGCGCTCGAGCTGGTTTATGGCCGCGGTCTTGAGCCCCGAGTAGGACACGTCGTAGGCGTGGTCGCCCTTCTCCATCTTGGGCGAGGGGAAGCGAAAGGCCGTCGGATCCCCGTCCTTTGCGAGCTTGTCGATGGCCGCGCCTCCCGGATATCCGATCCCGTAGAAGGTGGCGACTTTGTCGAAGGCCTCGCCCACCGCGTCGTCGATGGTCGTACCCATCACCTCGATCGAGTCGAATCCGAGGACGCGGCAGATGATGGTGTGGCCCCCCGAGACGAGGAGGCCGAGGAAAGGGTATCCGAGGTCGCGCTCGAGCTGGGGCGCGTAGAGGTGGGCGAGGATGTGGTCGACCCCGACCCAGGGTTTGCCCGCCGCCCACGCGAAGCCCTTGGCGTACTGGACCCCCACGAGGAGCGAGCCTGAGAGCCCCGGCCTCGAAGTTACCGCGACGCCGTCGAGCCCCGAGGGGCCGAGTCCCGCCTTGTCGAGGGCCTCCGAGACGACAGGCTGGATCCATTCCACGTGCATCCTGCTCGCGAGTTCCGGGACGACGCCGCGGTACTTCTCGTGGAAGGAGACCTGGCTCGCCACGACGGAGGAGAGGACGTGCTTCCCGTCCTCCACGACGGCCGCGGCGCACTCGTCGCAGGAACTCTCAATGCCCAGGACCTTCATCGTCCTTCTCCCTCATGATCCTGGAGATGGCGGCGAGGTCATATCCCTCCTCGACGAGTTCCGGGTAGAGCTCCATCAGGGTCTGGGCGAGCTCGGCCGACCAGACGTGGCCGATCATCACGGCTCTACCGGTCGCGGAGGCGACCTTCGTCCCCTCTTTCATCATCATCCTGAGGCTTTCCTTATCCGGAGCGTTATCCAAGAACACGTCTCTCTCCCAATACGAGCATTTCTCGAGCTCGGCCGCCTCGCCGGCGACGCTGCCGCCTATCGTGCGCGAATCGAGGTAGTAGATCCCCCGCTGCTTCGCGAACCTCAGGACATGCCTCATCGTTGGCAGGTCCCGCGATATCGTCGATCCCATGTGGTTGTTCATTCCCGCGGCGCCCGGGACGCGCTGGAACGCGTCGTCGAGGGCGGCGTGGATCTCGCGCGGGGACATGCCCGAGCGGATGGCGCCGGGGCCCGGATCGGAACCGTCGATGGCCTCCATGGGCATATGGAGGATGTACTCCTTGCCGGCGGCCTTGAGCATCTTGACGCATTCCTCTGTGTGCGGCAAGCCCGGCAGGACCGCGAATGTGACGTCGAAGGGCAGGGCCAGGAAGGGCTCGAGCTGGTAGCTGTTGTGCCCCACGTCGTCGATGACGATGACGAGTTCCGGCCGTCCGGAGAAGGGCGGCTTCGAGGCGCTGGGAGCCGGCCGCGGCTTCGGCGATCGACGGGGAGCCGGAGAGCGCTTCGGGCTCTTCGCGGGAGTCTCCTCCGTACCGGGGAAGGCCGGCTCAGGCTCGGGCGTGGCCGTGGCCGTCGGTTCAAAGGTACCGGCGGGAACGGGTCCCTCTGACGGGGTCTCCTCAGGGGATGGTTCGGTCTCAGCGCCGGCCGTCGGGGCCGTCGCCTCCCAGGGGCCGTCGCTGGGCGCGAAGGCGCTCTCCCCGACGGGGGGTTTCTGTATCAGGATGAGGAGGACGATGAGCGAAAAGAGGATGAAGACGAGCGTGGAGAGCGCGAAAAGCGTGAATGCCGATCGTTTTCCGCCGCCCCTGCCAGAGGACTTCCTCCTCGGGGACGAGCGCTTGGCTTGGCGGGGCATGGGCCGAGGATATCACGGCCCGCGAACAGGGGACAAGCGAGCCGGAGCCGCGGGGCCAGCCCGCGCCCGGCGTCACGCCCATCCGGTTCAACCGTATACGTAGTCCCTGAGTTCCTCGGCGTTCTCGCGGAGCTTGGCGAGGGCGCGGATCTCGATCTGCCGGACGGTCTCCGGCGATATCCCCATCTCCTCCCCGATGCGCTTCAGCGTGTACTTCTTGCCGCCGAAGAACTCGAAGCGGTACATGAGGATCTTCTTTTCCTTCTCCATGAGCCGCGCGAGGAAGTCCAGGGTGTTCTCCCTGACGCTCGCGTCGATGACCTCGCGGTCGGGCGCGTAGGTCCTGTCCTCGAACACGTCCATGAGGCTCCCGTTTTCGATGGAAGTCTCCATGTCCAGCGAGACCGTGGCGTTCGACATCTCGAGGATGGAGTCCACCTCGGCGGGCTGGATCCCCGTTTCCTTCGATATCTCCGTGGTGGTGGGGCTCCGCATGAGGACCTGCGACAGCATAGTGTACGCGCGCTGGATCTTCTTGAGGGCCTCTTCCTTCCGGTGGGGGATGCGTATGGCGCGGCGCTTGTTCGCGAGCGAGCGGGTGATGGACTGCTTGATCCACCAGGACGCGTAGGTCGAGAAACGCACGTTCCTGTTGTAGTCGTATTTCTGCGCGGCCCTGATGAGGCCGAGGTTGCCCTCCTGGATCAGGTCGATGAGGGCGACGTCCGGAGTGACGAACTGCCGGGCGATCTTCACGACGAGGCGGAGGTTCGATTCGACGAGCTTGTCGCGGGCCTTGTCGTCGCCCGCCTGGACCCGTCGCGAAAGCTCGAGTTCCTCCTCGAAGGTGAGGAGGGGTGTGCGCCGTATCTGGTCGAAGTAGGACTTGAGGATGTCGTCCTTGTCGCTCGAATTCTCTCGTTCTCTTCTCATGGCATGCTCCCGTCAGTATTGACCGGACCGGGCCCGCTCCCCGGAGGGCTTTGCGGTTTCCCGTCCTTAGATCGACGATCTCGTCGACCAAGCCGTACGCTGTCTATTACTGCAGGATCAGTGCCAAATGGTGGGATTCCCAGGTGAGGATTTTTTACTTGTTGTGAGTTAATGAGATAATCACGAGAAACTACCGATAACTTTCGTCGATGTATTTACTGATTATGATTTTCTATACAAATCGATCATTTTTCCTGTATGGTTTTTTATTCAACGCGGGGAACAGTAACGAGGGCGGCTTCCGTATGCTGGGTATCCTGGGAAGCGCCCCGCGGCACGCCAGAATACGCGCTGATAAAGGAAAAGAGGGCGAGGAGGAAGAGAAGGCCGATAACGATTTTTCTCACGGGTTCGCCTCCGAAGGGATGTCCATCATACTAAACCCGGAGCGCCGTTTGATCAAGCGGAAATCGCTCCAGGACGCGTTCACTTGGATAAAAAGTTGACAGGATTCACGGCCTTCCCGTTCCGATACATGCTGAAATGGAGGTGCGAGCCAGTCGAGTAGCCGGTGTTCCCCATCTCGCCGATCTTCTGCCCGCGGACGACCGCGGTCCCGGCGCTCACCGAGACGACGCTCAGGTGGGCGTAGGCGGTCTGGTATCCGCCCGAGTGCGCGATGATGACGTAGTTCCCGAAATTCCCGTTGTACCCGGTATCGATGATCCGGCCTTCCATGGCGGCGTTGATCCGCATCCCCTCCCAGCCCGCGAGGTCGAGGCCGTAATGGAAGCGACGCACCTTGGCGATGGGATCGATCCGGTAGCCGAAGGGGGAGCTCACTCTTCCCTTGACCGGCCAGGCGAAGAGATCCCCCAGGGCCTCGCGGAGCTTCATTTTGTCTAGCTTGGCTCCCGGGATGAAGAGGTTCTGGCCGGACTTGAGCGCGTAGCTCTCGAGGTTGTTGGCGTCCAGTAGGGCGTTCACCTCCACCTTGTAGCGCTTGGCTATGGCGGCCAGGGAGTCGCCCGAGGAGACTTTATGGAGGATCCCGTTCTGGTTGGGCAGCTTGAGGGCGGTGCCGGCGACGATGTACTTGGCGTTCGTGATCCCGTTCATGGAGATGATGCTGTCGCGGCTCAGCCCGAAGCGCTTGGCGACAGAATCGATGGTGTCACCCCTTTTCAGGACGTACTCCTGGACCGAGAGGGCGGGTGAGATGTCCGGAGCGACCATGCCCGCCTCGGCGTCGGCGCCCAGGTCCGGGCGGCCCGCGTCGAGCAGCATGAGGAGGTCCGCGCCGGCGAGGCCGCCGAGGGGATCGGCGGCGCCGTCCATGCGGGGGAAAGCGCGCTCGCTCATGACGATGATGCCGGCCGCGAGGCCGAGGAAGAGCGCGATGCCGCCCGAGACGGCGGCGAGCATAGCTATCTTGCCGGGTTTGGCCGCGGCGGCGTCCAGGAGCGGCTTCATCCTGAGGGAGGCCCTCAAAGAGGCGAGGGCGCCCGAGAGCCGGCGGCCGGATCCGGTGCGGGAGAGGCGCCGCGAGAGCCGGGCGGCGGGCGCGGCTGCGCGTTCGCCCGATCCACGGAAGAGGGAACGGGTACTCCTCTCCTTGCCGGGGGGGAGGGCGCGGCGGACGGGCTTCTGGCCTCCGGGGCTGAGGATGAGGGGGCCGATGCCGCCCGGGGTCCGGGCGTAGCCCGAAGTCGCTCGTTTCATGGTGAAAGTCATGGCATCCCGTTTATCGACAAAAAGAGGGCCCTCATTTATAGTTGGCTGCGGAATACCGCGCTCCCTGGCGGGGCGGGCGAAGGAGGGCGAATGGCCGCCGGCAGGGGCCGGGAAGGACGCGGATCGGGAAGGCGCGCGCGGCGTGGCGCGGCGGCGTTATTCCTGGCGGCGGCGGCGATCGTCCTGGCCCTCTCGATCCTCAACCCCCTCGTCGTAGAGGGGCCCTCCATGTTCCCTACGTTCGAGCAGGGCGACCTCGTCTTCCTCTTCCGCCTCGCTTACGGCCTTCGGGCGGGTGGAAGGTTCGTCCTCTCCTGGTCGGAACCCCGACGCGGCGATCTCGTGGTCCTGCGATCGCCCTCGATCGGCGCGACCGCGGTGAAGCGGGTGGCGGCCACGGGAGGCGATCCCCTTGCGGTCTCAGGACTCGAGCTGTCGTATCCCGGCGGTTCGGCGGCCCTCACGCCCGCGCAGGCCTTCCATTTCATGGGACTCGAGGCGGTGCCCGGCGGGGAGCTCCTCCTCCTCGGTGACAATCCCTCGGCCTCCGAGGATTCCCGGGAATACGGATGCGTCCCGGTTGCGGCCGTGCTCGGGAAGGTGGTAGGCTCGATCCGCAGGCGGTGACGGAATTTGGATAACCAGCTTCGGTTCAAGAGACGATTCTGGCTGGCGATCGGGGGCTTCGCCGCCTTCGCCCTCGTCATCTTCGTCCGGTACATGGTCCTCATGCTTTCTCCCCGGGACGTCCTGCCCGCGCCGCCCGCGGTAGTCGAGCGCGGCCCTATCCTGGACCGGGAGGGGCGGCTCATGGCGGCCGCCTCGCCGCAATACCACCTCGCGGCCTGGAAGCCCGACATCTCCGCCGACCGCTCCGCCGAGGTGGCCGAGCTCGCCGCCATCGTCTCCATGTCGCCTTCGGCCATCGAGGAGGCCCTCACCGCATCGGGATCGGACTTCCTCTACGTCCGCAAGCAGATCGGGCACGACGCGGCCAAGCGGATCAGGGAGGGGCGTGAAGCGGGGAAATTCCGCGGCTTCATGGTCGAGCAGCGCCCCGGCCGGGTCTATCCCCTGGGCGATTCCGCCTGCCACGTCCTCGGCTACGTGGGCGAGGACAACCGCGGTCTCGGCGGCATCGAATTCGCTTTCGACGAGGAGCTCTCCCCGCCGCCGCCCGAGGGCGCCCGCGAGGTCTTCGGGAACCAGGTGATCCTCGCGCTCGACGCGGGCGTCCAGGCCATCATGGAGCGCAACGCGCGCGAGGCGATGAGCAAGAACGGCGCGGAGTCGATCATGTACATCGCCGCCGATCCCCGGAACGGCGACATCCTCGGCTACGCCGCGTACCCGGGCTACTCGCCGGGGGACATCAAGAACGCCGATCCCGAGAGCCTCCTCAACCTCCCCGCCAACTACAGCTTCGAGCCGGGCTCCGTCTTCAAGGTGTTTACGATGGCGAGCCTCTACCAGCTCGGCGGCATCGGGCCCACCTCGGTCTTCATGTGCGACGGCGCTTACCATAGCGCTCCCGACGCCGCCGATCCTTTCATTATCCGCTGCATGGGCGTGCACGGTCCCGTGACGCCGCAGCTCATCCTGAGCCTCTCCTGCAACGCGGGCGCCGGCTACGCCTCCGATTCCACCAGCGCGCCGGATTTCGACCGAGCCCTCCGCTTCTTCGGATTCGGCTCGAGGACGGGCGCGGGGTTCCGGGGCGAGGAGGACGGTATCCTCCGGTCCGTGGAAGATTGGTCACTCCGCACCAAGCCGACCCTGGCCATGGGCCAGGAGATCCTCGTGACGGCACTGCAGATGGTCCAGGCGGCCACCGCCGTGGCCAATGGCGG